>JAJYRE010000020.1 GCA_021794235.1 Nanobdellota archaeon
GATCTGGTACATAACCCTGGGATGCTACGAACGAGGCCCGGTACATAGCATCTATAAGCTGATCCTTCACAGTCTTTATTCCGAATATCCTTTCGGACATAAGTCCGCCTTTGTCACTCTTTACCAGGCTGTCATAAATACGGCGGCTGGTTGTCTTTTCATCCTTCTCAAGAAGCTTAGTAAGCTCAGAGGCCATTAGAACATTTCTCCTTTACCCCTTCTTGTTTCCACTGTTAGATAATGTGTAGGCCACCTGTGCGCATCTCTCACAGTATCCCATTTCCTCGAGTTTCTTTGTTATGACTTCTCTCGTACTGTCGAGCTTTGTCATCGGTTTCGTGTGCTCCTTCAGGTATTCTAGAACCCCTTCCTGGAATGACGGGTAGGTATCCAGGAGTCTGAGCCCTATCTTGTCTATCAGCTGGTCATCCATCGATTTCCCGGACTTAAGATAGTCTCCGAGTGTGTTCGTTACGTTGTTTCTGAGGCTCTCCTTATTCAAACCCTCGGCCTTTTCCTCGAGTTTATTCACATATTCCTCGTCTACGTTCTCTATTTTGTTGTTGTATTCGAATTTGTTGGTCTTTTTATTCATGAAATACACGTTCAGGATGTACTTGTTGACTATCTCTCCGACAGCCCCCATTCCGTATATGGCCTTTATCACATCCCTGCCGACTTCCTTCCTGTACTCATCGAAGGCATCAGCAATTATCGTCTTGCCGATTTCAGACTGAAGCCTGGAACGCGTTTCCGCAGAGACATCCTCCATAGTGTTCAGTATGTCCTCGAGAAACCTCGTCTCGTCCTTTTCAAGGTCAAAAATCGAATCGAGGCATACCTTCTCCTTATTGTCCTTGTTGAGTTGCCTTGCGTAGAAGTAAAGCTTTCTAGGCGCCGTCTGCATGCTGTTGTATGTAAGTGCGTACTTGATTCCTTCCATTCTGTTCATTATCGGCTTTGCGTCTGCCATCCTGACTAGGTCGATCTTGGTGGGCGTTTTCTCGGTTTCGATCTCCTTGCCGTCGTATATATCAGCCTTTTGTGCAAGAGTTATTCCCTCTGCGTTCTCAAGGCTCAGTTCGACCCATACTCTTGCCAGTACATCATTGAAGTGTTTAGAGTGGTGGTATCCGTATACTGTCTCATATTTGCTGACTATATTGTCCAGTGCATTTCTCGCATCCTTCAGTTTGTGTATGGATTTGAATACAAACTGGTTGAACCTTCTCGATAGGTATGTCTTTAGGGTGTTTTCTATGTTTGCGTAGTCGTCAAAGTTAGTCGTAGCCAGGAAAAGACTGTCCATGGATTCTACATAGGAAGACTTGAATCCGGTCTGCATGTCTTCTGTAAAGTCCAATGACTGCTTTACAAACGACTCCGGGCTTTTCAGCAGCTCGTTCAGAAGTATTATTCTGCCGATAGGTGCAGGCCTCATCTGGCTTCCCGCCACTCCATAGTCGTATGAAAGTGAACTGGTGTTGTCTGCTTTAAGCGCGTTTGCAACAGGATAAAGCATCTCACCGCCGAAAACTCCCTTGTAGTCGAAATTCTTCTCTCCTGTAGCTATCTTTGGCTTTGAAATAGGTATTATGTCGTTCTTGGACGCCCTTTCTATCGTGACCACCGATTCTAACAGCCTGTTGAGCATGTCATCATCAACGCCGCTGTCCCTCTGCATCACGCCGTTAAGCGCATCCGCGAAGATGCCCCTTATTTCGCCGGCTGTAGAACTCTCCTGATCAACCCTCAGATAAATTTTTTTGAGCGGATCGTCGACTTTGCCGTTTATGTTTTCTACGGTCTTGGTAAGCCTATTCTCAGACTCGTCGCCGTTTTTGTATATCAGTTCGTTTAAAGAGTTGCCTATTGTCATATCCAGAGTCGGTTTCAGTTTTGTAAGCGATCCGAACTTTTCCCGTATAGCCTCATTAAACTTTTTGAAAAGTTCTTCTCCGCCCTGCATTCCCTGAAAGACTTTTTTGGCCGCCTTGTTGCTGGATAAATCGCCTAGGTTTATTTTTGCAATGTACTGCGTTCCATCGTCGCTGTCGACAAAACTCCTCTCTGTCTCGTCGAGCAGTCTTATGAAAGCGTTTTTACCGGTACCGGCTGGACCTACAAACAGGTTTACCTTGTTTCTTTCGTCGCCTATTATTATACCCGCTTTTACAGCGTCAACGAAGGCATCTGCTATATCGTCAACTCCATACAATTGTGCACTATCGGATTTGGTTATAGAATCATCCTTCAGTATGTAACGCCAGTCTCTGCCGTCGTCTTTTAGTTGTTTTGTAAAAGCCCAATGGCCATCAGAATCTTTTCCGTATCTTGATATTGCAAAATACATCATCTGATGTTCATTATATAGAACCGATGGATTTTCTTCTGCTAAATTCAGAAATTCATCAAGGCTCATTCTTGCCTTTTTCTTGGTAGTACTGTTGTTCATTTGAACCCCCCTCCAAAACTATATATGGAGACTTTTCACTTATAAACGTGCTTAAGGTAATACTGCGTATTATTGGTAATAATTCCAGACAGATTTGTTTAGAAATTTTAAATCTAAATTATTTTATAGTAGTATTTTATTTTTATAATGTTACTTATCCAAAGTAACGATACTTTTATATATTAACAACCGTTTCTTTTATTATGGCATTAGCCCCAGTAGCATTTGCTATCTCAGCATTCTCTGTCGCCGCTATAATTTCCGGTATAAACTTAAGGTCCTCCGGTAAAGACAAGACCTCTGCAAAGACTCTGGGTGTAATAGTCACATTGGCTGGTCTTGCGATATTCATATCATCATTGCTGATGATAGTAACAACCCCGTACGGAACCGGCTATCCAGCTTCCAACGTTCAGCTTATGTTCTCATTGCTTATGCTGATATTCTCATTTGTTTGGATAACCTTTGGTATGACTCTATTGTACAACTGGGACATGAAGTTCATAGGAGACATGACAATGGTCCTGTTTGTTTTCAACCTGATAACAATAATAGCACTCGGCTTCTGGAACGCAAATTACGCAGTTTACAGTCTTATAGATTTTATAATCGTAGAGGTCACTCTATTCTCATATCTTCTCGACGAGGTCGGTTTCTTCGCTCTCACCCACGGCAAAATGAAAGCCGGAATACAGGCGAACTTTCTTATTTCATCAGGAGTGCTTTCAATATTGCTCGCAGTGACTGCGAGCGGAATAATACCGCTCTAAGCCACACAGGAGGTGTTTTAAATGGTAAGTGTTAAATGGTTGGGCCATGCTGCATGGTTGATAAATTTCAAGGATACAAAAATTATAATAGATCCTTTCCTTACGAACAATCCGAAGGCGGCTATGAAGGCGGCCGATGTGAAAGCAGACATGGTTCTGGTTACTCATAATCACTTTGATCATCTTGGAGACGCGTTTGACATCGCCAAGCGGAACAATGCAAAGGTAATAGGCAAGTTCGAACTGTCTATAGACGCTAAGAATGCAGGGGTTCCTGAGGCTAACGCCATAGGAATAAACACGGGTAGCATGACCAAATTCGGTTCTTTGGAGATAGCTATGGTGCCCGCCATTCACAGCGGTAACGAGAACGGCTTTGTCATCAGAGGAGATGGAAAGACTATATATCACGCCGGAGATACCGCTCTGTTCAGTGACATGCAACTCATAAAGAAACTCTACAAGCCGGATGTGGCGATGCTTCCAATCGGCGGATTCTTTACCATGGGCCCCGCGGAAGCAGCCATTGCCGCTAAATACATAGGAGCAAAGACTGTCTTCCCGATGCACTACAACACATTTCCTCCAATAGCGCAGGACGGAAACAAGTTCGCAAAGATGGTGAAGGGTTCAAAAGTTATAGTGCTTGAGCCTGGACAGGAAAAGACTGTCTGATAGGATAATCCGCAGATCACTCCAACCGCTTTATTATGTGGTATCCGAATCTTGTCCTCACAAGGCCGGATATCTGGCCTTTTTCTAGTGCAAAAGCTGCGGTCTCAAATTCTTTGACCATCATGCCCCTGCCGAAGAAACCTAGATCCCCACCCCTCCTTCTGGATCCGTCAATGGAATACTGTTCTGCTAGTTTTGAGAAGCTCTCTCCTTTATTGAGTTTTTCAAGGATCTCCTTTGCGAGAGATTCTTTCTGGACTAATATATGCGCGCATCTTATCTTATCGGCCATAAGATTATGATTCAATCTTATAATTTAAACGGTTTCGGCAATCAAAATATTTCGCCCACGATTGAGGTGATTCCGCCCTTTAGGTTGTATGATTGTACTTTGGCTTTGTTCAGGTAGTTGACGACTGCTCCGGACGTGTTTCCGTGGTAACAGACAAATACAGCACCTTCCAGTTTCTTTGGGTCCTCAATCGACAACAACTGTCTGGGGTTTATACACATTATTTCATCGTTGCCGGCTTCTAGTGCATTTTTTGCTATGCTGAAGTGCGCCTCTGCGCCCACCCATACAAACTTTTTTCCGCTCTCCTTTACCATCTTTTTAGCGGCTTCTAAGCTTATGTCATTTTCCATCCGTATTATGCGGAAATATAACTTAAATAGTTTACCTTCCATCTACTCCAAATCAGTTAGTATTTAAACTACAGGATTCTTAAAACAAAATGGCTGATGATGAGATCGATAAGTTTCGATCATCCCTGTCAAAGTTAATAACGGATTCTAACTTTAAGGACTCCGGCAACAGCGAGCTGGAGAGCAGAGTATTGAGAAGCGTACAGGATTTTGAATTCGGACTCGGGCGTAATAAATTCGAGAAACTTGCCAAGTCGTACGCCGATGACAGCAATTTTTTCAATCATGCATTCTCCTCGTATCTGACAGCCGTTACAAAGGAGATGAACAAATACAAACGATACGACGGCGATGAAAACGGATACAAACTTATACTTTCACAGGCATCGTTGAAAATGCTCGAGAGGGAGCTTTACCGTTCGAATTACAATACTGGTTCGTCCATGAAGTCACTCGACTATTCAAGAAAATTTGGTAAAAAATATCTGTACAAGACGGCTCTTAAGAGCCTTGAAAACGAAAACTTTGTCCAGAAGGTCAAGGTTGGCCATTATCTGCTACTTCTTTCAATAGCAATGGTAGCGTCGCTTCCACTTATAAAGGAGGGACTTAGAACTCCGAGCGTATACGCCGCTGAACTGGTCGGTAGCACGGATATACTCCTGGCACTGAGCGGTGGGCTTCTGGCCTACTTTATAGGTTATGAAAACGGAAAGAGATCCAAATAACCAATACCATAAAAAATAAAACCGGAGTATGCCATATACACTTATGGTACAAAAGATAACGGTAAAGTTTTCCAAGCCTGCACTTAGGTTCGGGCTGATAGTCCCTTCCTCAAATACAAACATGGAGACCGAGCTTTGCAAGATGATGCCGGCAGATATATTCCTGCACTCGGACAGGATGCGCATGAGAAAGGTAAACGCAAAGGAACTGATTTCCATGGACAGGGAAGCAGAGAGGGCTGCGGTCTATCTTTCCGACGCTAAGGTAAATGTGATAGCCTACGGGTGCACCATCGCAGTCACAAGCAGAAAGCCGGGATATCACAGGACGGTAAGGAAAAAATTAGAGCTGGTTGCAAAGACTCCTGTTGTGGTTAGTGCGGAGGCTGTCCTGGACGCTATGTCTCACATGGGGATGAAGAGAATCGCCGTCGCAACGCCGTACACCAAGAGGATTACCGAGATGGAGATGGATTACTTCAGAAAATCCGGATTCGATATAACAGATTATAAATATCTTAGCGTTGAGGACAACGTTGCTGTAGGCAGAATAAGGGCGGGTACAGTCCTGGATCTTGTAAAGAGCCTGGACGTGGAAAACGCCGATGGAATACTGATAAGCTGCGCCGAACTTCCGAGCGTAGACACGATAAAAATGCTTGAAGATGAATCAGGGTTGCCTGTAATTTCAACAAATACCGCGACCATGTGGGCCATGATTAGGAGGCTGAACCTCCCTATTAAGATAGGCGGATACGGGCGTCTGCTGGAAGAATGACAGATCAATAGCTATCCAGACTTTTCTGGTCGTATGCATGATGTCCGCTGTCAAGTTCTTTCTCCTTTTTCCGTAGGTACAGGTTGTAGTCTATAAATCCGTATATTATGTACCCGAATCCTCCGAATACACTAAGTAAAAGAAGCGATTTTTGCAGTTCATTTGGAAGCGGAGTGACTGCTATTCCCGTTCCGACGATCATTCCGAAGCCTTTTCCAACGATGAAGTTCTCCTCCCTCCTCATGTATTTCTCAAACGCATCTTCTTTTTGCGAGTGCGGTACATCAGAATCCAATATATTTTCCAGCGCAGCCCTTCTGCCTCTTTTTGAGGCAAACAATTCGCTGAACGGTTTTTTGTTCCCCCGTTCTCGGTGTTCGTTACATTCTTCAGGTTTCATAGCTCACAATTCGATAGTAATACAATGATTATATATAAATTCCAGTTCATATCTAAAATTACTTATTAAAAAGGAAATCATGGTAAATCCTTATTATAGTATTTCCGAACTGGAGAACCTCTTGGAGGACAGGAGGAGATCTATTCTTTTAAACGATTCCTCGGTTGTTTTTAGGTCGCCCCTGGGTGAAATGATGCCGGCAGACAGCTACAAAATAAGCCTGTTAAAGCTCGATCCAAGCAGGCTCAGGAGCGAATATAACTATACCGCCGGTTCTGTGAACCTTTATAACGATGCGGACGGAGGGTCATCCAGAGTACACTGCTACATAGATAAATCTCTGGCCGATTCCGGATACATGGAACTATACGGTTTTAACAACTTCATACCCGGGTCTGTTAAAAACTATTCGACCGGTGATGACACCGCTAGGCTGGGAACTGCGATATCCAAAATACAGGAATTGCTAGGAAGGAGTACCCCGTCAGCAGAGCGTAATATACGGGTGTACTCGATATCCTCAATAAGTCATGAAGTTTACAGGCTAAAGGAAAACACGGAATACATAGCCCCGGCACTAAAGTTGAACCAGACGTCAAAGGAAGTCTGCTGGCATATATACACTTCACCGAAGGGGGAGGGGAAGATAGTGGTATTCGAACACCCTACAAGGAACACCGTGCTTCCGAAGCGTTCACAGAAATTTGAATATTTGGCCCTAGATATTGCCCCGCGCAAAAATGGCAATTCTAAAAGGTAGGCTCAAGATGCCGCCTTAGGCCTTCAAAAATTAAGGACAAACTTAATATACTATCAGTTTTTAATCATCAGATACAATTATGGAAGGCGATCAGGTCAGGAAGTTCAGGTTTAACGTACTGTATATTCTGGTACCAGTATTGATAGCAGTCGCCTTCTTGGGGGTATTCTACATGGAAAGTTCAAACGGTGCGGTGCCGGTCGTATCTGCAGGCGATAACGTAAGCGTATACTACCAGTTATCATTCACAAACGGAACAGTCTACCAGTCAAATTTCAATGGTACGCCGTTATCATTTGCTGTGGGCTCGGGCCAGGTAATAAGCGGATTCGACAAGGCGGTTATAGGAATGAAAGTCGGAGAGACAAAAACAGTTACCCTGCCTCCGGACGAGGCGTACGGTAACACGAATCAGTCCCTTATAGTAACTGTTCCGAAGTCGGAGTTTGGAAATGCATCGGTAAGCGTAGGCGAGAAGGTCCAGGCAAGTACGGGTGCAGTAGGTGTCATCACCAGCCTCAACGACACAAACGTTACTGTGGATTTCAATCCACCGCTGGCCGGCAAGACTCTGGTCTTCGAGATAAAACTCCTAAATATAACTAAATGAGCCTCCTGTAAAGCCTACATACAAGAGTTATAAGAGCTAACTGATAAGGTAGGCTATGGATAAGAGCACCGCAGATTCGCTCGGTGTAGATGAAATATTCAAACAGCTGGACACCAGCGATGCGGGGCTAACAGAGAAAGAAGCTTCGGACAGGCTGGTAAAATACGGCTTCAACGAGATAGAGAGCAAAAAGCAGAGCCTTCTGGTCAAATTCGGTTCTAAATTTGTGGGTCCTATCCCCTTTATGCTCTACATAATAATAGTGATATCCGGGTTTCTGGATAAGGTTATCGATTCGTATGTAATAATCGGCCTCGTCATCTTTAACGGCATAGCGTCATTTTTGGAGGAATACAAGGCCGACAACACCCTTGAACTGTTAAAGAAAAAGCTTTCTGTAATGGTAAACGTCAGGAGGGACGGTGCATGGAAATCGCTCCCCTCCAGGCTCATAGTGCCGGGAGACATCATACGCGTAAAACTGGGAAACGTTATAGCGGCCGATGCGAAGATAGTTGAAAGTGATTACCTTTCCGTCGACCAGTCCATGCTTACAGGAGAATCCCTTCCGGTGGATAAAGAAAAGGGTGACGCGGTATTTTCGTCATCGATAGTCAGGGAGGGCGAGGCCACATGCGTCGTTATGTCCACGGGTAAGGACACCGCATTCGGGAAAACGGCCGAGCTGGTAAAGATAGCCAAGACAAAAACACACCTGGAAAGCAACGTACTGAAGATACTGAAGTATCTTATGGTACTGGATGCGGTTCTGATAGTAGCGGTGTTCATAGGATCGTTCGCATTCGGAATCGAACTGCTGTCAATAGTCCCATTTGCTCTGCTTATCCTGCTTGCTTCTGTGCCGGTCGCGCTTCCCGCCGCGTTTACGGTAGCGATGGCGTACGGTACACAGAGATTATCGGCGAAGAGTATACTCGTCACTAAACTCGAATCTATAGAGGAGGCTTCCACTATAAACGTCGTATGCCTGGATAAGACCGGCACTATCACAAAAAATGAACTGTCTATATCGGAACCTTTCGTCTACGGGAACTCTTCGAAAAGCGACGTTTTAAAGTACGCTGCACTCGCATCCAGAGAGGAAAACAATGACCAGATAGACCTCGCGATGATAGCGGGTGCGAAGAACGCAAAAGTGTATACCCATGGATACAGGGTTATCGGATTCAGGCCATTCGACCCGTCCACGAAGACATCCGGCGCCACACTGGAGGTCAACGGAACAGTAGAGGAGGTTATGAAGGGTTTTCCCGCATCTGTAATGGCAAAGTGCGGGCTGTCACAGGCGGCTAAGGACGATATAAACAACCAGATAAAGACGTTCGCATCCTCCGGTTTCAGGGTGCTCGGGGTTGCTCACAGAACCGGGGGGGCCTGGGAATTCTCCGGTCTGATACCGATGAATGACAAACCCAGGGAGGACAGCGTAAAACTGATAGAAGAGTTAAAATCATTGGGCCTGAAAGTCAAGATGCTCACGGGAGACAATCAGGAAACCGCTAAAACGATAGCACGTCTGGTCGGAATAGGCGATAATATACTCAGCGTTGAGCAGCTCGATGATAAAAGCGGAAAGGAGCTGGTCTCAATGATATCAGAAGCCGATGGCTTTGCAGGGGTCTATCCGAAGGACAAATACACAATAGTAAAGGCGCTGCAGGACAGCGGATTCCATGTAGGTATGACAGGGGACGGCGTCAATGATGCGCCGGCGCTAAAGCAGGCAGAAGTTGGCATAGCGGTATCCAATGCAACCGATGTCGCAAAGAGCGCAGCGCAGATTGTGCTTACATCCAGCGGAATAGAACCTATTGTTAATGCCGTTGAAGAGAGCCGTTCGATATTCGAAAGGATGATAACATACACGCTGAAGAAGGTATCTAGGGTGCTTCAGACCGCTGTATTTCTCTCAGTATCGTTCCTTCTGCTCGGCTTTCTGCCAATGCGACCGATACAGCTTATACTGGCAATGTTCCTAAGCGATATTGGCAGCATAAGTCTGTCCACCGACAACGAGAAGTATTCTATTCGTCCGGATACGTGGAACATAGGCGCCATCTTCAAAGTCGCCTTAATGTTCGGTATTTCTGCAATAATCCAGATTGCACTGGTTGCCTACATCGGTATTTTCGCCCTCGGCCTGAACAGGGGCCAGTTCCAGAGCCTTATGTTCCTTACTGTGATAGCTTCTATGGAACTTATGACGTTCTCGATGAGGGAGAGGAGAAGATTCTGGTCCTCCAGGCCCAGCTTCTTCGTAACCCTGCAGATAGTGACCGCCATAGTTCTTGCATCCGCGTTCTGTTACTTTGGCGTGCTTATGACGCCAATAAATATCTATGATATAGTTCTAGTCATGGGAATCGGCCTGATATCCCTGTTGGGTACCGACATTGTAAAGCTGTTTTCATTCAAGAGAATAGCGGAGTTTAGCTCCATCTGACATCTATCCGTCAACGTGGTTCTCCTGCATCTTACTCTTTATGATCCTGAGTATTTTATCGGAAAAATCTTCGCTTCTTCCGTCGAGTTTTACAGCATTTACCTTTTTGTTTGATAGCCTCACTCTGAACTTGCTACCTTTTCCAACGCTTGCTATCCCTATACCGTCGTAGCTGAGTTCACCCCTGCCTTTCTCTATCGAGACTTCTATCTGTTCGTTGCTCCTGAGGACCATGGAATTTGTGAGCGGGTTCTCTATCGACAGGAATGTAAGGCACAGTGTCTTATTGTCGAGGATTATCGGCCCGCCCGCGGTCCTGTTATACGCGGTGGATCCGACGTTCGTTGTTATCAGGAACCCGTCCCCGCTCAGGACATACGGATAAAGGCTTTTCAATTTTCCGTGCTCCCTATAATTGAGCCTGAAGTATACCTCCTCCTGCACATTTCTTAGCAGTATCTCGTTTATCCCGAAGTATTTCTTGCCGTTGTAGGAGAGCCCGATTTTCTTGCTTAATTCCTCCACTCTGTATCTCCGTTTTTTCAGGCTTTCAACTATAAAATCTATATCGTTCAGGCTCACATCGGCGTAGTAGCCCGTGCTCTGCTTCTCTTCACTTCTTATCGGGAGTATAGGACAGTCAAAATCATTTGCTGCCTTTATGAACGTACCGTCTCCGCCTATGGCAAGGCATATGTCCCCCTTCTGTGAAACGTTGAATGCTCCATACAGCTTCTTGAGCTCTGGGTAATTTTTCTTAGAAACTATACTTATATTCAACATACCAATCTTAGCCCCCTATCTTTTTTATTACTTGAGGTCTATCACACCAGGTGAAGGCGGCAGGATATTCTTGTGCATGTTCCCGTTTTTCATGCCAAGCACCCTGTCTATAGTATCGGTTCCGAGTCCTGTTGCGGCGGCTATATCTTCTCTTGTTGTTTTCTTCCCATAGTCGTTCATATAGTAGAGTATCCTGTCTATGTCCTCGTACTTCATAGACATCTCATCCTCGGCCGTCTGCCCCTTCCAGAGCTGCGGAGAAGGCAGCTTTTCTGCGACTCTCCTGTACACGTCTTCTCCCGTCTTATCTGCTATGTGCATCAGCAATGCCCTTACCTGCGTTTTGTAAAGATATTCCGGTACGTTTATGTCCACTCCACCATCCCCGTATTTTGTGAAATAACCGAGCTCGTGCTCGCTCCTGTCATCGGTTCCGGCAACCAGTCCGCTTATCTTATTGGCCTCTTTGTATAGCAGGACCATCCTCAATCTGGCTTTCAGGTTGGCATAAGCGACCCTGTTTTCCTTTTCAGTTATTTCTTTGTCGCCACTGCACACTGCATCGAGCATCGCGGTTATATCCGTCCTGATAGTCTTTATACCAAGTATCCCGGCAAGCCCCTCGGCATCGCTTACGTCATCCGCGGGACTGGAATCTTTAGTCGGCATTATCAAACCAAGTACATTCTGCCCACCAAGGGCCATCGCACAGATATACGCTGTAAGTGTAGAGTCGCTCCCGCCAGAAAGGCCTATCACTGCTCTAGTCTTTCCTGCCTTTGCGAAGTATTCTTTTACCCACCCTATTCCGTATTCTACAGCCCTGTTGTAGTCTATCTTTATTTCATCCGGTACGTTCATAATCCCTCCATCGCATTTCCACTCGTGATTATTTCGGCGGAATAATTGTTTTTCATGTAATTTATCGCGTTTTTATGGCCTTCCAGTGTCACATCAGCCGTACAGTCTTCCACTATCTTCAAATTGTACCCTCTGAAGAAGGCATCCGCCGCAGTGTGTTTTACGCATATACCTGTTACAAGACCTGCTATGTACACGTTTTTTACGCCAAAATCCTTCAGTATCCCGTCCAGATCAGTGTTATAGAACGCGCTGTACGCCCCCTTATCGATTCTCAGTATCCCGGAAGCGTCACCGAGTTTATAGTCCAGTTTCTGGTTTCGTTTGACGGTTATCATGCCGTTCTGGGGAAGAGAATCCAATATTTCACTCTCTTCTGTGTCAGCCATGCAGTGATAATCCCATGGCCCGCCGTTTCTTTTTAGCTCTTTGTCCGTTTCTATGTGAGCATCAGTGCAGTATATCAGCGGCACTCCTTTTTTCACGGCTGACTCCGTCAGTTTCTCAAGCCTGCCTATTATTCCGGCAGAGTTCCCGCAGTACATATTCTTGTTAGAACCTTCTTTTGCGAATCCGTTTATAACATCTACGACAAGCAGTGCATTTTCCATTTTTTTACCTCCATACCAGTCTGAATCAGCAATCAATTAAACAGGGTTTCGTACAGGAAAGAATTGCGCAATTATATAAATGAATACAAAAATTACCTGTTCAGTCAGTATAATAACGTTCCTCCTTTCATAATAGAATATGAAACAACTCGATTCATTGCTTGAAAGCGAAGACGAAAAATCTCTTTTTGCAGACTTTTACGAGCTGTCTAGCGGCAAAGCCAACTTCGACCATTCACGAAACGATGTGATAACCGAGACATTTTTCTTCAGGAATATACCTGAGCACCTAGGGGGCTATATGGTGGCCGCCGGTCTGGAGCAGGTTGTTGAATTCATAAAGTCGTACCGCCTGACCGAACAGGACGCAAAATGGCTGGGGGAGAGTTCGGACGGGGCGATAAGTGAAGGGTTTATCGACTATCTAAAGAACTTCAAATTCGACGGGGACGTCTACGCCGTACCTGAAGGCACCGTTGTTTTTCCGAATGAGCCGATACTCAGCATAACCGGCAAGTCGATAGACGTGCAGCTTTTTGAAACGTATCTGTTATCCGTCATGAACTACGAGACGATGGTAGCCACGAAGGCGTCTAGAATAGCTTATTCTGCGAGGGGAAAACCGTTCCTTGACTTCGGGGCAAGAAGGGCGCACGGCAGAGATGCGGCATTGCTCAGCTCGAGAGCCTCTTACATAGGCGGTGCCGACGGAACCTCTTTGCTCGTTGCCGCAAAAAAGCTAGGCATACCGTATTCCGGGACAATGCCGCACAAGTTCGTGCAGGAAAGAGACTCGGAGATAGAAGCATTCAGGGAGTATGCCGAATCGTTCCCGAACAGCTCTGTCATGCTCATAGACACCTACAACACCCTGGAAGGAGCTAGAAAAGCGTGCGAGGTCGGAAGAGAGCTTAGGATGAGGGGATACGAACTCAAGGGCGTCAGGATAGACAGCGGAGACCTTCTTGATCTGAGCAGAAAAGTCCGTACGATACTCGACGGCGAGGGTTTTGAAAACACGAAGATAATCGTAAGCAGCGACCTTGACGAGTTCAAGATAGACTATCTTATGTCAAACGGCGCACCTATAGACAGTTTTGGAGTCGGAACCAGATTGGATACCGCTGCAAATTACGATTCGTCAAGCGGCGAAGGAGGGGTCTCTGCGCTCGGCGGTGTATTCAAGCTAGTAGAAGTCCTGAAGGAGGGAGTTATGACCCCAAGGATGAAGATAAGCAGCGACGGCCACAAAAAAACGCTTCCATACAACAAACAGGTGTACAGGAGAATCGCTGACGGCAGGATTATCGGGGACACGATAGACAGGTATGGCAGCGGAGCGTATCAGGGGGCTTTGGAAATGCTTAAGCCTATAATTATTAATGGTTCTTTGGTGTATGACTTTCCACTTCTCAAAGAGATACAGGTATACGCCAGGGCTCAGACAGAGTCACTGGGAGACGAATACAAACTCCTTACAAACCCGGAAAAATTCCCGGTTACGGTGGGGAGGGAAGTCCTGGACGGTGAAGAAGCATTTCTTTCCAGGCTGTCTGCTACTTAAGATGGTATATGCTGTATCTTGCGTCCTGCAATGATCTTCGTTCCTCTATTATGTCTTTTTTCTTCAGATAGGACAGTCCGTGTCTCACAGTTCTTGCCTGCAGCGAAGAGAGTCTCACGATGTCCTTCTGCGTGAGGGGTCCTTCATATTCCAATAGTTTTATTATGAACTTTGCGGACGGCGGAGCCTTATCAACGTCATCTATCCGAATGTCCTGCCTTTTTTTCAGTTTTTCCACAGACGATCTGCTGAATTCCTTGAATACTACGAATCTGGCCGGTTCCTCATATTTTCTTATGAGTATCTCGTTTCCCCTCAGCCTGCTTCTGAACCTTCCGTCGCTTATCAGTTCAACTCCGAATCCGGAGTTTATGTCCTTTATCTTTATCACGCTGTTCTCGGAGAAGACCATCGGCCTTGCCTGGGTCATCGATGATATGGGAGTCAGTGCTATGACTTTGGAATCGCTGGAGATTATCGGACCTCCGGCGGATGCTGAATATCCCGTAGAACCGTTGGGGGTCGATATTATTATTCCGTCCCCTGTATCGTTGATTATCTTAATTCCGTCGACAACGATGGAATAGGAGAGTATAGACGCGCTCCTTTTGGCTGCTATTACAAGATCGTTTAGTACCGGCGGAGTGGGTTTTTCATCCACTATAATCTCTATCCTGGAACGCTCCTCTACCTCGTACTCCAGCTTCAGGATTTTCGGGAGCATGGTCTCAAACTGTTCGACTGTCAGTTCCGGCAGGAATTCATTCATGTATGCCGACACTCCGAGGACCGGTACGCTTATTCCATCGAGTTCCCTGAAGGTTTTCAAGATGTTCGAGCTGCTTCCCACGGATATTACCATATCTGCATCGCCCTTTTGTACGCCATGAAGGTTGGTGGATGGCCTGGCTTTGTTGCCGCTGTTTTTAATCATCTTCAGAATACGTGTCACAGCTTTTGCGCTGCTCCTGTCTGAGCCGTCTCTGGCGACTATAAATTTCATAGGATTATCTATCCACCTTCCAATAAAAACTTGTGAAGTGACACGAATGGTTTTTATATATCCACTGTTCTATCATCTTTAATATGTCGGCTATGGATTCGGGTAAGGATTACGGGCTGGATCCGTTGTATGTGGCCAAAAAGGATGTGGAAGAAGCCATATCCGCCACGAGAAGCGATGAAAAGCTTACCTCCCTCGGGAAAAGGAAAGGACTGAGGCTCGATAATATTCTTGAAAATAAGGTCGAAATAGACGGGGACTATCTGAGAGTGTCATCAAAATACGATACGTCGGATTACAGCAGGGATATTGTGTCGCTTGTCAGGGCAATGGAAAGCGTCAGGCAGTTTTCTATAACCCCCTACCCAAATTCCAAGCTTGAAATCTCATATTCCGGTGATGAGGCTTACAATCTACGTTTTTCCGATAGCAAGAGCAACAGGCTCTTTTCCATGCATATATCGAAATACTCCCAATATTCAGGCAACATGGACAAGATTAGCCTTTATACTACAATGGAAAAGGAGTTTGCATCACGACCGGGTTATGCTAAGGAGTTTTACTCCCTCATCTCAAAAGAAGTCGTTATGGACGGGTTGGAAAAGACATACGCAAACCTTGTGGTCGAGAATGAAGAGGATGACGATGATGATGAAGGCGGAGAACACACCCTGGAGGAGATACTGGAGAACTTTGGTCTTACAGTATACAGCGGTAACACCTCCATAAACAACATAGGCGGATACCACGATGTAAAGAGCAGGGTCGAACGTGAGATATTCACCCCATTCATACACGGTGATATGATAAAGGAGCTCAGAGAACTTACCAGACTGGATAAAAAGAACGACACAAGCGGTGCGATATTCTACGGGCCGCCGGGAACCGGTAAAACCATGATGGCAAGGGCGATAGCACACGACAATGACGTAAACTTCATATACATGAGCATCTCGAAAATATACTCGCACTGGTACGGCGCTTCTTCCAAGAGAATGGAGATGGCCCTGGATCTCGTCAACACCTATGCAAAAAAGAACGGGAAGACCGTACTGTTCATAGATGAAATAGATTCGCTGGGAAACAGGCAGTCCAATTACAGCGGCGAGAGCAATAAGGTTATAAATTCGCTTCTTACAAGGCTGAGCGGCGTAAAGTCTGCCGAGAACTCGGACCTGATGTTTATAGCCTGCACCAATCTTCTGGATCAGATTGATCAGGCCCTGCTTTCAAGGTTCAAGACAAGGATATACTTCAGAGCACCGAACAAGGATGATAGACGATCCATAATAGCAACCTACGCAAAGACATTAAACAGCGAGGAAATGGAGAGATTCGCGGCAAAGACCGAAGGCCTGACAGGGAGGGACATAGAGGCGATAGCATCCATCGCCGAAGAGAACCATATATTTGACATAGCCGGGGCGAAGATGCCGCTGACTGCACCGGATATCAGCGATTACATAAAGGCGGCTGAACTATTCACATCGAGTGCAAAAGAGGCTAACGCGAAGTCAAGCGGACTTTACAGTTGAAGCAGCCGGGCTAAAGCTTATATACGCGCATACTTAGGTTATTGAATGAAAGCCAGTATTGTAGTCCTGGGAATATTGGTGATGCTGATAGCCGTCATTTTGAATCTTACTGTATTCGGTCTGCTTTTGGAGCTGCCTATCGGTGTGATAGGCTTCTTAATATTCCTCATAGGCCTTGCAATGCACGGAAGGCATCATGGCAGCAGGAAAGACGTAGTCATTAAAAGCAGCGTCCAGCCTAAGGAACACGGACGCCGCTGGCACCGCGGATGATCATCCGACAGCCGTATAAAGATATTTTAATGTTTAGAACATCATAAATCTATAATTTAATCACAATCAATGGAAGATGAACCTAAAAAGAGCGGGAATTTGGAGGACACTGACAGCATACCTCCCCAGTATCCGCAGGCCGGTAAGAAAAAGTTTCCTGTGATAGGGATATCAGCGATCGTACTCATTCTGGTTGTACTGGTTGTCTTATATTCCCTGTCAAGCATGAATATAATAAATCTGAAAGGGCTAATGGGCGGTTTGACTTCAAAAACCACCGCTATTCCGGCAAACGCGAGCCTTTCCTTCAGCACACCATCCGGTCTTAGCTATATACAGGGGAATAACAGTAATCCTATAATCGATTATGCCGTGCAAACCTCCGGGTTTACCGGGGGAAATCCTTATCCCGCCAGCTATGCGTTTGCAGTCTCCCCCGGCCTTAACCTTACAATGACTGGGCTGGAGCCCGGAGTAACGATACTGGCTTCCGCGAATAAGAGCGGTGCTCTGAACAACAGTGTATTCTACAATGCGCTACTGACAAACAACAACAAGACAGTCACTATAAACGTGGACAACAACGGTACAAACACGTCAATATCCAGAGTATCGGGTGTTGCACTTAACGGGTATCCGGGATACATGCAGATTCAAAACTCTACAATACCCGCGAAGTTCGTTACAAATAACCAGTACTCGTACAATCATCCCGGAAAGAGAGTATACTACAACGCGACGTACACATGCGGGGCGTCAGGGCTCACGGTGAATCTCACCAATCACTTCGGCAGCAGTCTTATACTGGCGAAGGTTTCTATAACGAATGTATCGGTGAACTTTTCAAACGGCTCCGTAATCAAAGATTTTTACACCATCGACATGTTTAACAAGACGGTACAAAACGGCTCTAGTTTTGTAATCTCCCTTAACAGCTCATTTATTAAGACCCTATGCGGCGAATCGAATGACGCTACGGCTGTCGGTGTAATTAACACCACTTCCTTCCTGTCCAACCAGACCACCCCGTTCCACCTTGGCAACAGCCCGGTATTTTCGTTTTATTATTATCCAGCTAAAACCGTCGAGCAGGCGGTAGCATACGCGGTCGGCGGCGGATACATGTACGCCGTGCACGGCATGGCGTTCGGAAAGTTCGCAGGAAACCAGAACGGTGCAAACTATCTTTCAAGATTCCCTTCTTATTTCGGCACCGTTACTAGCAGCTTAAGCTACAGATAGGAATTCTCAGTTTATCTACGGCAGTATACTATAAAGAAAACCCGGACGCCCAACATCATAAAGTGTACCGGTTGAAAAGTAAATATTAAAAAGATGGACGCAGATAGATTGTTATCAATGCCATTGACCTTTGCCGATTCAAAAAACTGGGGATTCATAAGCAATCAGCTGACCGCTTCGCTTATAGACGGCAGCGGCAATATCCTTTGGCTCTGTTTTCCAAGATTCGAGTCGGATCCTGTAATAGGATTTCTACTGGACGAAAAAAACGGTGGGACATTCTCGATAAGGCCAAAGGATGCGTATAAATCAGAGCAGAAATACATAGCGCCAAACATACTCAGAACGACATTCAGTACCGAGAAGGGTGCGTGCAGCATAACCGATTTCCTGCTGCCCGGAAAAACCATGCTGGTTAGAGAGATAAAATCCGAAGTGGACCTGGAGCTGGAACTCAAGCCGACATTCAATTTCAACAACTCTCCGGTTAATTATTCCGAGAAGGACGGATTCCTCGTATTCGACAACGCAAACAGCAGTGAAAGACTCGCTGCGAAAATAAGCATGGACATAAAGGACAGAAGTGCAGACGGAAAGTACACGCTCGGACCAGGGTACGGGCATGTTATTCTTGCTTACTATGCGTCGCAGGACGTATTTGATTTTCCGGCCGAGCGTGAGATCTTTCAGACAATACCCAAATCGCTCGAATCGACCGTAGAATACTGGAGTTCGAAGGCGAAGATAGAAACCGACGGCCTGAAGATGAGCGGAGACGCAAAGCTTGATCAGATTTTCAAAGTGTCGATAGGAGTTATCCTGGGATTGATGTACTCCCCGACCGGCGGGATAATAGCGGCCCCTACGACTTCGCTTCCAGAGGACCCGGGCGGCGTAAGGAACTGGGACTACAGGTATCTCTGGGTTAGGGACTGCTCCATGATGGCTTCATCGCTGTGCGATACCGGCTCGATCGTGGAGGGCAGAAGAGCGCTGGAGTTCATATTCGGACTCGTAGACTTCTCGGGAAAACCCCTTTACAATCTCTACAAGGTTACAGGAAGCAGGATATACGGGGAAAGATATATAACGAACCTTGCAGGGTTTATGAACTCAAAGCCCGTAAAGGCGGGTAACAGAGCCTCAAACCAGATGCAGCTTGACATAGAGGGGGAGTTTCTGGATGCCGTGAACCATTATTTCAAAAAATCCAATGATTCAGTATTCGTAGAGAGCCATCTGAAGGCCATAGAATACATCGGTGACTGGATAGCGGAGAACTGGCAGCTCACCGATTCGAGCATATGGGAAAAGCCCACCGACAGGGAGTATACCTATTCGAAGGTCATGATGTGGGTCGCCCTGGACAGGGCGGGCAAGCTCCTCTCAGTAGTCAACAAACCAGACAGATGGAAAAATACCAGGGAGAATATAAAGAAATGGGTTATGTCCAACTGCGTAAAGGATGGCCATTTCGTCGTAGAATCGGAAAGCACAAAGACCGACGCCACGCCCCTCCTTTTCCCCGTGTATGGATTCATAGACGTGAATGACGGCATTTTTACGGAGACGCTGAAGGTCATAGAGAAAAATCTCGCAAGGGACGGTTTTGTTTTCAGATATCTTTCCGATTCTCTAGGCAAGAGTACACACCCTTTCACCCTCTGCTCCTTCTGGCTGTCATCGGTATACAGCATGCTCGGCGACAGGAAAAAAGCCAAGGAAATCCTTGACAGTGTAGCATACGTGAGCGGACCGCTCGGGCTAATCGGAGAGGACATAGACGTAAAAGAAAAGGTTTTTACCGGAAATTTCCCGCAGGGTTTTTCCCACGCCGGATTCATAAGGGCCTTCATGAAGATGACGGGCAACCAGTAAGTTCACGCGTTTCTCAATTCATCTTCTACTATGTCTATGAACATACCTAGTGTCCAGGCCTGTACGGCGCACGGTTTCACCTTCAGCTTTTTTTCATTCATGAGCGCACCCGATGCAGATATGCCTATGTATTCCTTAGGATACTTCTCCTTTATTATGTAATCGAGTATCCTGCCCCTGAGCTCCTTATATTCCTCCGTGAAGCCGTGTCTCAGCAGCCCCTGCATTATCACCCAGTTGTCATTGAACCAGACCGAACCCCTCTGATACTCGCTTTCATCGAAATAAGTGTCGTCACTCGCGGTAGTTCTTATGCCGTATTCCGTCATCATCGTTTCTCCGAACAGCTTCCTTACAATGGAATTTTTGTGTTTTCTGTCCGGTATGCTGCTGTAGAGTAGGTGGCCTTCGCTGCTCGTCGTCGAATATATCATATTCCCGTCGAGCGATGCTGCCGGTGAATACACGCCTTCTTTGCCTATCCACAGCTTACCTGTTTTGTTTTTCAGTTTTTTCATGGCGTTCGTTACCGCACGCACATCGTACCCGTAATCCAGTTTTTTCGCCAGGAAGATGAATTCTTCCATCGCTCTGTGCGCGTAGGCCTGCGCCTCCACCGCCGCGACGTCCCCCCTCAGCCTGTCGTACACGCCCCAGCAGCCGTCTTTCCAGCACATAGACGCCAGGTGCCCGCCGTAAAGGCTGCGGTTGTATGTGAGCAGCCCGTCCCTGATTCCGTATTCCGACAGCCAGCTCATCGCCGATTTTATGTTCTCACGGATCTTTCCTATGAAACCGCTGTCCATGGTTTTTCTGTAATACTCCGATGCGGCTATTATAAACAAGGGAGTGCTGTCAACCGAATAAAAATACCTCGTTCCGGACTTCGGAAAACGCTGCGTTGCGGCAGCCCGGCCGTCCGTTCTGTTCCATTTTTTGCCGTAGAATTCATGCAGTACCTTTCCTGGTTCCTCGCCCGTCTTCATATCTATTTTCTTTCCCTGGTTTCTGGACAGCATCTCGAGTGTTTTCTTGGCTGTCACAGGTGAATAATCCAGAAGCTCCATAGAGGCGATTAGCGAGTCTCTCCCGAACAGCCCTTTGAATCTTGGTATGCCGGCAAGCAGAAAGCCTTCCTTCGTGCGCAGCTTCAACAGGAGACTGCGGTAATAGTCCTTTCTTTCTGTAAGAATCCGTATGTGACGTTCCACACTTAAATAGAGATATCATTTTCCCTATTAATTTCTGAATTTGTTCCTTCGGCGTATCGTTTTACCGGAGTATTCCTACACCAAAAGGTTTATAACCGCTTAATTTGTTCTAATAGTATGCAAAAAGCACGAAATGTGTACGCATCGGTTATAGTCGCCGCTGTTATCGTTGCTGTTCTATTTTTCTTTGTCGGATATTATTTTCATACACCTACAGCTCCATCGAGCACAACCGCAATAACATTCTATGAGAGTCTTGCGCCATCCGAGCAGTCCTATTTCCAGAGCACTATAATCCCTGAATTTGAGGCCCAGTATCCCAACATATCAGTCTCTTTTGTAAATCTGCCGAGCGGCCAGCCTGCCTCTACAATAGCAACGCTTGTACAGGCAAACAGAGTGGGTGCATCGATAGTAGGATTGGACAATCTTGAGGTTGGTGAAGACTTATACCCCGGTTATCTTATGAATCTCTCTCCTATGATATCGAACATGTTGCCGACAACGCTTATACCTAGTGCTGCTAATATGGTCAATTACGAGAAACAGGTTTTCAACGGCGTTTATTTCATACCTTTCAGATCTAATATACCTCTGGTATTTTACAATAAGCTAACGTTTGCAAAGGCGGGCATATCAACGCCTCCAATGACCGACGCACAGCTTCTTTTGGATGCACAGCTGGTATACAACAAGACTGGCGTTAAGCCAATAATGTTCCAGGGTGCGGGAAATACCGGCGGACATGGTGGAGCAAGCACCGGCACGGAACTTTATCAGTGGATGGTGCAGGATGGAGGAAATCCTTTCCTGTTCAATGACAGCGGAGATGTTCAGGCATTTGAATTTCTATACAACCTCAGTGCATATTTCAGTCCTGAATATACCGGCGGTTACTGGGGCAGCTACAGCGGCCTAGCAACAGGGACCTATTCGTATCTGGATTATCAGTGGCCTTACGTCTACGGAATACTTACAAATGGTACATATAACATGAACAGCAGTAGCCTCGGAGTATACGGAGGACCTAACGGAACCGTTAATGGAAACCACCTTTTAGGGGGAGATGTACTAGTAATACCTAAGGGCGCAACCAACGTAGCCGCACTGGAAACATTTGCAAAATTCCTTCTTAGCCCCATACCACAGAAACAGACGCTTGTACAGTTGTCTTGGGTTGCCACAAATTCACAGGCATACAATAACCTTCCATCAAACACATCGGCGGTCGGAGCAGCGCTGAACCAGTCGATAAGTAACGGTGTTTTCCTGAGAAACCCGACACCTTGGATAACACAGTGGAATGTGTATGCAAGTGATGCGTTCTATAAGATAATAGTCGACCACGCGTCATACAGCCAGATACCTTCCATACTCAGCAGTTACAACGCACAGATGTACAATTACCTTGTCAGCAACTACAACACAACCGTCGCCAACGAATACGAGTCAAATTACTACAAACCGATATCGGTTTGAGTCGTTGCTTTGGATAATCAACTGTATTTCAAAGATTTAATAAATGCATGACAAACGATTAATATGATTCGTGTATCTATTTAAAATGGTCCTTATAAAGGAGAAATTTATTCCTCTGTTTTTTATTGCTCCTGCCCTTGCCTATGAGGCATATTTCGCTTTTTATCCGACCTTCTCCGCAGTGTACGGCAGTTTTCTGACTGCGAGCGGAAAGGTCTCAACCATAAACTACCAGGAACTGGCCGGTCTGGGGGTCTATAGCGCAATAACAAATACTGTCATTATAACGATCGGGGCACTTGCACTGCAGTTCGTTCTCGGCTTCATAATAGCCAGTCTTCTTGTAAGGGGCTTCAGGGGCAAAAACGCGTTCTCTGCGCTGCTTATGATCCCATTCGCGACCGCAACCGTCGTCGCTGGTTACATATTCTCCAACGTTTTCTCACCTATAGGCGGATACGCAAACGGTACACTGAATCTTTTTGGACTTTCCTCGATAAACTGGAACGGCGCCGGGAGCAATTTTATAGTGAACATCATACAGCTGATTATCGCGGACAGTTGGAAAAATACGCCGATAGTCGCCCTCATACTCCTGGCGGGTCTCACCTCAATACCGCGGGATCTGTACGATGCCGCTGCCGTGGACGGCGCCGGATGGTTCTCCAGATTAGTGCACATAACACTTCCAAACCTCGTGGGCTTCATAGTAATAGCGCTAGTGATACGGGGTGTTAGCGAGTTCAATATATTCGCCATCGCTCTACTGTTATTTCCCCATAAACTGCTTACCACCCTGGTGTACGGACTGTTTTCACTCGCCGCCAAGCCGTATCTGTCCTTTGCGGGCGCATCCGTACTGCTCGGATTTATCCTAGTTTTTGTCGCACTGGTCCTTGCCCTAAGGAGGATAACTGCATCGAGGAGCGGTAACTGATGGCAAAGAAAAAACTCAGAGGGTATCTTATATACATAGCTGTGATAATACTCAGCATAATCTTCCTGTATCCCCTGTTTATCCTGTTCATGCTGGCGTTTGTACCTGCTCAATATACAATATATTCGGCGTATCCATCGCTCTATCCGAAGGGACTAACCCTGCAATATTTCGAGGAGGCACTGAAGATAAACCTGGTCGGGCCGCTTATCAAGAGCCTTGAGGTGGCGTTCATGGTCGGTGCAATGGCTCTGGCTATAGGGATACCCGCGGCATACGGTCTTAGCAAGCTCAAGCCGAATCTGGCGGCGGGCATATCAACGCTGTTTTTCCTGACAAATATGATGCCGTCTATAACAATCGCCATACCGATGGCGGTCGAATTTCTCAAATTCGGGTTATACGACACTTCAATCAGCCTCGCACTCGCCCAAGAGCTTGTAGTGCTTCCACTCTCTATATTCATCCTTCTCGGTGCATTCCAGGCCCTGCCGAAGGACCTCGAAGCCCAGGCGAGGGTTGATGGAGCGGGCCTGTTTAGAACAATATATATGATACTTACGCCGCTCGCAAAGGCAGGAGTTGTCGCAACATTCCTTATAGCATGGATGATGTCATGGGATGAGTTTACATTTGCGATATTCCTATCGCCTATACATCCGACGCTGCCGATTATAATATACGAGAACATAACACGTGGAAACATCCTTGCGACGTCGGCATTTGCCATCGTGGTTACCATTCCCGTGATAATACTTGCAGTCGTTCTCGCCAAATATCTCAGGGGAGAATATCTTGCAGGGGGGCTTAACGGGTGACTAAGGTATTTATGAAACAAAGTAATAGAACACCTATGTCTGAATACAAGCTGGAACTTGTTGATATATCGAAGAGCTACGGAAAAAAAGTAATCTTTGAAAATATAAACCTGAAGATAAAAAAAGGGGAGTTCTTTGTTATACTCGGGCCTTCCGGCACCGGCAAATCCACGCTTCTCAAGGCGATAACGGGAACCGTTCCACCGGACAGCGGAAAGATAATACTTGACGGCAACGACATAACGGACACCCCTATCAACAGGAGGGATATAGCAATGATGTTTCAGAGCTATGCTCTATACCCGAATATGAGCGCCTATGACAACATAGCGTTTCCCCTTAGGATGCACCATATAGATAAAAAAGAAATAGACAGGAGAGTACGTTCTACGGCGAAAATGCTGAAGATAAACGACATAATAGACTTCAATGTCACAAAGATCAGCGGCGGCCAGAAGCAGAGGGTCGCCCTAGCAAGGGCGATAGTCAGGCATCCGGCGATATTTCTTCTCGATGAGCCCCTCAGCAACCTTGATGCAAGGATAAGATACACTACAAGGGAAGAACTGAAGAACATCCAGAGAATGCTGAAGCAGACATTTATACACGTAACACACGACCAGAGTGAGGCGAGGGTTCTAGCCGACAGGGTGGCGGTCCTGAATGAAGGAAAACTGGAACAGGTAGGTACGTTCGATGAGATATACAACTATCCCGTAAATACGTGGGTAGGCGATTTCGTGGGCACTTTTCCGATGAACTTTCTGCAGGAGGCCAGGAACAAGACCAGGCAGATAGGTTTCAGGCCTGAATGGACAAGGATAACAAAGAAGGGCGGAATAAATGCGAAAGTACTGTCGGTTGAGAACATCAGCAATACGGCATTCTTATTCTGTTCCGTCCCCGGTTCGGCAAAGCCTGTTGTCATAACCAGCAGACGCCAGTACAGTGTGGGGGATAAGATAAACTTCAGGATCAGCCGTTTTAACGTTTATGAGAAGGGGCGGTTGGTCAGAAAAACCGGAACCGCCGCAAAAAAAGCGCGTCATCCTCTGCACAAGACAAGATAAAAAGACCGTGAGGACAGTATCCTGCAAGTAAATTTTTATTATCTCACTTTGAGATACTATTAACTATCTCTTTTGTGTCAAGAACATCAAACAGCATCTTCATATTCTCCAGAGAGCGTTCATGTGCCTCTTTGTTCCTGCTGGAAGAGGCATCCGCAGCTACGACCGTATAAAATCCCCTATTCAGGGAGTCTCTAGCGGTAGATTCGACTCCTATCTCCGTAGCTATCCCTGCGATGATAAGAGACTCGATTCCGGCATTCCTTGCCATAAGTTCAAAATTTGTACCAATGAATATACTGGCAGTGTTTTTGTTAAGAACAGTCTCCCCTTCTTTTGGCTCTATCGCCAGGTCTAGCATCTCTTTAGGAATCTGAGACATATTGAATTTCATCCTGCTGGAAAAATATTTTCTCGCCGGCGATTCAAACTCCTGCGGTAGCGGAGTTATTTTGGTGAAGAACACAGGCATTCCTACTTCCCTCGCCTTAGAGATCAAGAAACCGAGGTTTGAAAGGAATTCCTCCTTGTTGAATATGCCGTCTACAAGCATCTTCTGCACGTCCCATACTATGAGAGCTGTGTGGTCAGGATTTACTACCTCCTTTATATCAGAATAAACTTTTCTTTCCATAGCATAATCTTTCATATATCCATTAAATATCTTCCGTTTTATAGAACCATTAATTTTAAAAATTTTTATGTCGTAGTAATTCAAATGGTTACGCTTAGTGGATGCATCTTATGAAATACAAATGGACGGTTCTTGCGAACACGACAATGGGCGGTCTGATGGCCTCTATAAATGCGACCATAATTCTTATCTCCCTTCCTTCCATATTCAGGGGTCTGAACGTGGATCCGACTTCTCCCGGAAACTTCACGCTTCTGCTGTGGGTGCTTCTCGGATATATGGTTGTAACAGCCTCCCTTCTGGTCTCCTTCGGAAGACTCTCGGATGACAGAGGCAGGAAAAGATTCTATACAATCGGCTTCATAATTTTTGCATTAGCCTCGATAGCGCTGTCTCTAGTACCATACGGCTCCGGAGTGCCAGGAGTACTGATGATAGTCGTATTCCGGCTTGTGCAGGGGGTAGGAGGGGGCTTCATAATGGTAAACAGCACAGCACTGCTAACGGACGCGTTTCCTGACAATGAGCGCGGTAAAGCCCTAGGAACAAACCAGGTCTCCTTCCTTGCAGGGTCATTCATAGGCCTGGTGATCGGCGGTCTGCTGGCCCCGTTCGATTTTCACCTGATATTTATAGTCAACATACCGTTCGCTGTCTTAGGCGCAGTATGGTCTTACTACAGACTCAGGGAGGAAAAAACGAAGCCACATAGAATGAACATAGACATTTTCGGCAACCTTTCGCTTTCTGCTGGTCTTATACTGCTGGCGTTGGGATTTACGTATGCACTTACTCCGTTCGGAAACAATTCGTTGGGGTGGGGCAATCCGTGGGTAATTGCCAGCTTTCTTTTAGGAACCGCCCTGCTTATATTATTCGTACCTCTTGAGAGAAAGGCGAAGTATCCGATATTCAATCTGTCACTGTTCAGAAATCGGCAGTTCTCTTTTAGCTCACTTGCGCTTTTCCTGAGTGCACTTGCTAGGGGTGCAGTGATGTTTCTTGTAATAATTTGGCTCCAGGGGATCTATCTTCCGCTTCATGGCTATACGATAACACAGACGCCATTCTGGGCTGGAGTATTCATGGTGCCCTTGATGGTGGGTTTTATAGCATTCGGTCCGATAAGCGGGATACTCACGGATAAGTTCGGTGCAAGATTATTCAGTACACTCGGTCTTATAATAAGTGCGGTCGGCCTTTTTCTCCTTTCTTCTTTTTCGGTCAATTTTGATTATCTGCAGTTCTCCATAGTCCTCTTTGTCATAGGTGCCGGCAACGGGCTGTTCGCCGCGCCAAACACCAAGCGTGCGATGGACGCATTGTCGTGGAAGGAGAGGGGCGTAGGAAACGGCATAAGGACCACATTTGCAAACATCGGACAGATGATAAGTATGGCTATGTTCTTTACGATAGCAATAACAGTATTTTCCTACACACTTCCTGCAGCAATGTCTGCACAGATGCAGTCTCTAGGGGTGCCTTCACAACTCGGCTCTGAGATCGCCTCTATACCTGCGTCATCATTCCTCTTTTCGGCGTTTTTGGGGATAAATCCTATCGGAACGATCATAAACTCTGCGCCACAATCAGTTATATCCACAATACCAAGCGCTTCACTGTCCATACTCAGGTCTGGTTCGTTCATACCAACCGTAATAGGGTCTCCGTTTATGCAGGGACTGCGCTTTTCATTGTATATAGGAATAATCATACTAATCGCCGCAGCAGTCCTCTCTGCTATGACAAGACACCGTGTTATCAGTTCGGCAAAGAAGCATCAGGATTGACATCGTATCGAGTGAGTTTTATCTCACAGAACACTTTAAATAACCATATACTTTAAATATTAAAATAAACTACTAATTTATGTAGTATGATAAAAGGTAGTACTTCGAAATTTTATTTCACGGTGTTCCTGATATCGTTTTCTGCAATCTGTATACTGGCCGCCATATTCTCATTTTTTCCAAACTTGTATTCATCGTTTTTCAATAGCGCGGCTATGGGTAATTTTAGAGGCGTCTTAACACCATTCCTAGTTGTCGGTGTTTGTCCTCAGGGAACTTCAGGATACTTATATTCGGAATCCGGTTTGCCGAGCGGTATGACGTGGAAACTAGTTGCAAACGGGAATACATATTCAGCATCTGCTGGAAGTTCAATTACAGTGTGTTCATCCAGTAGCCCCTCCTTTACGGTTCCTACACTCTCTCAGACCAGCAACTGCACTAAGACCACTTACACACCCTCCCCCTCTTCCGGAAGTGGAGCAGCTACCATCACATACAGCTCTTCACAGTCTTCCTCTGCACCGGTCATAACGCTATATCTAAACGGTAAATCCAATTCAAACAATTCCATCACATACGGAAAAACCTCATTATTCAATTCTACGATAACATGCAGCGCAAAAGTAGAAATATCTATTAACGGTACTGTTATCGCCCCATTATCTACTGGGAGCAGCAATTACTCTAAAGTCATGTCCGTAGGCTTGTACAAGGTTACAGCCGCATCTAACACATCAGGAGTTACAAATGTAACCTACTACGAAAATATTACAAAAGCCGCGCCTTCGATCAGTCTGACCGCTCTACCAGGAAACTTTACATACAACGGGACTTATGAAAACATAACTGGAATTTTGACAGGAAATACTGGGAATGTTATTGCCGCTTCGATGTACATAAACAGTGCAGCATTTAAGACCGCTGCAGCGGGAGGTACAAACGGCTCAGCCAAGATAACTTATCTAAATTCTTCAGTGGGAACTTACACAGTCATTTTTAACACTTCTGGAAATCAGAACTACACGAGCGCTTCGCGTGAAGTAACGGCAGTGGTATCGCAAAGGCCTCCGACTACATCATTGTACCTGAATGGTGTACTGAACGCCAACTCCAGCATAGGTTATGGAACGAAATCAAATTTTACTGCAAATATATCAAACAGCAGCGATTTTGTGGGCATCTATATAAACGGCACGCTAACAGTGCCCCTCACAAAAAGTAAGGCCGTTTATACGAGTGTACTAAATGCAAGTGTGTACAAAGTAACTTTATTCTCCAACACCAGCGGGGTGTCCAATGAGACATTCTACCAGACCGTAAGCAGGGTCATAAACTATCTAAATCTGTCGGCCTCGCCTGGAAACTTTACATACAACGGGACTGATGAAAACATAACAGCAAGGTTAACTACGTCACTTCCTGGGCAGCAACCGTTAGCGGGTGTTTACATCAACGGCAGGAGTATAGGAAATACATCGACAAGCCTGACATACCAAAATGCATCGGGAGGAACCTATTTAGTCGTAATAAACTATTCAGGTAACCAGAATTATGCTCCGGACAGCGTGACGCTGACAGATATCATAGCTAAGGCTAGTCCGTCGCTTTCGCTAACGTCGTCTCCAAACCAGAACTTCACACAGAACGGAACATATCTAATATATCATATCGGCATATCTTCTGTCAATAGCCAGCTTACAGCTAAACTCTACATAAACGGCTCATACAAGGCTTCTACAAACTCAAGCAACCAGTACAACATCTCGGACGCAGTGGGAAGCTTCTCGGGAGTACTCAATACCAGTGGCAACAGAAATTATGAGCCCGGTTCGGTTAATCTGTCAAGAACAATTTATCCTAACATCCCACAGGAGATTTCTCTGTACATAAACGGTGCAAAGGATTCAAACTCTTCAGTAACATACGGCGCCAAAAGCTCGTTTACAGCCAATCTGACCAGAGGTACGGCATACCTCGGTTTAATCTTGGATGGAAGGGTGATTATACCTCTTAAAAACGGTACCATAAACTACTCGGTGATGCTGGCTGCCAGTAATTACAGGGTTACAGTTTTCACAAATGACACATCACTGAATAACGTTACGTATTACCAGAATATCAAAAAGGCCACACCGTTTCTGTACCTGTTTACACAACCTGGAAACTTTACATACAACGGGACACGTGAGATAATCTCTGGTAGAATATCAAGCCTCGACAACCAGCTTTTAGGCGTCTTGAACGTGAGTGATCACTTTATTCCTACAGTCTATTCCGCTGTATACTCAAACGCATCGGCCGGCAGGTACTTTGCAAAGTTCTACACATATGGAGATGATAACTATACTGCCATGTCTTTAAACAAATCCGTGGTAGTTTTGAAGGGTGTTATAGAACAGACTCTGGCGGCTTTTCCGTCCGACCACTACATCTACGATTCTCTGCCACCCACTATACAGGATACTCTGACAAGTGTCGTATACGCAGGAAACAATATAGTCTTACATCTTTACAATGATTCTGTGTACACTGGTTTGAGTGCAAAACCAGGTCAGGCTACAACGTTCAATTTCTCACAATTACCTTCCAATTATTCTGTTGGGGGATCATATTATTACAACGTGCCTTCAGTCAGCGATGAAAACTACACTATACTGCAGAGCAACACGTTGCATGTCAACATAACCAGTAGGGTTAATGAAACTATCAGGCTTGTTAACAACAGCATTGCCAATATAACCATCTCATTTATCAAGGACAACAGAAGCCTGACAATAAATGTGTCAAAGATACTTCCCTCAACCGGGATAGTCATACCAGTAAGATTCGGACCCATTTCCCCGCTGAGCAGCATCGTGTTATCCGCAAACAAGTCTGCAGAATTCCCATACATAAAAATATCGGAGGTCAGCAACGAGAGTTGCAGCGGTACAGCCCCTGTAAATTCGCTTTATAACTTCACAGTCCTTTCTCCACTCGATTACAATCACACACTCAACGGCGTAGTATACAACTTTAAGCTCAGGAACGGTGATCTGCTCAGTAAGAACGCGATTTTTTCCTCTATCACCCTGTACAAATGCAACACGACACTTGGCAAGTATATTCCTCTGAAGACAAACAGGACGTCCTACAACCTTACCTATGAGAGCTACAACGCGGCATCCTCTGGATTCTCTATGTACTACATGGGCTTTTCGTCCTACAGTGTGCCAAATGTGGTCTTCCAGGAAACCGGTCTTCCCGCGGACGAGATTTGGTCCATAAACTACAGCAATTCTACGGCATACAACTATTCTAATTCATCGATATCCTACCCGCTATCCGATAAGACCAGCGGTTTCAATGTATACCCGATAAGCTTTACGGCGTTCGTGAACTCTATAAAGTGCGAGGTAACTTACAGTCCGGATCCGGCATCCGGTAATATCCCTCCTTCGAACACTTCGCAGTACATAGAGGTTCATTTTATAAAGAGCAGCTATTGCGCTACATCTCCGCCTACTGGACAGGCGCTTCCGCCGATATTCTATTCCAATGTGTTTGATCTTGAGATTGCGATACTTATTGCGGTCATTGTAATAGGCGCTATAGCGTTACGGGGATCCAAAAAGAGACGAGTCAGAAATTCTAACAGACGCAGGGGCCACTGAACTTCCCAAAGGTATCGGATGGTGCCTTTTGCGAATACACTTATAAGTTATGCAGTCCATTACTAATGAATGTGCGAACTGTCAAAAAACATGTTTGCTTGCGCAGGTTTTGTTAGTCAGGTCGGTTTCTATGGGGGCTGACAGCAGTTATCTCGAATCCGTTCTGTTTGAGGGCAAGAAAGGCGGCGCTTCAAAATTATTAGACAGTCTGGACGGAATAGAATTGCGAATTTCCGAGATGGATGGCAAGAAACTGATCAGTTCCCAAAAATATATTAGCCTTTTCCGCCGTAAGCGAACGGGCGTTCTGACAGATAAGATTTTAGAGAGGGGTCCTACCGATGACATATATGTGTGTGTTATGCCCAGGTCCAGGGCCGAGACGTATTACAGGGTAGAAAACGACAGGATAGTCCGGATGAAGGCGGATTTTGAACTTCCTTCATCTTATCGCCGCGCCGGGCCCTCAGTTAGGCAGATGGAACGGTTCCTTTCCGATGAACCGACTGAAAGACGTTTGAATCTGGACTTCGATAGAAGAAGGATGAGGCCTTCACCATTTAGTTCCATGTACATCCAGTCGGTATCTACAATAGGGTTTTTTATTAGCAGTATAGGTCTTGAGAATTATCTTACACCGTCGTTGCTGACAGATAGTCTTACAGCGCTACCTCTTATATTCGCGGATGTGCTGGCTTATGTCGGAATCAGTACATATGCACTGCCTTTGCTAACAAAATCTGTTAAGCAGAGCGCGGATAAGCTAAGAGAAAGCGCGAAATCCGCCGGCGTAAACTTCAAACGGATGTTTATAATGCCTTCCAGAGAGGAAAATGCCATGACGCTCCCGGATAATTCTATAATACTGACATCGGGAATAGTTGAAGCTCAGAGTCCGGAAGAACTTATGGGGACGATATTCCATGAGTTGGGGCACGTTAAGAAAAGGCACTTCGTAAAGAATATATCCATAGCCGCGGGATATCTCTTAACGTCCTTAGTAGCCAGCTCAATTGCCGGTGCAACCACACAGACTCTTTTGCCGGCATTTATAGGCGCTACCGCCGCGTATATCGCATCAATCCGCTCTGTACAGAGAAAATTTGAATACGATGCGGACAAGTTCGCGGATTTAAACGGATACGGTCATGGCCTGGTGTACGGTCTCGCAAAGATCACCGGAAAGCTGGACTTTTACAGGAAAGGCAGTCATCCCTCTACATACAATAGGATAAAAAAGCTTGGTTTTAGACCGGAAAATGTGATGTCCGATATCGGAATTCACAGGGAGGATGTGTCAGACAGAGTGGATATTGACATAACGACTGTGGAGGAAGGCCGGGATAATCAATAAAAGCTGTAATATCCCATCATATTCTTATATACTAAAACGGCAATCTTAGGTTATGGCTGTAGAAGGTACCATTATAGTTGCAAATCCCGGAACAGGGAAAACAACAGCTCTGGCCGAACGTGTTGTCGAGCTTCTAAAATCCGGCGTAAAGGAGGAGGATATCCTCTGCATAACATTCACGACGAAGGCAGCTGAGGAGATGCGCCAGAGAATAGATTCTAAGATAAACGAAGCGGGTCTGACTGGAGCTAAACCCTACCTGATAAATGTACACACATTCCACAATTTTACATATGAGTATCTCCTCGAAACGAAAGGAGAGCACAGGATACTGTCCGAGAACCCCCTGCGCTACGCCGTATTCAAGAGTCTGGAGAAAAACAAAGTCTTCACATACGGAGAGGACTACATCGTGGGTGACATCCTTCCAAAAATAGTAAACGCGATCAGATATCTCAAAAGTTTCGGGATACTGCCGCCAAGCATAGAGTCCGAAAAATCGAAGAGGGAACTGGTGGATATATACAATAAGGAGGGGATAAAGAACGTCACGGAGGACGAGATACTGGCTCTTTTTGATTATTTTATAGAGGCGTTTAAGGACTACGAGTCTTTCAAACCGGCAAACTCTATCGACTATATAGATATGCTGCTGAATTTCGTGCAGAACTACGATGGCAGGATTATGCACTACAAGTACGTGCTCGTCGATGAGCTGCAGGATGTGAACAATCTGGAGGCAAAGATAGCCCTGGAGGTAGGTGACAACCTATTTCTGGTGGGCGACAGGAAACAGGCTATATTCGGCTTTCAAGGAGGTAGTATCGGCAACTTTAGAAAGTTCGAAGAACTGGATGGAATGAAGAAACTCAAGAAGGGGATAAATCACAGGAGTGCACAGGTGATACTGGACTATGCGAAGGAGCACTTTCTGAAGAACAGCTCCGATCCAACGTATGAGGATGAACTGAGCATACTCAAAAGCAGCAAGGACATCAGCGGAGAAGTGTCCCTTATCGTCTCAAAAAACCCGTTAAACGCCGCGGTGAAAAAGCTTTCAGCCATACCGGAAAACGAGAAATGTGCGGTGATAACCAGAACGAACAGTCAGCTGCTGGAGCTGTCAAAACTGCTCGATTCAAAAAACATAGAATACACAACAACCGTAAGTGCATCCGTTTCCGTAGACGCCAAAAAGAGCATAATAGCATTCTTGAAGGGGCTGCTTTACAGCGACAAGGACACCGTAATAAACGCGCTGTTCACCCCATTTTCCGGTATTTCCCTCAGAGAAGCCTTCGGAATATCAGAAAGATTCCATGGAAACGGCAGGACCACAGAGCAGGTACTTGCAGAAGCCAAATCTTTCGCATCATTAAGGGAAAAAAGCTACGACTTTCCGTCAATTTTTGAGATATTCGATACGATTATAATGCCCATATCCGTAACTATTGGAAAAGACTACTTCGCGACTGCGTCCGCGCTGCTTAAAAACATAAAGGAGGCTTTTGACACCCTTCAGGAGCCTTCCAGGGATGACCTTTTCCTGTATCTTGGAATGACGGCAGACAACTATGAGTCGATGGGCAGAGAGAACAGGGTAACTCTGACGACAGTACACAAAGCCAAAGGACTGGAATTTGACGACGTAATCTATATCCCGAAGAAGATAGCCGAAAGTATAAGCATGATAGACGCGATAGTCTATGCGATAATAAGGAGCACCACCGGCATAGACGCCAGGGAGGAGCTTTTGGAAGAGCACCTGCGTATCGATTTCGTATCTTTTACGAGAGCAAAGAAGAACCTTTACATATGCACTTCCAGCGATCTCGAGAGCAGATACCTTCTGGAGAATACCAAAAAAGAGATAGTTAACGACGACACGGAGATAGCACCGGCGTCCGGAAAGTATAATGAGGCGTATGCCATGTTTGTAAACGGGAGGTATGATGAGGCGAAGAAGGAACTTACATCATCGGATAGGTGGCTCCCGTATCTGATAGGTTCATACTTCAAAGGCATAAAAAAAGTCTCATACAGTGCCGCCGAAAGCTTTTCCAGGGACCCGTTCTCTTTTCTTGAGGCCAATATAATGAAGCTGTCCAATGAATCAGAAGCCATGGAACTCGGAACGTCGGTACACGCGATGGCCGAAGGCATGTTCAAAGGCTCTTTGGATGAGGAATCGATAGAGCCGGGCATGGGAGGATATCTCCGGAACATAAAAGAAATAGACAGACGGCTTTCCGCCATGGGGATGAAGGAAGTCGCCGCGGAGAGGAGAATAGAGCTGCCTTTGAAAAAAGTGTTCCCTTCAGTAAAAGAAGACATAATAACCGTTGCAAAAATAGACGCAGTTTACAGGTCTGAAGACGGCAAATATCTTCTACTCGATTACAAGACGGATAAAACGAACGATAGATCCAGCGAGCACAGAAGACAGCTGGCATTTTATAAAAAAGTGTTTGCAGTGGCAGACGGGATAGACGAGGAAAAGATAGAGGTAGCTCTCGGTTTCGTAGGCCTGAGAGGGAAAATAAACACAGAGAAACTCGATTCCGAGCTGGATCTGGCGCAGCCTAAGAAAAAACAGATAGATACGGTTGAGAGTCATTTTTCCGGGTTTTTACAGTCAATATCCGAACCGGATTCCTTCATTGAAAGGCTGAAATCAAAGCCGATAAAGGGAAACCTGCTGTATGACAGGGTAGTGGCAGAACTGAACAGGTAGCGTTTAATCAGCGAATTTCATCTTTTGAAGCATATCTCGCGACAGAATATACGTCGTATCCATTAAGATCCTCTCTTCCGTGCATGTACTCCAGTTCCGCAACAAAAGCCACTCCTACGATATCCCCCTTTAACTCACCAATTATCCTCGTGGCAGCGGAGGCGGTCCCGCCGGTCGCCAGGGTATCGTCCACTATCAGAACGCGTTCACCCTCCTTTATGCTGTCCCTGTGCATTTCGAGCGTGGCAGTTCCGTACTCCAGGGAAAATGTCTCGCTTATCTTCTCACCCGGTAGTTTTCCGGCTTTTCTTGCCAGGACGAATCCAGCGCCCAGCTCGTAAGCCACCTGTGATCCGGTTATAAACCCCCTCGCCTCTATCCCGACTACCTTATCTACGTTCCTGCCCCTGTACACGTCGGCTATATTCTTTGCGGTTAGTTTCATAAGTTCCGGATCCATCCAGATTGTGGTAAGATCCAGGAAATTCACGCCCTTAGTCGGGAAATCGTGTACTATTCTGATGTTCCTCTTTATCATGTCTGAAATTTCGTCGGTCATAGGATCTTCTTCAGCGCTTCGGCAATGAGGGGTGACACGTCTATAGTCTCAGAATACTTGCACGGGACGGTGTTTGTCCCCACCACCCTCGAAATCCCGCTTTCAACCATCCGTTTGTATGTCTCTTCACTTATCAGGAGGTGGGACGCTGCTACCGCGATATCCCCGGCGCCGTTGAGCTTCGCGAATTTTGCCGCCTGTATGACGGTGTTCCCCGTGCTCACTATGTCGTCGATTATCAGTACGTCCCTTCCCTCAAAACGGAAGTTCTGCTCGCCGACCAGTCTGACCTCTCCTGTTTTCCTGTCCCTCTCCTTCTCCAGCTGTGTAAACTGTACTTTCAGGACCGATGCGATGTCCATCGCCTTTGAAAGTGCACCCTTATCAGGAGCGAGTACAACCATGTCCTTCGATCTTTTTCCAAACAATTCGGCAAAAAGACTGATTGGATCGACTATCGCGTAGTTGCCGTTGAACGATTTTATTGATTCCTGCCTGTGAGGATCGACAGTGACGATAGCATCGGCTTCTTCACTGCGCAGCATCCTTAAAATGACTTCGATGCTTATCGGTTCCCCCGGCAAAAACCTCTTGTTCTGTCTCGAATAAGCAAGATAGGGCATCACTAACACAATACTGCCTGGCCTGTACCCCTTTACCGCGTCCATAGTGAGGATAAGTTCGATTATATGTTTGTCCTGTGGAGGATATAACGACTGTACTATAACCGCCGTCTTATCGGAAACATCCACCGGCACGCGTATGTATGATTCCCCGTCCGGCAGCGTTCTTGATTCTACCTTTACCAGAGGGACATTGAGGATTTCGGCTACGCCATCGGCTATTCCATTGGTTGCCGTGCAGGCCACAACGACTACGTTGTCCATACCATTAGTAGGATCTTGGCTATTAAATCGGTTTTTTGGGTCCATAGCAGACAGGTTTGTTTTATATAGAAAAAATTCTATAACTGGTATAATGGTGGTCAGAACACAGTCTGCACTGGAATATATGATGACGTACGGCTGGGCCATACTTGTAATTGTCATAGTCGCAGCTGCACTTTACGAGATGGGAATATTCAATCCGAATAACAGTCTTACTGAGGGATATACGGGATTTTCAAGCATGCCAATCCTAGGGCAGGTGTGTCTTTCAAACATCGGTTTGTTTGTATTCGTTGGAAATTCGGTGGGAAACGTTATAACCATAACGTCTGTTAATGTTACGCTTCAGAACGGTTCCACTGTATCGGATAATCTGGACCTGACGGTGAGTCCGGACAGCGATATCCTGATTCCTATCCTCGGCGGGTGTCAAAACAATGGAAATACAAACTATCATATATCTGCTACAGTAAACTATTATCTCACTGGATTACCGCTCAGGCAGAGCGGTTCCGCCACGGGGGTATTATACGGGGAAGTAACACAGAATATAAATAACGCACCGGCAGCTGTCAGGTCTCTTTTCTCGGTATCCTACGCGTTTGCAACGCCGTATATAGGTGTTCCGTTCCAGACGCAGGAGTACTATGCAAATGGCGTCTTTATAGGCAAGGTGGCTTCCGCATTCCCTACACCGCTCAGCGATCTTAACAATGGATATATACAGTGCGGCAAGCCGTACAACACACAGGGTTATACGGCTGTTTCTGATGTGTACCTGACCAACGATTCGAGCTTTGAGATTCTCACCAACGACGGTACAACAGTCTTCTACAGGCCGGTATCCGGGGGCCCCTGGACGAGCGTATTCGGAAGTCAGGCATGGAAAGGTAATTCGGCGGGCCATTTCGGGCCTACGACCGTGCATCTGGCATCGGGCGAGTACGAGGTCGCGGTCGACTGGATAAACATATGCAGTGGAGGGGTAAGTGCTATAGACGTAAAGGGCGGCCTTCCGGCTTCTAACTACTGGAACGTAACTGTCTGGACTCCGAAGGACAACCAGGTCGATCTGCTTTCGTATCAGAATGTGACTTTTAATCCGGCTTATCCGGCAAATATATCGGTAGAGCAGATCGGAAACTGGAGCAGTAAGCTGTCGGTGGACAGCTGCAACTCGAATAATTTCTGTACAACCATATTTGACGCATTCAACCTCCCTGCAAACACATCGTGGTGGGTGGACTACGCGGGCTCGAACGTGACAACAAAATCCAACTTTATATCTTTTACGGTTTCCAACGGAAACTACTCCTACCAGCTTGCCGAGCCGGCAGTAAACTCCAGCGGCTGCGTAAACAAGTACACCACAGCTACGTCCGGAAACCTTGCATCCGGATCCTCCTTACCTATATTCTACAGTCAATCGGAGAACTGCTATACTACGCTCAAAGAGAACAACCTGCCGAGCGGGGCACAATGGTCTGCGTCTATAAACGGCGTTCAGGATACGGCTTATTCGTCAAATAATCTGACTTTTCAGAACAGCCCGGGTTCCTACTCCATCTCTATACCCAATGTAGTCTATTCGGGTGTGACATACCTTCCGTGCCCTTCATCAGGATACATAGCCGCCGGAACCTACGTTCAGATAAACTTTTCGACATCCTCATGCGGCTACGGCCTCGCTACTTTTGGGGAAGCGGGTCTGCCGTACGGCCTTAACTGGAGTGTTAATTACAGCGGCGACCTCAAGGCCACAAATTCCTCAGCAGTCACACTCGTTGAGCCGTCCGGCTCCCATACATTTACTGTCCCGTATCCTACGCTGGCTTTTCTGCATACCGGCTGCACCATAAATTACACTGCTAACAGCGTTACCGGCACCCTTTCGACCGGGAGCCTCAGCACCATAAGCTTTTCAAAGTCGTACAATTGCACTTCCGAGTTTATCGCGCACGGCCTGCCAGCCGGAGCCCAATGGAATGCAAATTATTCGGATATACTGAAATCATCTAGCGTGTCCAGCATTAACTTCAGCACTACGCTTGAGGCCGCACAGTTCGGGATACCCACCGTTGCGTACGGTGGCAGCACATATTATCCCTGCCCGAACAATGGGACTCTTCCGAGTGGAAGTCTGCAAAATATATATTATGCAACAGTACAGAAGTGCTAGATGGCGGTTTCTAATTATAATATACAAATCACTTCTTATCAGTGATAAAGTATTTATATGATTTTTGTTCATAAAATTGATGTATATGGCAAACACTCTACTCGATTCGATACTGGAGAAAAAGGTTGATTGGAACGGCGCCGACGTTATCTTCAGGGGCGACCTTGAGAGGGATGTGTGTAAATCATACATATATTACAGGCATCACGGCATAATGTTCAAATCTTCAAAGAACTCGGAAAAGCAGAACTCCGATATAAAGGAGGAATACCTCAGACAGAACGAACTGCACTCCGTGGATCCAGAGCATACTGCAAGACCATACGCTCTGGTACTGGACGATTCCGGCAATTCGCTGAAGCCGATAGGCTATCTCATGGAGTTTATTGACGGCGTAGACCTCTCCGATTATATGAGAGACGCAAAAGCAAGGAATAACAGGGCGGACAGCTCGATAATCAGCCAGCTGGAAAAAACCGTCTCGAAATTCCATTCAAGGGGATTATACCACGGCGACATCCATGAGAATAACATCCGTGTAACAAACGACCACAAAATCAAGATGATAGACCCTTATGTATGGCACAACAGGAGCGGGGAATTCTGCGTAAACGTAGACAACGACGAGGTGAGCGTACTGGCAAAAATGATGCTGCAGGATCCGGCGGAGGCCGTCTCATACCCGTTTTAACCCGCACTCTCTTATGGTACAGGAAGACAACAATTTGAGCATCATACTGTTCAGGGAGTCCAGGCAGTATAATGAAAAACTCGCGTCGCTGCTTGAAAAAGGACGCAACCCCTCCAATCTGCACGGCACCTACTTTTTGGACGACGACAGCATAGAGTGCTATATCGACAATATAGCCGTCTCTAAGTACGGCAGCGTTGTCAGGGAAAACGAGGACCTGATAAAGTTCGCTGACAGCGGAATCGTCGGATCGGAGTTCGCAAGAAAACTGGAGGATCATATAGACAAAGAACTGAACTACCGGATTAAGAAGAACATAGACCTTATTGTGGTGCACGAGCTTACCCACAGACTGTCCGGATACCCCCATCCTAAAAGTTTCTATAAACTACTGGAGAGCGAGCTGTCCAGGGCCAGGCAGGCGGGAAGCGGAGATAACACCGAGAACAAAGATGTTTTCGTGAACGATTTTGATAACCCGGAGGCGAAGAAACTGCTGTCGGCCAGGGGGATACAGTCCTACACCACCAGGGATTTCGATAGGGCCATAAAGAGGGCTGTAAGCTGGTACAGCGACAGCTATCTTTAGGATGTTATCTTAAGGCTTAAAACTATGGACTGGCATTTATTGCCATGGCAGACGAGCCGCAGGAAACAATCAAGAATATACTCAATGCCACCGAGATAAGCCTGATACTGGATACCTATGACGATATATTCTCCGACTTTGACCCCCGCCCGTACAACGAACGCTCCCTTTCCGAGGACTTTCTCGCGGAGGCAAAGCGCGCTGCGAGGGATAAAGGTGTCAACCTGGAGCTGCGTTTTTTGGTCCCGAACAGCGCCAGAAACACGCAGCAGGAGGAGCGCATAAAGCACAGGCTGAGGGCCCATTTCAAGAGCCATTACAACCAGATAACTGGTGAGATAGCAGCGTACAGAAAGCAGGCGATGATACTGATTATTATAGGTACGATCATAGGCCTTGTAGAGGCGTTCATACTGTCTTCATCGAACTCCTTCGGACTCGACACTTTGTTCACCGGCCTGGGAATAGTGCTTACGCCCGCCAGCTGGTTCAGCATATGGACTGGCGTTGAACATCTTGTGTACACTCCCAAGGATATGATTTCCGACGAAGCATTCTACAAGAAGATGGAAACCGTGAAGATAACCTTTACCTCCTATTAAGCTCGAAAAGATCTCACCGATGCGGCCGGTTCTAGATGCGAGTCGTTCTTTCTCTGATGTACGGGTGCATTTTATCCGCTATGCCCCTGAGCTGGTCAAGCTCTTTTTTTGAGAAGTAGCTGCCGGATGCACCCTCTACGCTCTCTACAAATGCGCGGGGCAGTGATATTATCGAATGCGTTGACATGCCTATAAATTTTGGTATCAAGTCATAAAGCTCCAGCGTAGTCTCGCTGCTGCCCGTATAGTCGGTAAGGCTACCCGCCTTAAACAGCCTCTTTAGCGAATCCTGAAGCCTTGGCTGTAGCTTCCCCATCTCCTTCTCGTGGATCGCTATCTTTCTCGATACGTAATGGGTATAGTCTATCAGAAACCCGATGTCATCGTACGAGTGCACTTTATCGCTGCAGCCGAGATAATCAAGGACGCCGCCTGCGACCGAGCGAAGCAGATATTCCCTGACGGAAGTGGTCATGTTCCTGTCGTCATTCTTTTCCGCCGAAAAAACAAGGAGGGAATCAAGCACGTTCTTATCCAGCCTTCCTTCCTCAAATATCTTGTCTAAATCATTATTCCGCATTATCTTATTATCCGGTTAAGATATAAAAATCTATCAAATCTGGAAAAATTCCAGAAGTAAAAACTTATAAGCGGACGGAATCTATAGATGTAATAACTTCTTTAGGAATGAAATTATGGAAGAACTTTACCAAAAGGCCACTACGAGAAAAAATGTCCAGGAGAGACGCAGCCTGGAGGCTCTTCTGAGGAGTGTGACCAAAAGACACGGCTTTATGCTGGTGGATTTCTCCCCGTACGAACACCACACAGCATATTCGCTGTACGACGAAAAAAGCATAGAATATGAGACTATGACGGACAGGAACGGTGCAGGAGCAATTGTTAAGACGTACCCTGTCGCGGCAAGGATGCTCCTGGGAAACGAGAAGAACAGAGCATTCTACGTTGACGAAGGGGAAGTCCTGATGTACTGCGCGGATGACTACTACAAGGATATTTTCGGGGAATATGAAAGGATGAAAAAGCTGTCTCTGGACCTTGAGGACGCGATAGGCGCGAAATTCGTACTGAATCAGCCCGATAGAAGCATTGAGGGGGCACACGAACTATACGAGAAGAGGACGGGACGGATAATAAGGTACTCCAGGGACCCGGATTCGCTGTGAAAGACGCAATTCGTCAAAAAGATTTATAATCTGAATGAATCATAGTCTTATATGAAGCACGAATATGACCGCAGGTACAGCGGATATTACGCAAGCGCATACGGTAAAAAGTTCGTTAAGATCGCAGAATTCCTTACAGATAACGGCTTTACGGTAAAGCCGAACCCACGTGTCAGCAGCCATGGATTATACACAACGGTCGATATGCTCGCAGTACAAAACCGCAGGGATTCTATTTTGAGCAGGAGAAAAAAGATAGCGGTGGTTTTCAGAAACGGATATCTCTCTTCGGACAGTCTTCTCGGATTGTATTTTGCGAAGGCAGCCAGGAAATACGCGGTCGGCGACGGCTGGTTCAACGACCTGGAAAAATCGGCAGAAGAGGAGGATATAACCCTCTTGAGCACTGCGGATTTGAACGAGAAGACTCTGGAAGACATGCTTTAATCGGGGTTTATTTCAAAGTTGATGAAAAATTAGGGGAAAAAATGGCACTAAACAGATTTTTCGATAAATTGGATGATATCAGAACGGGCATCGCCGAGCCGGAGTGCATGATAAACAGCGCAGACATATCCCGTCTCGGAACAATGGACGAGATTCTTGTCGGCGCCGCGGAACATCTGGCTTTATCACACGGCATGTGGAGGTACAAGACAGACTTTACGGTGTATGAAAAGAGCCTGAAAGGGGACAACGGCGAACGTATAAAGGTAAGGATTCATGACTACGCAAAGGATGGTGAACCGAAATGGAGAATAGAGGAGATTTCCGTAAAAAAGAATCTGCTGCAGAGATACAAACCGGTAATGTCCTATTCATCGTATACCGATGCCAGTGCCGCGATTCCGGATTATATTGTACACGGAAAATGGGAAAAATCCATTGTAGACGGATATAACAGGATTCATAAGGCCAGCCCGGCCGGATTCGCCCTGATTCTTGGAAAGAACGAGAGGATCGTCGACGCGGAGCCGGGCGTAAAAACCCTGTGTTATGACGGGGATGATGGGTGTAAATAGACATGGAAGACAAAATTAACGCACCAAGCAAAAAGACTCTTGATAGGGTACTGGCAAACACGGCCACGCACCTCGCTAAGATACACGGGAAGTGCAAACTGGATTCCGGTGAAGGAGAATGCAGGATTGATCTCAGGAAAGACGATGGCCAGAGGATAAGGATAATATACAGTGCATACCGGAGCAATAACACACCGAATCCGGAATTATACGAGACTGTGGTTTCCGTCAAGAACGGTGTATTTGGGGAATACAGAACGGTTATGAGATTCTTTGGCCCCAGGCAGTATGAAATCGGCCCGTGGATAACGGAGCACGGAGACTGGGAGAATACACTGCTGAATGCAGATGAAAAAATATACTATGAGAAGAGTAAAAAGAGCAGCGACCCTGAAAGGACAGGTGCGGACCTCCTTACGCTAAGGTACGATGGCAATTTAAGAATCGTCGGTTTCGGGATTTCGGGCCCTAACTCCAGGATGTACGGATACAATTACGATACGGACTTTCCGTGTATTTATCTTGGCATGAATGAGCCGCTTGGCGAGCCCGTGGAAAAATCGCAGGATTAATCCCAAAAAAGCAAGTTTTTGCCACGCAGTCAGCTTAATAATTTATACTGCCTAATCTGGATATGCTGATAAAATTGAAAGACGGCAGAACATTGGATATCAGTACACCTAAACTCGCAGCTTACAAACTTGCTATAAACAGTAAAAATGGTTCAAAAAGCTACGTCGTAAGCAGCTATCAGCTTAAAGTTTATGACGAAAGAAAACTCGTGGGTAACATCAATGTGAGACGTCCGATGACAATGCACAGATTCTATTATAGTAAACACGTCGGGGAGACAGGGTATTACATCGCAAAGGAGTTTAGAGGTACAGGACTGTCTTACTTCCTGTTATATTCTATAGGTACCTTTGTAGCTAAGAAGGGGGTGGAGCTAATACTGGCCTCTATAGAGCCGAAAAACCTCGCTTCGGTGCGGGTATTTAAGAACTGTGGTGGAAAAGAAGTCGGCGTCTTCAAGAGAGTAATAAAAACCAGAAAGGGTTATGAGGACAGGATGTGGTTTTCGGTCCCTACTGAGAGACTCGTGAAAAATAGCATGCGTATTTGGCAGAAAAAAGGCGTAAAGATTGTCAAAAAACAGCCGTTCAGCATCGCATGATTGGAGATGCGCCAGTAGAATGTTCTTATAGGCCAGAATGACAACTTGAGGATTCTTATGGTCACGGGGATCATTTTTCAGGATTATAACCTTCTACTGTTTCTCCGCAGTATTTGCACCTAACGTACTTCGCTTTGCTGTCGTAGACAAACATGCCGGAACAGTTCTCACTTATGAACATCGAGCCTATAAACTTGGGGATCCCATTCGACCCGTCGGCGGGGGTTTTTGAATCGGTCAGATAATCCACAAACCTGCTCATATCGTCAAGCAGCTTCCTGCTGTCTTCAGTTACCATTATACTTGCATTGACATATCCCAGTTTCATTTTGCCCTTTGAGTTGATGTACTTGTCTATATCGTTAGTCCATCCGTTGTCTACCGTCTTTGATCCTACATCGTAAAATTTTAGCACCCTGTAGATTCCAACCTTTTCCGATGACGGGTTGTCAAGGTTCTTAATATATAGATCATCCGCCGGCAAGTTAGCCTTTTCCTCCAGTTTTGCCAGAATCTCCTCTATAGTGGAGCCCCTGGTTGTTATTTCTGAGTGGTGTTTGTACCCGTAGAGCATTTGACCTTTCTTCTGGGGTATGAGCTTTCTCCTGTCATATCTTTTTATTTTGTTGTAGGTATCGATGTCCCTGCTATACTCGGAAAGATCCGCTCTGCCAGTTTCGTTTATTCCCATTTCAATGTCTCCGGTCGGATATAACAGTATTGAGGAGACATATTATATTAATAATTTGCAGAATCGGTTGTCCGTGTTATTTTGCTGAAGTGTCAATTGTACAGTGTCTACAGCGGGATGGCGCAAAGTCCTGTTTAGGAGGTTAATCTCCGACTAGCCAAGGCTTCTCTTGTCTGGACTCCTTAATATCAGCATACAGGTCCTTTGAGACAAGGTCGCCGAGCCTCCATTTTTCCCTAATCAGAGGTATGCCCCTGAAAGTTTCCCTCCAGAAGAACATCTCCGTAGTATCCTCATCTACAAACGTCTTGATACCCTTCGAATATGAGCGCGCAGCCAGCTTGTCGACGCAGTCGCCCTGGTGGAAGCCGCCTATAACAAGCTCTTTGTGGACCGGCAGCTGATTCAGTATGAAATCGTTGTCCGCGTACAGCTCCTCGGAGACGTGCTTTCCAAAAGAAACTCCCGCGTTTAGGATCCGGTCTTCCTTTTCTATCGCTACAAAACCAGACAATCCCTTCGTGTCCGGTTTTTCATGGTCGTTCTCATCGCTGAAAAGGACCCAGTTTATCCCGTATCCTTTGCTGCGGTACCTTGAAGTTATGATATCGTTGAGCTTGTCGACACTGTGCCCTTCTTTGTAGAAGGTTTTGCAGAAGTTAAGCATCGATTCGAAGTATTCCCTGACGGGATATAGAAATATATATTGTTTGCCGTTACCCGCATCGGTCTCCTCCAGGGTTTTCTCGAGTGAATTCATAGAAAGATATTAGACGCAAGGCGGTATTAATAGTTGTTACAGACCGTAAATACGCCCGAAATCCGTTAATGTCGGTTTTTCCAGTTTTTGTGTGCAGGACATTCAGAGCTACACCGGTTTATGCAGTGCTCCGGCAACCATTAAATCCGCCCATTGATATCCATTATAATGGAAAAACTGGATTATGGTACGGGTTATTTTACGTCCGGGTACTATAAAGAAACTGTAAACACACCCTCTGTAAAATACCCCTCTGTCTCTGAGTTTTTCGCCGAGCACGGCGTTTCAAAAGTTCTGGACTTGGGGTGCGGGGTTGGCAGGCATACGATACCGCTTGCAAGGGACGGTTTTAACGTCTTCGCACTCGATTATTCCATGATGGCCGTCAAAACTGCCAGAAGGCTGCTGAGAGAAAACTCCCTGAAGGCCAGATTCATAGTCTATGACATGGATATGGGGCTCCCGTACAAGGAGTCTTTCTTCGATGCCGTATTCGCTTCCAGGGTTGTATATCAGGCAAAAGTGAAGGTTATACAGAAGAGAATCGGGGATATTTGGAGGGTTCTGAAGGACGGCGGTTATTTCTACTGGGAGGGCCCTACTTACAAGACTCCGTATCCTTCCGCAGAAGGAGTTAAAAGAAAAACTGTAGAGGCAGGAACGACGATAAGCATAGGCGGACCTTTTTCCGGCGAATGCTACCACAGATTCAGGACAAAGAGGGAACTTGAAAGAACGCTTAAAGGATTCAGGATAGTAAGGATGGACTTCAAAGGCAAGGAGTTCAGGGTGCTCTGCCAGAAAAAAGTCAACGAAGGATAGTCTCCATCCAGGCTGTTTTTACACTTAAGATATATTACTATAACGTAGTGGTAAAGTATTTATACTTTGAACTCTTCTTTATAGCATGACAAACAGGGCGCTGGATAAAATCCTGGATAAAATGGACAGCGATGGCGTAATACACGAACATGACCTGCCACGGCATTTACGCCGGAATCACGGCTATGACAGTAAAAGCGGTTTATTCATGAAGAGGCCCAACAGTAACATCTATGGGATAACCGACATAGACATAAAGGATGAGTACAGCCTTCTCAGCAGACTCTACCGGGCTGATCCTGAGCATACTGCGCATCCGTATGCGCTCGTAGTAGGCAATTCTCCGGATGGAATCAAGCCGGTCGGCTATCTTTTGGAATGCATAACGGGCAAAATGCTTTCAAGCTACTTGAATGAAAACAAAAACCAGAGCGATTCTATGAAGGAAGCATTGATAGATCAGATAAAGGGGGCCGTTAATGCCTACCACAGTAGGAACCTTGTTCACAATGACCTGTATGAGAAGAATATAATGATCACACCGGACGCCGGGGTAAAGATAATAGACCCGATGCCCGTCAAAGACGGCCTTGACAAAAAAATGGAGATGGCACTGGAAAACATGGATGTCTACAAAATCTCAAAAATGATACGCGGGGAACCGATAGATACAAAGAAATTCTACAATGCAAAGAAAGAGCTTTCCAAATACATGTTCAAATGAGGCAGTCGCTCAATTTTCGGTCATACAATAAAGGTATTTATATTCATTACATTCAAGTAAATATAATAGTTTATTATAATGAGGATTGAATATGAAAACGAATCTGGAAGAAAAACTGGAAAAATCAGAAAATAGTCTATCCACCGTCAATTCGACCAAGAGGCAGGAATAAATGGGAACTCACCTTTTAGGGCCGGGAGACGAGGATATATGCTGCCATCCGACTTTTGACCCGAAATACGGCTACGGATCGATACCGAACGGAAATGAGAGCTATAGAAGGGCGATCGTCGTCCTTGGCGGGCCGAACCAGGATAAAAGACTTGAGAAGGCGTTGTCAGAGTACAGAAACGATTCATCCGCAGCACTGGTGATATCCGGCTTCGGCAAGGACTTTGTTAAGAAGAAAGAGTATGCAGCCGAGGGAAAGAATCTTGACAGCATCCTAAACGAGAACGACTCCGTCAATACGGAAGAGAATGCAAGAAACTCCATTTATCAGATAAAGGAGAATCTACCAGATGTCAAGGAGATAACAGTAGTAAGCGATTACACGCACCAGCCCAGGGCTGAGATGCTGTTCAAGAAATATTCGAATGACGAGTACAGCATAGGATTCTCCGGGATAAAGACGGAAAACAAGCTGCACAGGGTTGTATACGAGCTGGGCGCATTTCCGCTGTCGGTGATGCCTTACAATGTACATAGAAGACTCACAACTGTTCTGAGAAACGTCCTTTACGGAAGCAAAGAGTGAACCGATAGCGGATTCTACTCTGGAAAATCGTTTTTTAGCATAAGCCGTATAAGAGTGCGTTTCTTTCCAGGAAGTACGATCCATCCCGGTATCGGCTTCGCCGGTTATTACCGATGTTATATATAAATATAACTTCGGTAAAAAAGCTCATAGATAATGTGATTTACGAATATTACAAAAATAATATGAAAGAGATATGCGCTTACTAGTATAAAGTAAAGGTATTTATTAGTTATGTGGCAAAAATCATAATGCGGAATAGAAATTTTGCAGCCGTCTATGTGCTGATTTTCATCATAGCTTTTCTACTGCTTTATTTTGTTGGTACGATAGAGGCCATAGTCTTTTTTATAATCCTTCTCCCACTAGCCAGATACTATTCCAACAGAAATAGCCCCAAATACGCCGGAGAAACCGCCGGCACTGTTGTCAAGCAGTCCATGAAGAACCTGGCTATATTGTTGGGGATAGTTTTCGGAGCGGTTATAATTGTTACGGTTGCGTTGTATGCCATCGGTGTTTTCTCGCCTTCCGGTACTACCGCATCATCTCAGAATACAATACCGCCGGGTACAAACATCGTTTTTGTTCCTGAGTATAGTTTAGATGGATTTAACAGCAATTTTACTGTAGGCTCCCCGATATGTAATTCCACAGGACTTTATTTTACCCTGTACAGCTACTACGCTGAGAACTATACTCTAATTTCTGCCGTGATAAACAACCAAACAGGCTTGTCTTCTACGGGTGCGTATAAATTCAACACTACTGCTTTGAATCCCGGCACCTATCCGGAACTTGCTTTTTTGGGTGCGACCTGCGCGAATAAAAGCGGTAATTATACGGTTAACATAACAATCAATTATAGGCCGACCAATATATCTGGAAATGAGAGTCTGCACACGTCGGGCGAAGTGAGTGTTTATTACACTCGCATGATGATGGTTGCCAGTGGTAGTATCGAGGGATTTGATACACCGCGCCAGTACAGCCTGGGGCCGAACCACCCCGGTGTTTGCAACGCAACAGGACTTTACATTAATATAGGCTATGCCCCCCAGGCGAACAATAACAACAACATAACACTTCTATCCGCTGAGATAACAAACCAAACAGGGCTCACTTCATCAGGACATTATGAATTTATACCCTCTGTAATCCGGAGTGGTAACGGTGCCAGACTGAATTTCCTGGGGGCCGACTGCTTCGGCAAGTACCCTAATTACACCGCGGATATATCAATAAATTACACATACACCAACTCATCCGGTATTTTACAGATAAACGGCACGATGATTTTATCACACTCTCTCGCACCGTTAATCTAGTGGTATTCGTAATAATGTGGTAAACATAGTATATGTATACTGAAAAACGATGCATTTTAATATTCTATACATATTAAATGAATATGTTTGAAAGAGCCAGGAACGGGTGGAGACTCGCTGCGCAGATAAGACGGATAATAATGTCCGACAAAAAGCTCTTCATATACCCGATTCTCATAGCACTTATAACACTGGTCGAGTTCGTAATCATATTCGCCTCCGTTACGCTTATACCGGCCGGAGGAAACATAAACGTGGCCATCGGCAATATAAACGCCATGTCATCTACCAATTCTACCCTGGCTCCGGCCCAGTCGGGTTCGTCCACAGGAGCACCGTCCCAGACGTCCTCCGCTGAACTTACTACGGAGGGTTTTCTGGTGCTTGGTCTTTTCATATTTTATCTCATATCCACGTTCACGACAATGTACCTTGTCATTGCTCTTCTGATATCCTTCAGGAGCTACATGAACGACAGGGACAAGATATCATTCGGTTCCGCCCTTAAAGCCACCAGACCGTACCTAAAGCAGATACTGGAATGGGCAGTATTCTACGCCATAGTCCTGCTTCTGATAAGGGTGCTGGAAGCCAGATTCAGGGGCATAGGAAGGCTGATAGTCGCCGGAATAGGCTCGTTCACCCTTGCTCTTGCTTCATTCTTTGCCGCGCAGATAATACTGGAGAAGAAGACCGGGCCTATAGCCACGGTCAAAGCGAGTTTCGATACGATAATACACCATTTCGGGGCGACTTTCGGCGGAGTGGCCTATTCCGATCTCTACGGGTTAATGTTTGCTGTCATTGGAATCCTTGTGATAATAAGCGGGGTCGTTGCCTTCGCAGTGACCGGCAGCTTTATCACGCTTGCCATACCGGTCCTGGGGTTCGTGCTTCTTGTCTTCGGTATCGTGATATCCTTCATGACGCTCTCTGTCTTCAAGCTCATCCTCTACGATTATACTAGTACAGGTTCCCTTCCGGACGGCTTCGACAAGAACATGGTTAATATGGCTATCAAGCAGAAAAAAGTGCGGAACAAGCAGATACAGGGCGAGTTATAGAAGATATTCTATAGACTAGATTTATTAAACTTTCTTATCAGTAATATACCAAAAGGTATATATGTTATAAGTAACTTATAATGTTATGTCCCAAATTAAAATAACCGGATTTAAATGTGAACGCTGTGCCCATAAATGGGTACCGAATGATGCAAATATACGGCCAGTTGTATGTCCGAAATGCAAGTCTCCTTATTGGAGCAAACCTAAGAGATAAATATGAGGATAGAAATACCTACACTAGTAAAATGGGCAGGAGGGAAGAAGCAGCTACTTAACCAGTTTGATAAATTTTTCCCAAAAAAAATAGATAGATATATCGAACCGTTTCTTGGCGGCGGTGCAGTGGCATTCTACATAATAAAACGTTTCCATCCAAAAAATGTATTCTTATCCGATATAAATGAGGAACTGGTGAATGCGTATAAAGCAGTCCAACTTAATGTTCCTGAACTCATAGAAGCTTTGTCTTTATTAGCAAAAAAACACAGCAAAGAGTTCTATTATAAAATAAGGGCACAGGATCCACAAAAATTATCTGATGTAGATAGAGCTGCTAGACTTATCTATCTTAACAAAACTTGTTTCAACGGTCTTTATCGCGTTAATTCGGAGGGTAAGTTTAATGTACCTATTGGTGAGCACAAACATTTGCAGATAGTAGACACGAAAGATTTAATGGAGATAAATCATCTCCTAAAACATGCAATTATAAAAACTATGCCATTTGAGAAGGTATTAGACTTTGCTAAAAAGGGAGATTTTATTTATCTCGATCCTCCATATTATCCTTTGAAAGAAGGTAAAAGCTTTACTAAATACCACAAGGGAGACTTTTCAAAGATTGACCAGGAGAGACTAAAAAGTATATTTGACAAATTGACTAAACGCGGTTGCAAAGCTATGTTAAGTAATAGCGACGCTCCTTTTATTCGTGATTTGTACAAAGAGTACTCCATACAGATAGTACAAGCAAGAAGAATGATTAACTGTGATGCAACTAAACGTGGCAAAATAAATGAAGTTGTTGTAACAAACTATAAGCCAATCTATCAAAAAACACTCATCGATTAACGACCATTATGTGTAGCGCTAGATACTATTGGAAAGATATCTTCCTTATTGTATAGTGCATTTAAGACTCCTTTGAACATAAACGCACCCTGATATCCATTTTTCTCTTCCATTGTCAATAACTCCATAACAGTCGCAAGAAATTCTACAGAATATTGACCATATGCATTTAACTTTTTAAACCTCTTTAATTTCTTTTTAGTGGCAAAATGCAGTCTACATTCCCGCTGTTCTCTCTTGTTTCTAAAGGGTTTTATCTTATCATATGAATCTAGCAGGTATTTTATGAATTCTAGAGTAAGTTTTTTATTATGTTCCTTTTTTAACAGTAAATCTATAACCCAATGAATGTGTTTAGGGGTCCTAACCACAAAATCTCTTGTATTTCTATCCCTATACTTAATAACTATGTCTAGAGCCGGATTCTTACCACGATCGCCTTGAAAAATGCCGATTACCTCACCCTGTGCTAAATGAAACTCTTTGAAAGCGGAAATACGGGGTCTTCCTTTTGGCTTCCATTCCATCAAAATAAATGGTATTTTAACTTTTAATATGCATAATTAGTAAATAAGCTATTAAAATAGATACACTAACTTTTTGTTGGTATTGGTATCATTATTCAATCGTTCAAAAAAGCTTAAATTCTTCGATTTTATCATCATAAAATGGGTGCAAATGGGGGTATTATAGGCATAGACTTTTTTTGCGGCGCTGGTGGATTAACACACGGACTATCAAAAGCTGGCATAGATGTAGTAAAAGGAATTGATATAGATTCAACAGTAAAGGATACATATATAGGAAATAATCCTTGGGCGATATTCTTAAATAAGGATATAAGAAATCTTTCATCTGAGGAAGTTATGGGAGGTGTTGATATAGGGCAGAAAAAGCTCTTACTTGCAGGATGCGCACCTTGCCAGCCCTTTTCCTCGCAAAACAGATCTAATGGAAGAAATACGGATCAAAGACGATCGTTAATGATGGAATTTGCAAGATTTGTTAAACAATTAAAACCAGAATATATACTTGTTGAGAATGTACCTGGTTTTTCAAGAGATAGAAATCATGAATCGTTTATAAGGACTATAAAAGAGCTCGGATACAAATTTGATGAAAATATCCTAAATGCTGCTGATTATGGAGTACCGCAGAAAAGACGCCGTTACGTTATGCTTGCTTCAAAAACTATTGATATTAAACTACCAGATCCAGAATATGGATTTGGGGGGAAAAAATATCGTACCGTTAAAGATGCTATAGGAAAATTTCCAAAAATTAATGCCGGCGAAACATCGATGAAATTAAAAAATCACACTGCAAGAAAACTTTCGAAAATAAACCTTGACAGGATAAGTAAGGTACCAAGAAATGGTGGGTCCAGAAATTCCTTTCCAAACCGACTAATATTAAAATGCCATGAAAGTCATTCAGGTCATTCGGATGTATATGGCAGGATGAGTTGGGATAAACCAGCTCCTACATTAACATGTAAGTGCACGTGTCTTACAAATGGAAGATTCGGGCATCCAGAACAAAATAGGGCCATATCATTAAGAGAAGCTGCTGCGCTTCAAACATTTCCAGAGAGGTATATTTTCTACGGCAATATTAGCAATATAACTAAGCATATAGGAAACTCAGTACCAGTATTATTTGCGGAGAAATTAGGGTCGTATATAATAAAAACAGAAAATGGTAGATAAACTAACTAAATCACAAAGAAGTTATAATATGTCCAGAATCAGATCCAGGGACACCTCAATTGAGGTTAAACTAAAACCGCTGATGAAAAGTCTAGGTTTTACTTACCATACAACAATATATGGTCACCCAGATTTCGCTAATAAAAAGCAAAAAATAGCCGTTTTTGTAGATGGATGTTTCTGGCACGGATGCAAAAAACATTACAAAACGCCAAAAAGCAATGTGACATTCTGGAAGACAAAGATAGCTGCAAATATTAAGAGGGACAGAATAGTAAATAATCGTCTTAAAAAAGAGGGGTGGCGCGTTATTCGGGTATGGGAACACAAAATCCGTAGTAATTTAAATAAATAGCTGCTATAGATTAAAATGGAAAACAAAGATGAGTTAATAATGAGTTTTGATCCGAATACAATCCAACATTTAGGTATACACCTATACTCGACATTTCCACCAGTATTATTGGAATTAATTGCAAACTCATACGATGCCGATGCTGAAAAGGTTTTGATTAAAATCGAGGAGGGGCCTAAAAAGACTGTCGTAATCCAGGATGATGGCGATGGGATGACATTTGAGGAAATTAATGACAAATTCTTAAGGATAGGCAGAAATAGAAGAGAGGATGAAAGCAAGCAGAAAACTGCCAAGGGAAGGTTAATTATTGGGAAAAAAGGACTAGGCAAACTATCTTTTTTTGGTATAGCAAAGAAGGTTACAATTTCTACAAGAAAAAATGGAAAAGAAAATAAATTTCTTATGACATGGGACAGTATTAAAAATTCAAAAGACCGCGAATATCGCCCTAAAATACTAGATAAGGACAAGATTTGTTCAGAAAAAACAAATGGCACAACAATCATCTTAAGTGATATAAAACGAGAAAGTCCATTTGATATTAACTCCTTGGCTGACAGTATCTCAAAATCTTTCTTATTTGATAAGGATTTTATGGTCATGATTCAGCACGATAATGATGAGCCAGTTGTGATTACTAATGATAGAAAATATGAAAACATAGAAAAACAGATCTGCTGGAAGATACCTGAGGATGTAAAACTGGAATCTGATTATAAGAATAAAGAAAAAATATTGGGAGAAATAATAGCTACCAAACTGCCAATATCACCAAAATCTGAGATGCGTGGAATCACATTATTTTCCAGGAAAAAATTAGTAAATGTCCCTGAATATTTTTCAAGTAGCACATCTAGTCACTTTTTCTCTTATCTGACAGGCTGGTTACAGGTTGATTTTATTGATGAGATTGAAGATGATGTAATATCTACAACTAGGCTATCTTTAAATTGGGAACAGGAAGATATGATTAGACTAAGAGAGTATTTGACACAATTAGTAGGGTGGCTACAGAATGATTGGAGAAAAAAAAGGGACGAAATTGGGAGAAAAGATATAGAGAAAAATACAGGTATAAACATTGATAACTGGTTTGAAAAAACACCATTAGAAGTAAAGGAAAACTTAACCCCCATTGTACAAGCAATAATAAAAAATGAAGAGGTACCAGGTTATTCTAATAGTACAATAATACAAAAATTACATTCGGTGTTACCTGAATATACGTACTATCACTATAGACATTTACATGAAGAGATAAAAGATGCCTCTGGGGGTGACTACAGAGATGGAGATTATTATAATGCATTTAGTGAAGCGATCAAACGGTATATTAATACTGCAAAAACAAAAGCGAGTCCTATAAATGCTAAAAAAGATTTTGAAGCAATGGATATTATTTTTGGACCAGCAGCAAAATTGACTGTAATGAATGGTTATAAAAGGCGATCTGGAAATGAGTTTGATAGAGACACTAAGAAGAGTATAGAACTTGGTCAGAATCTGCTTTCCAAAGGTATTATTGAAGGGGGCAGAAATGGATTAAGCCATGAGGAAATAGAGGATATGAAAGTGTCTGGATTATTTACAGAAAAAGACTGTTTAGATATGTTGAGTGTAGTATCTCATCTTTTCAGAAGATTGGATGATGCAAAGTTAAGATGAGCATATCTATTAAAATTATTTCACAGGTTAAAGAAAGTAAGATTTACTATTTTTAGAACAATTTGAAAATTAGTGGCTCACTTTTAATTTAGTGTGAAATTAAATAATATTATAATTAGTATTATATAATATATAAAAATAATCATATTTTTATATTCATTATAAATATAATTATTACAATAATAATATTATTATAATCCGTGCTTTTATCTAACTTAAATTACTGTTTAAATAATTAAAATATCATCTTTTTAACTCTTCCTGCTTTCCTACTCTTCACGGCCTAGAAGCGTCAAAGAAAGCTTCGACGTATTACACAGATCCATCAACAGGCACGAAGGACTTAGAGAAAAGTACCTGAAATAGTCTAATACAGATTAAATGAAAGCTATTTATAGTATAATACTTCATTTAATTCATTAAATAGTGATGAAAACAATGGGGTAAAATATGTCTAATAAAAATAAACTAGAGGAGCAACTGGAGGATGTAAAAACATCAAAATCAGTATTGGATAAGTTACCGATAACCAAATCCGGAAAGAAAATAATCGGCTATATGAATGAAAATAACATTGAAGCGGCCAGAAAAGAGGCCAAGAGGGGATCAAAAATTACTGCGTGTGTATACGGCGCTATTGCATCCGCATCATACACCGCTGCAGGGCTAGGAGCTTACATGGTTAATAACCTGTCGCCAGACAAACTATATTCAGCACAGACTGGTTTTGGCTATGCCGTACTTATTACTGTAGGGGGAGTCTCCGCGGTAATGGGCACTTATTTACTTAAGAATGAGCTGGAGACCTATTTTAAACCTGATGGATATATGAAATGGTTGAAAAATTCGTATGATTCAACCGTAAAACGACTAAAAAAGGACAACCAGCCACAAGCTTATACAAAGGACTGCGAAAAGGTTATGGGAAATATTAACGCTATGAGTGAAGTAAAGCGGCTTAATAATATGAATAACTATGAAAATGTTGTAGGAGACATTAATGTTATAGGCGAGATAAAGCGACTTAATGCCGCAGAAAATGAAAAACTCAGCAGTGAGCTTGAGAAGAGGTTGGATTGATGGTAAAATTCGATTTTAATTTGGAGCATCAGGACAAAGATACACAGAGTGAAATAAAAAAAGCCACACTCGAAGAGGTATTGATGTTCAATAAAATAGCTGACGCAGTAGTAAAGTACGGTAAATCCTATCCCATCTGCGGAGACAAACACTGCGATCCAAGCAATACTATAGGGTATGGCAGCGCACTACAAACATCAAAAAAGTTTCCCGATAATGGAGCGGTATTTGAAGTGAAGGGAAAATACACAAACAACGAATCGCCGTATAATCTGGATAAGAACTATACTTTCAGCCTTGACGTGCGGGTTAAAAACTCGCCAGTTCTTCTGTATGAGCACAAGAAATCGGGAGAAGGATATGTTATGATAGAGAATCAAGGATCATGGAAAACAGCACTGAACACACTGAATCAGGAACTAACTGAATACGGGATGAGCGAAGTGCAGAATATATAGAATTTAAAGGAAATTTATGAAAACACGTAAAAGTTTGGATAATTTTTTAGAAGCGCCTGTACAAAAGAAAGCCAAATTGGTCGGAACAAAGCATCTCGTTGGCGTTCTTGGTTTAAGCTCGGGAACCGCATTGACTGAAATCGATGTTCTGGACAGGTTGAATGACGTCAAAGCTGTAACTACGCCCACCTCTATTTCATATACGCCGGGCGGATACGATCTGCTGGGACAGCTAGCAAATAATCCTGTATATCACGATTTTTCGCATTTCCTTGTGACTACGGGCGTATCCGGAGGTCCTAACAACACGTTGGGTATACTGGCGGCGGCCGCTTCCATGGTCGTTGGAGGATTGGCAGCAAGATCATATTTGAGAAGCGATAGACAGGAAGCTGAAACGGGGTATAAATCCGCCAAGGGCGCACTGTACAGCAAGGCGGCAGCGGCTGTTTCATTTTTGTCGGCGGGCATATATCTCGGCTCACAGTCATTCCTACCGGTTGTAAACGACGTACTCTACAAGGCACCTCTCTCCAGCATGGCTGAAGCGGCTATTGGAGGCGCTGCGCTGCTATCCAGTATATACACCGGATTAAGTTATTTAAGACAAAAACGTTTTGAAATAGCATATGAATCGTCACAAAAGACGACATTAGAGGATAATAAGGTATAAAATGGACGGCGATAAAAACTACAGAATACCGAGAAAATTCGGCTTCGGCCTGGATGATCTGATAAGCAGCGGCATGTCAGAGTCCAGGAAGAGGGATTTTGAGATATTCAAGAGGGCCGAAATGATTGCAAATGATGATAATCTGGGGAAAGACAAGGACCTTTTTGCCTATATTGACGGAAGTTCTCCCACTTTCTCCGGCTCGGCTACATGTGATGACTTTGATATAAAGTACGTCCAGTATAGGGAGGGTATTCTGTCCAAACACTTAGCTATAGATCATCCCAGAGACGGCGTGGATATATTCAATGATAAAGAAACTGTCTGGCCATCCAGACTAGATATATATTATAAGGAAAAACCGATCTTCAGGGCAGAAAAATGTGACCTTTTTCATGGACCGGGAATAAGCAGAAAGGAAGTATATTTCAAGGTCGAATACGACGGTATGGACCCAGGTCTGAGAGCTAATCTATTGGAGAAGCTTACCGAAGGATCCAGGATAGCCAACTATCTGTTTTGGGGAAAGTAAAGCCGTATGAACCGGGTTTATATATAAAGTAATCTCTAATAAGCAGGATATGACTACCAAAACTCTGGAAGAAAGGCTTAACATCGGTAAAAATAGAAATGAGCCTACCGTGAGTGTAATTCTGGCAACAAAGAACAGGCCAAAAAAGCTTGAAAAGTCCATAGAAAGCGTTCTCGGGCAGACTTACAGGGATTTCGAGCTCATAGTGGTTGACGGATCAGACAACGATTATAGCGCTAAGATAGTAAAAACCTTCGCGTCGCACGATCCCAGGGTAAAGTACATGGTAGACGGCGGCAACGGGCCCGCAGCAGCCAGGAACATAGGGCTGTACGGCTCAGGCGGCAGATACATAAATTTTCACGATGACGACATCATTATGAAACCCGACAAACTGGACGTTCTTGTCGACGGATTCGACGGCGAGAAAGAAGATACAGGGGTGGTATATTCCTCCCATATAGAAGTCTCCAAGAGAGGTACCCGTACCGTACCAACCGCCTTAAAGAAGAGCTATTCGACGGATGCGGCTTATATACATAAAAAACTAACAAAAGGCTGCGTTGTCGATTCGAGCTCCGCGATGATCAAAAGAGAGTGTTTTGATAAGTCCGGCATGTTCGACGAGGACCTAAAAACGGCTGAAGACTGGGATATGTACCTGCGCATAGCCAGGAACTATAAATTCAAGTTCATTGACCGGCCCCTGTATACGTCGTATTTGGGCACGGATAACCTGCGTTTTGACATGACTAAATTTAAGGCGGCAAACAGGATTATAAGGGAAAAGACCGCTGATTATATGAAAAACAGGGGAACCCTACAGTATCTAAAGTATAGGCTTTCAACATACTATGCTGCGGGAGCGTTCTACATTCTGT
>JAJYRE010000017.1 GCA_021794235.1 Nanobdellota archaeon
GAGATTTCTAACGCAACAAATATGTTTTATCAACAGAGAAGCGCACTCCTTAACGAGTTTAACGAATTAAAGGGGAAGAGAGGAAAGACACCAGAGGAGAAAAGGAGGCTAAATCAGGTAAGAAGGGCATTGTATACGGGAGAATCTCCAAGAGCAGATACACGTACATTCTTCGGAAGAAAGAAGAAAAAATGAATAATTAAAATTTAAAATGGACTCGTCGGGTCTCGAACCCGAAGTCTCGCCCATGCCATGGGCGCGCGTTACCAATTGCGCCACGAGCCCTCAAAACTAATAAAAGAATGACTGGTATAATTTATATTTTTTATAAAGGCTCTAGCGCTCTTATCTCAACAGTTCTTGTGGGATAAATCTTAGTGAGCTTTTTCTGCAGACTGTGCTGTAGCTTTTCAGTGACTATCTCACCTATCAGGTCCTTGAGCGGCTTCTTGTTTATCTCGTCTAAAAGATTCTCCTCGAGTTCCTTCCTGACAGCCTTCTTGTATCTGTTCTCAGTCTTGTTTATTATCGCCAGTGCCTTGAGCGCATAATTCTTGCCCTCAACTTCAGATTTTACAACCACTTCTATCTTTGAAGTGTTGTGCCTGACCAGCTTCAAAACCTGTTCCCTGTTCAGAATGAGCGAATTGACAGCGGCCTTTGCATCAGGCCCTTCCACCGATGACACTCTGAAGACCACCCTGAAACCGTATTTTCCCTTTATGTCTGGCAGATCGTTGGCATTGTAGGAGATAAACCTATTGACGACGTTATCATTGTTTCCGTAGATGCTGCCGATAACGTGGCCGCCGAATTCGTCAGCTTTGACACTAAACCAAAGATTTTCCTGATTCATATCTTAACTACCAGCCTTGCTACTTCCAGCGAGTATTTGTAATCCTGCGGGAGGACTTTTTTGTCCTTGTAGTAATTTATAAGTCTTTTTATCCTGTTCTCTAGAACTACCCTGCTTCTTATCGAGTGTTTGTCCTTCTTGGCCTTTTCTAGGTGAATGTGCAGTTTTACGGCCTTTTTGTACAGTGCTATAAGGTCTTCAGGCAGCTCTTCCTTTACACCCCTCTCCTTTAATATCCTGTTTATATTTCTCTTTGTTAGGTCCTTTACGGAAGGTATCCCGTACTGGTCCCTCAGAATCATTCCTATCTGTGATTTGGTCGTACCCTTCTGGTATTTGTTCGCTATAAGCTTCTCCACCTCCTCCGGTGTGTAGTTCAGCCAGTGCGGAACGAACCTGTTTTTTATCTTAATAGTCTTCATTATATCTCCTCCTCTTTTCTATATCTTTAAGATGTGCATTTATTCCTTTAAATTCTTTTCCAATCGACCCGGAATAGGAGTCCAAAAAGGTATCATAGGCTTTTTCGTACAATTCTTTGTGTCTGGACTTAAGTGCGTTCTTGAGCAGGTAGATGTCCGTCGCCCTGCTCTCATCCTTTGCGGTGTGCTCGCTAAGTCCGAAGTCTATTATAACCAGCTCTTTTTCAGTCAGGAGGATATTCGCGGTTGTCAGGTCACCGTGAACCACGCCTGCTCTGTGCATCTTTGCCACCATCTCCCCCAGCTCCTTCATCTTTTCCGTGGAAAACTTCGAGTCGAACTGGATTCCCTCGATCTTCTCCATCTCTATACTGCAATCCTCCTCTTTCATCTTGAGGGGGGCCGGCACTCTTATTCCTGAACTATAGCATTTCTTCATTATCCCGAATTCCATCCTAGTCCTGCTCTTTCTAAGCGGCGCATCTATCTCGTTTAACCTGTAGCCTTTTCTCTTTCTGATCTTCACAACGCGGTCCCCCTTCGAATAAACGCTAGCCTCCGAACCCATAGCCATCAGTTTCATAATTTTATAAACACCCTGTCTCCGTCCGCAAGCTTGTAGTTAAGACCAACTCTCTGGCCCTGAAACTTAACGGAAGTACCGTACACTACGGCGTAGCTGTTCTTCTGAGTATCGATGTGCAGCCTCTTTGCCAGATCACCTACTGTCTCCCCCTTCTTCATAGCTATAAGGTCGTCAGAATCTTCGGTGTATACCCCTATTATACCGGCAATTCTTCTTGCCGCACTAAGGTCCGGTACCGACGCTTCTATCTGCGGTCTGTCTACAAGATTGTCCCGGGTCTTTGAAATTACTATCTCGCTCTGGTCTAGGACTTCTCTGTTCTTTTCACTCTTGGCTATCGCAACAAGCTGGACGGGTATGCTATCCACTTTCACCATGCCGTACAATACCTTCCCCAATCTCGTCAGGTTGAACCTCCTAAGAATCTGCTCGTTATCGTATCCAAGAAGGCATATCCTAGGCCACCTCTTCCTTATCGAAACCGTCTTGTGAATCTGGTGCTTCTTACTCGCTTCCTTCCTGAGCAGGGACAGCCTTCTTTTCAGCGATGCGAATTCCCTGTCCGTGCCTTTGTGCTTCGGAAGCACGACTAGCATCCTTTTCAGTATCCTCTCCTTCTCCTCTATGTCCTTCTCTTTGCTGTATCTCTCTTCCAGCTCGAAATATTCGGGAGGTGCGTTTATCGGCATATCACCTGTATTTTATCTCCACAGTGTCGGTCCTGTATCTTGGTTTTATCGTCAGGTCCCGCTGTCTGTAATCCTTCATCAGATAGGCGGTGTAGGCTATCATTGCACCGTTGTCACCCGCGTATTCCAGCGGTATTCTTTTTGAGACGGCTCCCCTCTCCCTGCACATGACTTCCCCCATGTCGTTTAACCTGGAGTTCGCCGCGACGCCGCCGGTTATGACGAGGCTGTCCTTCCGGCAGTAGGCCATCGCCCTCTCACTCGCCTCTATAAGCATCGCGAATATCGTCTCCTGGAGCGAGAAACTTACGTCTTCAGATTTTTCCCTGCCTATAATCCTTGATACGAATGTTTCCATTCCCGTAAAGCTTACATCCATGCCCTTTATGCTGTAGGGGAGCTTAATGTATTTTCTCCCGCTTCTGGCCATGTTCTCTATCTTCGGTCCGGCGGGAAACGGCATCCCCATCTTTCTGCCTATCTTATCGATCAGGTTTCCAACGCCTATATCCTGCGTTTCTCCGAACACCAGATATCTTCCGCCTTGATAGGTTATTACCTGTGTGTTCCCACCGCTTACATAAAGCATAACCGGGTCTTCCAGCCCAGTGTATTTTCTGGCTATTTCAAGGTGCGCTATGCAGTGATTTACGCCGACGACCTTCGCCCCGTATTTTTCAGAAATCAGATGTGCGACCTGGTAGCCGACCTTGAGGGCGGGTATGAGTCCCGGTCCCTGTGAGAAACCTACAACATCTATATCCTTCATCTTTATTCCCGCTTTGTCGATGGCGGCTTTTAGCAGCATGGGCGCCAGCCTGTAGTGATGCGCAGCAGCTTCTCTCGGTATTATCCCCCCCTGTGCCGGTTTGAGGGTGTCCCTTTCATTGGCTATCACCTCCCCATCCTTTACGATACCGACTCCGAAGGTGTGTGCCGTGCTTTCTATACCTAGAACGTACATTTTACCTAAACCTCAGCGTTATTTCCTTTCCTATGAAAGTATTATGCTATTTATGATTATTTAAACAATCGTCAAATGCTAGCTCAGAAAATAATCTACTGCTTTGCCTTGCTCTCGAACTGTGTGTATCCGCACTTTCCGCAGGAGACTCTGTTCTTGTGCTTCGCGAGGAAAACTCCCGATCCGCACTTAGGGCAGGTCTGCCTGGTTGATTCCAGTCTGTCTCCCTCTACCTTGTAGAACTTCCAGACTCCGTATTTTTCACTGTTGCTTTTCTTTGCCATCTTCACCTATTGAATTCTTTTTTAATATTGCTTTCTGGAGGACCTTCTTTGCGGTGTCCTCGTTTGTGTACAGGTGTGCTATCCCCTTGGTTTCGTTCTTACCGTACACGTTCTTAAGAGTGTATATAACGAGAAAGCCATCGCTGTACTTCTCCGCAAGCTTGCTTTTTACATCCTCTAACTTTATTATCTCTCCCTTTTCCTTCTTCATAGTGAACGTTATCACTTTTCTGTCAAGGTACTTGTTGTTTTCAACTTTTTCATCCGTTATTTCCATTTAATCCACCGACAATGCGTATTTTCCCGGCTTTGATATCCCGAGCTTCTTAGCGGCCTCGGATCTCTCCGGGTCTGCTATTATTATTTCACCCTTCCACTTCGATGAAAGATCTTCGCTTCCGCAGGCAGGGCACTTCTTCGCTTCAGTCAGATAATTGCATACTCTGCAAGCCTTCTCTACCATTCTATTCTTTTTCCTTCTTTTCCGTCGTCTTCTTCTTTCCGCCCAGCTTTCCAAGTCCAGGCGCTCTCATCGTAAGACCGACTTTCATTATTCCCTTTGTACTTATCGCGATTATGCTGGCCGATACCGTGTCTCCGACCTTCATTGATATCTTGCTCTTTCTTCCTACAAGCTGGTTCTTTGAAAAGTCCACGAAGTCGTCCATAGTCTGGGAAATGTGAGCCAGGCCGTCTACCGGTCCTATGTTTATTATGGCGCCGATTTCACTTATATTGGAAATCTGCCCCTTGACAGTCTCGTGAAGGGTAGGCACGTAAGCCATCATTCTGAAAACCGTGTCATAGTATATCGAAGCATCGTTTGCGATTATGATTCCTTCCTTTACGCTGTCTATGGATACAAGGCCTAGAAGAAGCATCTTTTCCTCTGCCATCTTCCCTATGTAGTTCTGTCTTATCTCTTCCCTTATAGCCTCTATTTTTTCCTCTTTCATCTTCTGAGGCTCAACTCTTATCTTGTCCCTTATAGTTACAATCTCGTACATTTTCTTTCACCGTTATCCAATAAAATAGCCCAATAATTCCGGCTATTGCATTTCATATAAAATAGCTATAAGCATTTATATACGTTCCGCTGTCTATGCCTTGACCTAAATTATAAGATAGTAAAAAGTTTGTATCATTTATGGCACAGAGACATTATAAAAGCGTGTTGGTAGTCGGAGCCGGAGCACTCGGCAGCAGGGTCATCCCTATGCTCGCGGAGGGCGAATTTGACAGAATAGGAATAGCCGACGGCGATGTGGTGACAAAGAAGAACCAGATCAGCCAGCCCGCCTACGCACCTGTGGACACCTCAAAGGTCGTACACAAGTCGGATTTCATATCTTATGTTCTTTCATCGAAGTATCCGGCGAAGGAATTCGTGAGCTATCCGTTCTATATAGGAGAGGAGCGGGCAAAGTCCGCCGTGCGTGACTACGATATGGTTATAGACCTGACGGATAATTTACAGACGCGTCTGGTCCTGAACAGCGCCTGCAGCATGCTTTCCAAGCCCATAGTTTTCGCATCCATAGACGAGAACGAAGGGTTCTTTTATACGTCCTCGGACGGATTCGCATGCTATAACTGCATATACAGGAATTCCATAGGTTCCCCGAAGGAGGGGTGTGACAGCTCAATAATAAAACCGACAGACGCTTTCCTGAAGGGGCTCGTAAATGCAGTGACCAGGATGGCGAGGGGTGACAGCAGTCAGAACGGGCATCTTAACTATACCTCTTTCGTCAACGGTTCCCGCATGGAAATAAACGTAGCCAAGGACAAAGCCTGCGAGATATGCTCCGTTCATAATTATTCCAGCGTGCCCGTCTCAAAATTCATACAGATATGCGGATCCGGAATCAAGGTGTCACTGCAGAAGAACATAGACCTTAATGCCGTGGAAGGCAGGCTGTCCGGTTATTCGATCCAGTCCGACAATGAATACATGCTGGCTCATCTTGATCGGAAATCAGTGCTGATATCCGCGAAGGGTGATCTGCTGTTCACAGGTTATACTAGACAGGAAGCCGAATCACTTCTTGTTTCTCTTCTTGGTTGATTTTTCCCTGAGCATCCTTCTAAGGCTTATGACCAGCAGAACGGCGCTGAGCACAATCAGTATAGAGGACGATATTATTACGGAGAAATATTCTTCCTCCTGCGTCGTGATGGCGTTCTGGCTTACCCCGAGAGACAGCGAAGCGCTGAGGTTCTTTATGTAAATCAAGGAATTCAGCTGCCCTATTATCAATACGAGTATTATGGCGCCGGCTGCAATACCGACAAGCGATACTATCAACAGCATCTTAACGTTCATGCGCTGATTTTGCATATAACTATTTATTTAAATACTGCCCAGTTATTAATAAGTATGTTTAATTTGATTACGTTCGCCGCGAACCTGACTAATGTAACAACACCGATAACGCAGAGGGCGCCTTCGGTTTCCCTCTTATATTCCACGGTGGAGTCTTTTCTTTTCCCATTCCTTCTTGTATTCGCTATAGTGTACGGCGTACTCCAGAGAAGTCAGATATTCGCGGGCAAGAGCGATATCGACGCCATAATAGCGTTCGTCCTTGGAATAGTCTTCGCGACCACCAATTATACGCTAAACCTGACATTTCTGATACTCCCAATAGTCGGCATCGTTGCAATTGTAATATTCCTTCTGCTGGTCTTGGGTTCCATGGTATACGGAAGCACCTCGGAAATGCTCGCAAAGGGCCCGGCCCGTAAGGTCATAGTAATTCTGGCGGTTCTAATATCGATAGCTTTGATCATTTGGATATTCCTCAGCGCGAATCTGGGCTTCGCAGGCGTGTCTTCAAGCACAGTTTACACCGACCTGTCCACCTATGCCCCATATCTGGCGCTTTTGGTGTTTCTGATAGTGGTCGGATATCTATTGTCAAAATAAATCACTTTAGAGTAAAAACATAAGTAAAAAGATTTAAATACTATAATTATCCATATTATCTCATGGTAGTTGCACCAGGTTCACTGTATGCGCAGATAAGTACCGCGCTAAGGCTCATAACGCCGGCAAATGTTACAGATCCCGTAGAGTTCTGGCTTGCATTTCTGCTTGTACTGTCGATAATGAATACCGTCCTTAAGAGGGTCGATATATTCAGCGATACCGAGGGTAGGAACAACAAGGCGACAAGAGGCTTGGTCTCCCTTATAATATCATTCTTTGCAGTAACTGCTATATGGGTTACGCCCGTACTTGCCTACATGTCATCGACTCTGGCAGTGACGGCTGTAATACTTGTAGCCATACTAATAGTAAGTACGCTCGCAGGATTCAAGCCTACCGATAGAAGCTCGAAGGGCATCTTCGCAGTGGCACTGGTAATACTGTTTTTGGGAGGAGGTCTTTTCTCATACATGTCGGTGCCTTCCAGTTCGGGTACGGGCAGCGAGATTTCCACTATCTTTTCAACACTCGTTACGCAGGATCTTGCGTATCTTATACTCGGCGTAGTGATAATAGGCGTGCTAGCCTACGCATTCTCAGGCTCCGGAGGTTCCGGGAGCAGCAAGTAGTCTTTCGGTGATTAACAATTATGGTGAACAATATTTTGAATAGTCTCGGTATTTATGACCTTATAGTCTTTCTGCTGATATTTTCAGTAACTTACGGACTTATGAAGAAGTTCAAGTACTTCGAGACCTCGGACATCCCGGCGCTCATAGCAGCAGCTATAGCCCTGACTGCACTGACGTCATCGTTCTTTACGTCGTTCCTGCTTACACTTATGCCGTTCGTTCTGGTGATACTGGTTTTCATGTTCCTAGTGATACTTTTGCTTAGTACGGCACTCATACCCCAGGACAGCATAGTCAGCTATCTTAAGAAAAGCACACTCGTACCCGCCATAGTGATATTCATGATGTTTGTCTTCGGGCTTATATCATTCGGTACAGTACTCGGACAGTCGCCCGCTGTGGCTGCCGGCTCGTCTGGCACGTCTACAGTTGCAGCGACATCGGCTTCATCGGCAGGGGTATTCCCTACGGATCTGAGTGCGGCGTACATAATGCAGATATTCACGACTCCGTCATTTCTCTCACTGATACTAACGATGATAGCTATGACTATCGCAATGCTTTACATAACCAAGGAAGAGAGAAGAAGCTGATCAGTCTATTCTGTCGTACTCTCTGTAATCGCTGTTATACAAGTGTATGCTCGTAGCCTTAAACGTCAGTCTGAGCCTAGGCTCTGGAATCTCTTTTCTGATTTTCTCTATCCTGCATATGGTTATGTGCGGGACGAATCCTTTTTCCTCCTTGATACCGAGGAAATTCGCTAAATCTGAATGCACCTTGCCCAGGTCCGTCAGAACCCTAAAAAACAGGACTCTCGGGTGATTCATGTTCGGGAAGGCATCGATTCCCTCTATGACTATCTCCTTGTTGAATCTGTAGTTCCTGAGAAAATTCCTTAGCCTTTCCAGGTCGAATTCCTTATCACCCAGGAAGAAAACAGTTATATGCAGATTTTCCTCCGGAACCATCTTTCCGAACGTATAACCCCTTAGGCTCTTCTGATACAGTATAATCTCTCTTCTTATCTCCTTTGGCAAGTCTATAGAAATAAAGGCCCTTTTGACCTGTTTATTCTTGCCATCACCGGCGGGCGATATCATCATTACTTGGCTATCTCTATCGAGTCTATCTGGCCGTCACCGTCTATATCGTATCCCCTTATAACGGCGCCCCATGTCTCTTCAGAGTTGTAGTTTCTGAGTGTTATACCGGAGAATCTTGTTGCGCCGAGTATAGCAGCGAATGTGCCGGGGTTTCTTATTCCAGCCAGGACTATTATATCCTTGCTCTTGTCGAACGGGTTCCTTATCTTCGTGACGACTCCTTCATACTCACGTATGTGGACTCCAGTCCTGTCCTTAAGGCCCCACCCCTCCTCCTTTATGAATTTAATCGGCATGTAGTTATTGACATCCCTGGTTATCAGGTTCGTAACAGGCCCTCCTATCACTATAAGGTTCTCCTTGAAGAGGTTTCTCGCTATCACTTCCGTGTCCAGTATAACAGGGAAATTCGTGGGAAGTTCTACGTGCTGTCCAATGAACATAGACAGGTACATTCCGAAGTGGGTGTCTCTTGCTATCGACTTGTATTCACCGTGCGGATCCGGAGAACCTACACATATGTAACCGTTGAATTTTCCCTCTGTGAAGAACTTGCTGTAGAATTTTCTTGTGGATTCATCGAGCTCCTTCTCCCTCAGGTTGAGTTTTAAGTTTACTTCTTCGATTTCGTATGAGAACGAGTTTGCTAGTCTCTTGTAAACGGGCTCCTTGAGCTTTTTGCCACCGCTGATTTCCAACTCATCCAATATGTTCGCCTTCTTCAGTTTTTCGACCTGCGCTACAGCGGCTTTTTTGTTGACGTTGAGCATCTTTGCGATGGAGTCGATGGTTGCCGGCTTCTTTGTGAGCTTTTTCAGCATGGCAAGGACATTTTCGTTGGCGAGCGTCTTCAGCGTGCCAGCATCCTCAATCAGTCTCGTGTCGTTTACAAAATAGCCTCTTTCGTCTTTCTTAAGTACGTATGTTTTCATGAAATACCTCGAATTATCTTTACTCTTGTTGTTTCTATATATACTTATCATCTATATTAAATAACGATTTAAGTTTTGCTGCAATCTCCGTTTAAGGCTTAAATACTAGGTGTTTTCTTAGTAAACTTTATATCTTTATGTGTGGGATAATCGCCTATAACGGAACTGAGAATGCTGTACCGCTTCTTGTCGACGGTATAAAGAACCTGGAATACAGGGGCTACGATAGCGCGGGCTGTGCCCTTATCGATGATTCCGGGCAGCTGATAGTAAGGAAGGACCAGGGCAAGGTATCCGACATAATAAACAATTATTCAATCGGGCAGTATTCCGCTTCAAAGGGCGTATTTCACACCAGGTGGGCGACGCACGGCGGTGTCAACAGGCGGAATGCACACCCGCTTCTGGACTGCACAGGCAATATAGCAGTTGTACACAACGGTATAATAGAAAATTACGATGAGCTAAAAAAAGAGCTTTCAAACCACAAATTCGATTCTGATACCGACACGGAGATAATAGCGCATTTCCTCGAAGACAGGGCCGGTAAAATGCCGATGAAGGATGCGGTAACCGAACTCGCCTCAAAAATCAAGGGTTATTCCTCGTTCGTCGTCATAGACAAGAACTCTGACGAAGTAGTGGCTCTAAAAAAAGGATCCCCTCTCGTCCTCGGCATCATGGACAACGGAACATTTGTTTCCAGCGACGTTCCGTCGTTCATAAAATACACAAACAAAGTGGTCTATCTTTTCGATGACGATCTAATCCAGCTGGGCAAAAAAGGGTATAACATAACAAACCTTTCCGATCCTGCAAAAAAACACGAAGCAGTCCTGGTTGACGGTGTCCATAGGGAGACGACAAAGGGAGATTTTACCCACTTCATGATGAAGGAGATAATGGAGCAGCCTTCTGTCATAAGCTCGATAGTAACGTCAGATTTTGACGTGGTGAAGAAGGCGGGAGAGCTTGTAAAAAACTCCAGAAGAGTATATTTTATGGGGGCGGGAACCTCCTTCCATGCGTGCGAGATAGGCGCCAGACTGTTCAGGGACCTCGGCATGGACACCATAGCCGTCGAGGGCCAGGACCTGAAGAACTACAGGAACCTGATAGCTCCGGACGATACATTCATACTGATATCCCAGAGCGGTGAGACTATAGACCTTATACAGGCAATGGACCTGTTAAAAAACAACAAGAAGATAGGAATAATAAACGTTGACGGGTCAAGCCTGTCACACATGGTCGACATAATGATAAACATAAAGGCCGGCCACGAAAGGGGAGTGGCTTCCACCAAGACCTTCACCGCATCCGTAGTATACGCGATGCTAGTGGGGATGTTTGCTGCCGGAAAGGAGGAGGAAGCGAAGAGAGACCTCGGTCTTTTAGAACTTGCCCTGTACAATACCCTCGTTCCATCAGTTCTGGAAATCGTAGAGTCGACCGCCAGAACAGTAAAAGACAGAACGAATCTTTTCTATCTCGGGAGAGGGATAGATTACATAGCTGCGCTCGAAGGCGCACTGAAAATGAAGGAGATATCCTACATACACGCAGAGGGAATAGACTCATCTACATTTAAGCACGGGCCTCTAGCCCTGATATCCGACGATGTATACTCACTGGCTTTCGTTTCAGACGCAGGCAGGTCGGACATACTCTACAACCTATCCGAGATAAAATCACGCGGTGGAAAAATAATAGGGATCTCAAACCAGAGTTCTGATCTCTTCGATCAATTCATAAGATCACAGCCTGCAGGGGTATTCGATTTCATTCCCAAAGTGGTAATAAGCCAGTTGCTGGCGTATAAGGTTTCGGTTCTTAAGGGTATAGATCCTGATAGGCCTAGAAACCTGGCAAAGGCGGTCACGGTAAAATAGACCGTATTGATCATATGAAAATCCTAGCTGCATCGGACATACACGGGGATGTTAACGCTGTCAAGCGCCTGGCGAAGAAGGCCAAGAGCGAATCCGCGGATCTGGTTATACTCGCAGGCGATCTTTCGATATTCGGCGGCGGCTTGGAAGGGCTGCTGAAACCGTTTAAGGACGTCGATAAGAAGGTTGCCATAATACCCGGAAACCACGACAGCGAGGCGGACATATTCATGCTTAAGCAGCGATACCCAGAAGTCATATACGACCTGCATAACTACGCGTTCAAGATCAGCGATATCGGGTTTTTCGGATGCGGCTTGGCAAATATAGGGCCGAATGAACTGACAGAGCGGGAAATAAAAAACAGGATTGAGAGCTCGTTTAAATACGTAAGGGACGCCAAGAAGAAAGTGATGGTGGTCCATGTCCCGCCTTACAAGACAAAACTCGACAAGATCGGCAGGAACATGAATGTCGGAAGCACGGCCGTTAGGTCTGCAATAGAGAAATTCAAGCCGGACACCTGCATATGCGGACACATACACGAGACTTTCGGCCTAGAGGATTCCCTAAGCGACACTACGGTGATTAACGTCGGGCCAAAGGGAAGAATAATCAACGTTTGAGCAAAAGCGGCATCAAAGGATAAATATCCGTAGTTTCTTTATGAGATATGGGCCCATAGTCTAGCTTGGATAGGACTGATGGCTTCGAATGCTAACTGGGGTAACCATCCGACCTGGGTTATTATAATACAGGAATTCAAATCCCAGTGGGCCCTATATTCAATGGAAGATCTGATGGAAGAAGAGAATGGGATCAGGAGTTCGGCGGCTTCGCTTTTCGAAATGCTCTCCGTAAAGAAGGCAGCTACACTTGACTACATAATTGCAGCAACCGGTTTGGATGAAAATGCGCGCACCAAAGTGCACGAGTTCTATATAAAGAAGAATTATGGTCTTGTGGGAGTCCTCAAGAACGTGGCCAGACAACTCGAGGATTACTGCAACTTCTGCGATCTAGCGTCGTTCACTGGCAGCCCAAGGAACTTCAGAGGATATTCGGTCAAGCCATACATAGGGAGACAGATATCCGAAGATATAATATCAGTATTCGACTCTGCCATAGACTACTATCTTGACAGGGCGACCGATTTTTTCTATGAACCCCTGTTTGTCGGGACGTCAAACGATGTAGTTATAGACCGCTACTACAGAAAGTTTCTTGAGGTTATAAAGTACAGGAACACCGTCGCCGGAATCATGAAGTCATACGCGTTCGCCGACAGATGCGAGAACACCGTTTCAAAGGCAAACATACGCGTTCTTTAATAAAATCTATTAATACTTGTAATTCTAAGACATACCTATGACTTCGATGGATGGCAAATCTGTGAAAAAATTATTTTTGCATGACAAGCCATTCATGCTTCTGCAGGCGATAAACGACAGCAACGGTCACGTATACGCCGCCATGGTCTCAAAAAAAATAGACTGCAGTTATGCGTACATTGTCAAACTGATAAGGCTTATGAGCAAGATGAGCCTGCTTATGGTCGATGAGAACAATCACAAGAAGACTGTTATAATAACACCGAAGGGAAAGAAGCTGTTGAAGACACTGTCAGAGATAAAGTAATCCTTATTTGGATTTGTCTATTGACTCCGCATATTCGGTTATCCTGTTGAATATTTTATCCACTATGTACGGCTTTATGTACGTCTTTAATATTTCATGGAGCGGCAGATTCTCCCTTATCCTGTACCTGTTTTCTCTCTTCTCCACAAGCCCTATACTTATGAGCTTTCTGACGTCTCTGAGTACATTCGCGTAGACTATCTTTATGTTCCTTCTGTAGAGCTCCTTGACTATCTCGTAGCTGTCAAGGCTCTTCTGCTTCTTGCTCCTTGCCTTTATCAGTACGTCAAGTATGTGAACTATCGCGACTCTGCTTTCTCCGGGGCTTATAACGCCGAGTGAGATGCAGAATCTCCTGAGGTTTGTCATGTAGTCGTTGGTAGGGCGTTCGAATTCCTTGAGTGATATCTCCGACAGAGGCTTGTCTTTAAACAGTCTCTCCTTTATCCTCTTCGGTTCTTTTTCTTGTTTATCCATATTAAGGACTGCTACTGTTTCGGCTGATTCTGGAGTTTGTTGTTCAGTGTCATCAAATCGTCCTTAGTTGCGAATAGAGCCAGGCTCCCTTCTATCTTGTTGTATTTGACGTCCAACTCGTTCAGTCTCTTTGAGACTTCATTGAGTTTGTTGTTAAGGTCTATTATCCTGTTCATACTGGAGTTTATCTGGTTAAACATTACCTCTACCTTTGACGTCTGCGCATTTACCCTGTTCTCGGTCTCTTCAATGTTTTTGGATACGCTCTGAACGTTGTCGAACAGCTTACCGGCGTTCTTTACTACAGAGAGCTCCGATATTTTTCCAGATAAATCCGAAAGTGTTTTGCTGACCGTGTTTGTCCTGTCCGTCATCTTCTCTATCTCCTGGTCGAGAACCGACAGGTGGTCGGAATTTTTCTTGGTCTCCATCGCAACGGCTTCGGGGTTGTATGTGGTTATTGCGGACAGTGTTCCCCTGGCCATGTTTATAAAGTCGGTAACATGCTTCTGCGTTCCGGATATCCCCTCCTGTATGTTCTTGAACTCGTTGCCTACAGTTTCAATTTTTAGATTTAGGCCGTTCACTTCTACGGTGAGTGCGTTGGTGACGTTTGCGACCTTTTCGAACTTGCTGTCGCCCTCAACCTGCGATTTTTTAATCTGGTTTATTTCGTCAGTCAATGAATTAACTCCAGGCAGGCCTGCGTAGACCGTCTCTGACAGTTTGTTGATCTTCTCCGATATCTCGTTCTGTGAAGCGTTTAGTGCGGATACCGTGTTCCTGTAGTTCTCGTTCAACACCTTGAACTGGTCCCCGAGGCTCATCTCCAGCTGTTCTATCCTATTCACGTTCTCGGCGTATCCCTGCGTTTTCATGTTCACTGTCTTCGCAACAGAGTTGAAATTCTCCAGGGTTTTGGTTAAATTTGAAGATATATCGTTAACGTTTGTGCGCAGCGAATCCGTAGCAGCGTTGAGTTTGTTTATCTTATCTGCGGTGTCCGCGTACGTCTCGTTCGTCTTTTTTATCGATTCGTTAAAGCCGTTGATTGTGTTGTTAAGGCTGACCGACATTGCGTTAAGGTCGCCCGATATCTTGTTAAGGCGTTCATTGAAGTATTCCTTATTGGATTCGGAGGTTATTCTCTTGTCGAGTTTGCCCAGTTCTCCGTTCAGAAGGCTTATCTTGTTATAGATGTCGGATACTACAGTACCGATGGAACTGTTGAATTTATCGATGCTCTCTATGTAAGACTGGTAGTTTTCTGGTGTCTGAATGTTTTTGTTGTCCTCCATATAGTGTATTAAAGTTTTTGATATTTAAATACTGGTTAGGCTTATATCGCAGCCAGTTCGTTTTTTATGGTGCAAGCGTCGCAAAGTCTGCTGGACGCCGGAGAACCGCACTGTTCGCACCTGCCTATCTCGGCGTCTCCGCCGTAGCTTTCTCCGTATTTTTCCTTAAGGGCTATGATTTTAGTCACTATCTCCCTTTTTGAGCCGGGTGAAAACGATTCCAGCTCCTTTACTTTTCTGGATATCATCCCCCTGAATCCCAGTCCGGCGTAGAAGCACGGCGTGTGCAGCGCGTCTATTCCCCTCAGTATCGAAAACAGCATCGTCTCCTTCTCTCCGATGAACATGAACGGCTTTATTCTTGGTACAAATCCGTCCGATTTGACTATTCCCGAGTAAGGCCCTAGCCTTAGAAGCTTTCCCAGATCGTTCTGGAGGAGGTTCATAAGGACGCTTTCGGCCTCGTCATCCATGTTGTGTGCAGTAGCGACCTTGTCCGCCCCTACGTCCATCGCAGCATAGTTTATCAGATATCTCCTGAGTGTACCGCACGTGGCGCACGGGATCCCCTCCTTTACCCTGGTTATTTCGTCCATAGGTTTTCCGAAGAAGTCCTTGTACGAATATATCTTGTAGTCGATGCCCAGTCTTTTGCAGTGCTCCTCCATGGTCTCTATTGTTTTGTTCCTGTACCCATGGATCCCTTCGTCTATCGTTACTGATACTATTCTGTTTGTTTTGCTGAAGTATTTTGACAGTATATAGAGCAGGGAAAGCGAATCTTTTCCCCCAGAGTTTGCTACGGCTATCTTTTCTCCCTTTGATATGAGTTTGTACTTCTTTATGGTACCAATTACCCTGTCCTCAAAGTTCTTTTGAAAATGGACGGCACAGTATCTCCCCTCCGAGGACGATATCACCGCATCCTTTCTGCACGACTGGCATTTCATTATCCACCCGAGAATACTTCGACGAGGCTGAGCTCCTCCCCTTCCGATAGTTTCTTATCCTTTGTGTATATCTCTCCCTTCTTGTTTATGAGTATTACCGAGTCATCGTTCGTGTTGAGCTTTCTTATCAGTTCTTCCACATTCCCCCTGTCCAGAGACACGGACTTCTCCCCGAAGTTTATGTTTTTTACAAGTACTTTTACCATCTAAATCTAGATTTATGCACCTATTAAATCTTTATATTGTGCATTGCGACAAGGTCTTTTTCTACGGTCTTTATCTCAACCGGAATTTCCACCGATATTTCGTTCTTAAGTGAAATCCCCTTCTCCTTCTTAGCGTTCCATACTCTGCCGTCAAAGTCCATTATCTTCTTGCCCAGTTCCACGTAGTAATCCCCGTTCTCATCCTCTTCCGAGGTTATGGTCTCCGTGTGTATAGATTCTTTGGAGTAGTTCCCAATCCATATGATTTCTGATATGAACGGCGTTATCGGTGCGAGCAGTTTCAGTATGTTCTTCAGTACATAGTTGAGCGTATATATTGCAGAGTTCTTTTCATCGTCGGTGAATCCTTCTCCGTACGCCCTGCCTTTTACAAGCTCTATATAATGCGGTGCGAATACATTCCATACGAACTCCCTCACCTTGTTGGACGATACGAACAGGTTATAGTTTGTGTACGCCTTTCTGCACTCCGAAACAAGGCGTTTAGTCTCGGCCAATATCCACATGTCCGCGTCCTGCAGTCTTTCCGGCTTGTTGACCGTGCTGTTCCCGAATCCGTTTATGAATTTTGCGACGTTCCAAAGTTTTGTCAGGAACTTGTTCGCGCCAACTATCTTGAGCTCCGAAAACAAGAAGTTGCTTCCAGGAGACACATCTGATGCGGCCCAGAATCTGAATGCGTCTACGCTGTATTTCTCCACTATCGGCATAGGGTCTACGTAGTTTCCCTTGCTCTTACTCATCTTCTCTCCGTGTTCGTCAAGACCTACTCCGTCTATGAAAACATCGTTCCACGGCAGCCTGTCCGTCAGCTGATAGCACCTTATTATGCTGTAGTTCAGCCAGGTCCTTATTATATCCAGCCCCTGTATCCTTACATTCAGCGGATATGTTTTTTTGTTGAATTCTCCATCCGCCCCGTATTTTGTGACGAAAAGAGCCGAGACGCTGGAGTCCATCCACGTGTCGAAGGTCCTCGTATCGCCGATGAAATCGTTTTTGCCGCAACTTGTGCAAGTAGGATTCCCCGGGGGCTTCTCTTCCCACGGCCTGTAATATTTTCCGGGCTCCGGGAGGAACGGTTCTCCGCAGCTCTTGCAGTACCATATAGGTATCTCCGTTCCGTAGTATCTTCTCCTGGATATCGGCCAGTCGGTTGTAACTTTCAGCCAGTTTGTAAGT
>JAJYRE010000019.1 GCA_021794235.1 Nanobdellota archaeon
CCGATCTTTTTTCCAGGACGTCTCAGTTTATTTCCGGAACCTTGAAATTTTCCTTTCCCTTGAATATGTCTATCTCAGACAGCAGTTCCTTTGCCTTCTGTTTGTTGTCCTCAACTTTGATGTTTTTATCATCCTTCATAAATTCTTCGATTGTACCGTCCGTGCCGTTGACAGTCATCTTGAATCCGTCCTTATAAACGGCTTTTCTGAGTTTCTCGTACGTATTCTTTACGTATTCCTCCCTGTGCTTGTATCCGCCGGGAAGAACTATGACTGCGCCGTAGGCTTCTGCAAAAGTCGTTTCGGAATAAAGCCGGGTGTCATCGCCCCCCTGTACTATGTCTTCTATAAACTTTGGCAGATAGACCAGATTCTGATATCCTTTCTTTTTCTCGAATTTTTTACCGTTGGGATACTTTATTATCATAGGTATTCTGGAAAGTTCGTCATACAGATATGTGCTGTGCAGCATGTAACCGTGTTCGTTTATCGCCTGGCCGTGGTCAGAGGTTATTATTATCATCGTGTTGTCGTACTTGCCGGCTCTTTTGAGCGTGGATACGAGCCTGCCTATCTGCTCGTCCAAGTACTCCATCTCCGCGATGTACTCGCTTCTTACGTTATTTATCCCGGCCTGACTCATCTTTTTTATCCCGGTTACATTATCCCATACCTCCTTCGAATTATAGTTTCGGTATGGTTCGTGAACTTCAAGGAAATTTACGAATCTGAAGAATTTTGACTCCCAGTTTCCGTTAGCAAGTATCTTATTTGTCAGGTCAGCTCCCTTGTCCATCGGGAAATTGAGAGCGGTGCTTATCAGCTTCTCTCTCTTTCTAAGCCTGGCAAACTCCCTTATCTTACCGAACTTTCCCTGCTTTATCAGCTTTATCGCGATCTCCCTCGGACTGGCTCCCAGTCTTCTGGCTTCCTGAAAAGTCTTGTCTTCCTTGCTTACGGGGAAGGGGTCGAGTGTGAAGAAAAAATCGAATCCGATATCGAATGCCGTCTGCGGAGACACCATTGGGTTGTTGGATATACCGAACGTGTTGTAGCCCATCTTAGAAAGACGCTCCGGAAGCCTCTCCTTCTGAAGGTTGATGTTGAATTTTGTCAGGTCCAAAAGCTTGTCCTTCTCGGTTTCGTGCACACCGTGCTCATTAAGATACATCCCGGTGAACATTGAAACGTGCGAGGGGAATGTCCAAGGTGAAGGCGCTATCGCATTATCGTATACTACGGAATCCTCGGCCAGTTTGATGAGATTTGGAGTCCTCGCCTCCCCTCCATATATCTGCATTATATCCTTTCTCAGGCTGTCGCAGACAATGAGTAAAACATCAGGTTCCATCATCTAATACTAACTAATAGATTATTTAACGTTTTCATTGATGAGCGACTTGTAAATGCCTTTCACAGCTTCTCTGTTGCCGTCCCATGTAAACTCTTTCTTGATTTTTTCGCTTTTTTCCAGATATTCCTTCTTAAGCTCCTTATAATCCATAGAATCTATGTCATCTATTCTGTCTATCTCCATTGCGTATTTCCTGACTTCTTCAGGTATAACCGAATCCTTGTAGACGAAAGCAGGTACGCCACAGGCAATGGCCTCAACAAGCGGCAGCCCGAAACCTTCGTAAGAGGTGGGATACACGAAGTATTTGAACTTGTTTATAGTCTCGACCAGCTTGTCCTCCGCTATTTTCTCCTTGAATATTATGCTTCCGAACTTCTCATACCTTTTCTTCAGTGACGGATAGTCTCCAATATTATCACCGTATATAACAAGGTGCACCTTGTTGCTAATGGCAGATGCTATGAAATCGTCAATCAGCTTTCCAACCCTCTTTCTTCTGTTGAAGCCTCCGAAGTATCCTATGTCTTCACCGTCTCCCTTGTCCTTGCGCGGCTTAAACTTCTCGTCTATGCCGAAATTTGTGACTGTTATTTTTTTGCTGTTTATGTCCAGTATAGATACCAATTCGTCCCTGGTCTGCGAACTGTTTGTAAGTATTGCGTCCGCTCTCTCCACGGCATATCTGAACTGCGATCTGAATGCGGCCCCCCTGATTGTACCGTAAGCCCCCTTAATCCTCATCGTTCCAAAGACTGCCAGATCGTGGACCGTGAGCACTATCTTTTTTCCGTCCAGAACGTTGGTTTTTGGCATTACCTCCGGCTGCGTAAAGTGTAGGACCTCTCCAAGATTCGAGGAGTTTTCCTCCAGATACTTCCTTCTGCGGTAGAGTCTATTAAGCACCCTGTCAGTAGCAGTACGATTTTTCAGTTTCTCGGAAAAGTTGATTATGCTCTTAAACTCCTTTATCTTGCTTATCTCATAGTTATATCTGGGGATTCCCCCGTTGCTAGGGTCAAGAGTCTCAACTATCAGAGTCACATCCATACAATTTCATTGTTTATACGTCAATATATAATTTGGTTGTAGTGTCCTCTTCATAAATCCGTATATCCCCCATATACGGTAATGTGGTCTTGTAAGGGCCTTTGTATGGCTGGCACCCTACAAAGTCGTACAATCAGCGTATAACAGACCGTTCTTTTTCGGAAAGTGAATATCCACAGGCGCAGCAAAGTTTTTTAAGCCGGTTTTGGTTTGTTAATGATTATGAACAGGAAAGTCCAGGTGATAGTTTTCAGGAGAACCCCCGAACTCGAGATACTTGTCCTGCACAAGACTCCGGAATCCGGCGGGATATGGCAGCCTGTTACGGGCAAAGTAGAGGAGGGCGAATCGGATAGGGAAGGTGCGCTCAGGGAACTTATGGAGGAGACTGGAATATCGGGTGAATCAATAAGAGCTGTCATCGAACACGTTTATTCTTTCGATTATACCGGCAAGAACGGCGAAAATCATGAAGAAGTTTTCGGAGTGGAAGTTACTCCGGATACCATTGTGGACATGTCAAAAAACGTCTACGTTGAGCACGATAAGTTCGAATGGGTCAATCCTGAGACCGCAAAGAAAATGATACACTGGGACACTAATAGGATCGCACTAGCGGACCTTCTCAAGAAGGTATAAAATAGTTTTTTATCCCTTTAGCAGCTTCCAGGACAGTACTATACTGATTGCACCCAGTATCGCTGCGAACAGCCCCAGATAAAGGAAATCGTACATAAACGGCACCGCAGGAGTTATTCCGAGCAAAGCACTTCTACCTATCTCTATAGTGAAGCTTATCGGGTTTACGTTTGCTATCGCGCTAAGCCAGGATGGCATAGCTGATACCGGGAAAAATGCGTTGCTCATGAATAGTAGCGGTAGGCTAAGCAGGTTTGCCACGGCCATCTGCGACTGCCAATCCGTAGATCTTAATCCAAGAGCCACAAACAGTGACGACATTCCGAAAGCTAATAGGAACAGTGCACCGAATGTATCCAGCACCCCTACTAGTGTAAAGTTCGCCACGCTCATACCGAGCACTATGGCTATGATAAGCACCACAAGCGCCTGTACAAGCGCCCTTACGACGGAATTAATTATCTTACCTAGCACTATCGATCCGCGTGATACGGGGGTGGTCAAAAGCTTGTCCAGGAACCCGAACCTCCTGTCCCAAACAACGGACATACCAGAAAACATCGCCGTGAAAAGGACTATAAATGCCAGCATACCGACTGCTAAGAACGAGAAGTAACTGGTTGTTCCAAAACTGTTCAGAAGGAAAGTGTTTCCTATCGTGTCAAGCACGCTTTTAGGTATGTTCAGACCTGGTATGTTAAAAGAACTGTTTGTAAATATTCCTGCGAGGTTGAATGCCTTTCCGAACAGGCCGAGCCAAACCACTGGCTGTATGAGCGAGATTATAAGTAGAACAGGCGCAAGGTACCACTTCTTAAGGTCCCTGTTCGCCAGCGACCACACACTTTTGAAAAAGTAAGCGACTTTGTGCTTTCCTATGTACTCTACACTGAAATTTTTGACAGACGTCCTTTTCATATTATCAGCTCCTACTTAGCCTCATAGTTCTTCTGCTGTTCATCAAGTCTTCACCGCTACCTTGTTCCTCTCTCAATGATCTGCCGGTGTATTCCAGATAGACCTCGTCCAGTGTCGGTTTTGTAAGTGACAGCTTTGTTACCTTATAGCCTTTCCTGTTAACCAGCGATATCAGTATAGGTGCCAGAGTGTCCGCAGATTTGGCCTTTATCCTGTATTCTCTGCCGTTTTTCTTTACGTTTTTTACGTTTTTGACCTTCTTGATCATAGCGGTTATATCCGCTTTTTCATTGTCTATTGTCAGGGTTATTATGTCCCCGCCAACACTCTCCTTCAGCCTCTCCGGCGTGTCTATCTTTATTATCTTTCCGTGATCTATTATCGCTATCCTGTCACACAGTGAGTCTGCCTCATCCAGATAGTGGGTTGTCATGAAAAGCGTCATCTTATAGTCTTTCTTAAGTTTTTTTATGTAAGTCCAGACCGCACTTCTCGTTTGTACATCCAATCCAAGTGTAGGCTCGTCAAGAAAGAGCACCTTCGGATGGTTCACAAGGCCTATCGCGAGTTCCAGCCTCCTTCTCATTCCTCCAGAATATGTCTTTACCTTTCTTTTCGCCGCCGCACCGAGTTCCACAAGCTGCATCAGTTCGGCAATCCTATTTTTTGAGACAGAACGCGGTATATTGTACAGGTCTGCCAGTAGCAGCATATTATCGTACCCTGTGAGGTCTTCATCCGCTGTAAACTCCTGCGGAACTACGCCTATTATCGATCTTATCTCCGCCTGATTACGCACGATGCTCTTACCAAAGATTCGTGCATCGCCACTGGTCGGAGATATCAGAGTCGTTATCATCTTTATGGTCGTGGTCTTGCCGGCGCCGTTGGGCCCCAGGAACCCGAAGATTTCCCCCTCGTTTACCGAGAAGGACACCCCATTTACAGCTTTTGTTTTTCCGCCAAAAATCTTTGTGAGTTTGTTTACTCGTATGACTTCCATGAATCTACAGTGTAATACGTATCCTGCTAAGCGTGTATAATCCGCCCATATTTTATATTCTCCTTTATCATTTATACAGTTTATATCTTTGCTAAGTAACAGAATAATCATTGGCCGCTAAATTTCCTTTAACGCCGTATCAATCCCGTATTCTTTCCAGAAAATCACAAAAAGTTTATATAAGATGTTTATTCTTTATAGTGGCATGAAAGATGAAAATTATAAATTTTTTACCGGCGGTAAATCTAATGTTCTGGCCGTGCGGAGCGCAAGAAAGAACCTGGACAGCGTTTTGGACGATATAAAGTCGGGCGACATACAGGAGTCTTTCAGATTCCAACACGGGACATCGGATTACTTCAGAGAGATGGTGTTTCACAAGGCATCGGATCTTAGAGACTCGGGAAAGTTCCCCTTAGACAGGAAGACTTTCCATGTCGGCCGTGCGCTGGATAACCAGATGATGTGGAGTGATGCACCTAAAGCCTTTTACTCCAGGCACATCTATGTAGAGCGGCCGCCATACCACCTGGGTGTGATATCAATAGGTGTAAAGGGAAACCGCGGCATTATTAGCTGCGCAGAGATTGACTATGCAAGAAATAAGATCCTAGTCGATTCTAGTTTCCTTAATACAGCAAACTACGACAGAATAAAGGACGTAATAGTTGTTGCCAGCATGGTATACTCCGACAATGTAAGAGGCTAATCCTATACACCAGGCAATGTATTTTAAAAGTATTTATACTATTATTTGTCTTAAATTCTAATTAAAAAAGAGTCCTTATGAGTAAGAAAAAAATTGAAGATTTGATAAGTTCGGTAAAAAGCGTACACACCAATGGAGGTGACGTTGCACTATACAAAGAGGCACTCGATAAAGTCCCTAACATCGATCATTACGGAGTCGTTATGGTAGATAGACTGGTGAATGACAATTACCCGAACGGAAACAAAGCCGGTAGATTCCTATATAATGATCTTTATCACAGCGGGGTTTTCGACCTTCATTTTAAGCGTCAATATGATCTAGTCAAGACTATAAATTCGATAATACCTGAGAACTCACAAAAACCGATAGCTGTACTGCATAATTCTGCCGATAAATGCGTAGGATACCTGGTCTCCGAAGTTCACGGAATGCCGTTGGACGTATATCTGGAGTCGGGAGAGCTCATGGACATGTTAGCGATAGAAAGAAGAATGCAGTCGGTTTCTAGGGTCGAGAGCTTCCTCAGCGAGTCCGAAGTCTATAATATCCTTGCAAAGAGGGAACCATCGTATCTGGCAAGAACTTTTGACGATATCAAGAAATACAAGATATCATCCCAGGTATACAACGAAAGGAGGGCGGAGCTCAGTCAGGTTCTGACTAACCTGCGGAAAAGCGTAAACACACTCCACGGAAAGAACATTCATCATAACAGGATATCCCCAAGTAACATAATCGTCGACTACGACGGCAGGGAAACACCTGCAGTTTACCTTATAAACCCCCTTAACGGCGTGGACGCAGAATCTACGGCTGATAAGGACGTATCAGATATGAAAGCTGTTGAGAAATTGATACTAAGGGAAATAGAAAAATCAAATTCAAAGGCAAACAAATACGAAGCGAAGTTAAAGCATCTTATAAAGTAAAACAGCCTAAAAATTCAGATCTTTGTCCTTCTTTACAGACCCCGTGGCCGCTTCCAGTTCTATGCGCCTTTCCACCGATGCAACAAGTTCCCTGACGTGCACGGCAGAATCGGGATTTACGGAGATGTCATCTATATCAGCCCTAACCAGAAATTCTACTATCTCATCGTACTGTGATGGTGCCTGTCCGCATATCGATACTGTCTTTCCATCTTTGTGGGCCGTCTTTATCAAGTGATTTATGAGCCTCTTTACGGCGAGGTTTCTTTCGTCGAATATCTCGCTCATCAGACCGTTGTTCCTATCTGCTCCTAATGTCAGCATAGTCAGGTCGTTTGATCCTACCGAATAACCGTCTATATATTCATTGAATTTGTCCGCCAGAATTATGTTGCTGGGGATTTCAGCCATAAGGAATATCTTAAAGTCTTCCGTCCTCTCAAGGCCGTTCTCTTTCATTATGGCCAGGACCTTCTTCAGTTCGTCAACTGTTCTTGTGAATGGTATCATAACCCAGAGATTCTTCAGTCCGCTGCTCTCTCTGACCTTCTTTACCGCTTTCAGTTCCAGGATGAAAGCCTCCTCGTAACCCTTATGGTAATAACGTGAAGCCCCTCTCCATCCGAGCATCGGGTTGGATTCATCCGGTTCGAACTCCTTTCCCCCCTTTAGATTCTTATACTCGTCGGTTTTGAAATCGCTGAATCTGAGTATAACTGGCCTTGGATTGAACGCTGAACACACTTTTCCTATCCCTTCCGCCAGCGTATCGATTATCTTCTGGCTTTGACCGTTCTTTATCATAGACAGAGGGTGTTCCCCTATCTGGGCCCAAAGAAACTCCTCTCTCATCAGTCCCACTCCATCAACCGGCAGGCTCGCAGATTTTTCCGCCATGCCTGGTTCTGAAAGATTGACAAATATCTTGACGCCGGTTATTATCTCGGAAGCTTGTACACCAGCGGCAGCCCGGTTGGCCTCCTTTGGCTGCTCCATGTTTATGTTTCCCCTGTACACCGTTCCATCCCTTGCGTTAACAGTGATCATCTCGCCGTTTTTTATTACCTCGGTCGCTTTTTTCTCAACCGAAGCAGTGCCGACTATACATGGTATACCGAGTTCTCTTGATACTATTGCCGCGTGGCAGGTCATGCCCCCCTCGTCTGTTACTATGGCAGAGGCTTTCTTCATCACCATCACCCAGTCCGGTGTAGTCATTTTTGTGACCAGAACTTCCCCCTCCTTGAATTTGTCTATTTCATTCAGGTCCAGCAGCACTCTTGCGGTTCCGCTGCCTACGCCGGGCGAAGCCGGCAGACCCTTGGTTATCAACTCGGCGTTTTCCGTATTCCCCTTCTTTTCCGTGGCAGCGCCCTTAGACGCCCCTTTGCCGGACCATGCCGTTTCACTTCTGGCCTGCACTATGAACAGCCTATTATTTCTTTCATCCAGCGCCCATTCTATATCCATGGGGTGCCCGTAGTGATCTTCTATTCTCTTACCGTATCCTGCTAGCTCCTTTATCTGTTCATCGCTCAGACACTGCTTCGACGCCTCATCAGGGCCAATCTCAACTTCCGATACTCCTCCGTCCTGTTTTCTGACCAATTTTTTGGATTTCTCTTTCGATATTATCTTTCTTGCAATTTCTCCATCCTTTTTACCTGTGTAATAAGTGTCTGGTGTAACGACTCCCTGAACTACATACTCTCCGAGTCCGTAACTGGCCTCTATCATTATTACAGACCTGTCGCCGTTCGATACATCGAGTGTGAACATCACTCCAGAGGATTTCGAGAACACCATCCTCTCCACAGCTACAGCCAGCGATATCTTTACATTCTTGAATCCCCTCTTTATCCTGTAGTATATGGCTCTGTCGGTGAAAAGGCTGGCGTAGCATTCCTTGACCTTCTGCAGGACGTCCTTGTCGCCCTTGACATTCAGGAAAGTCTCCTGCTGACCCGCGAAGCTCGCTTCGGGCAAGTCTTCGGAAGTCGCGGATGACCTTATCGCCACGAACTCCTCTTTTTCGTCCTCTACTAATTTGTGATAGTGTTCTATTATCTCCTTTTTTAGCTGTTCCTGCAGGTTTGCGGCAAGAACCATCGCCCTGATTTTTTTTCCGGCGTCATCCAGCGCGTTTACATCCTCCTCGTCTACGCCTTCGAGCGTCCCGCTTATCCTTTCCTCAAGGCCGTTATTTTGTATAAACTGATCGAACGCGAAGGCAGTGGTCGAGAAACCTCCAGGTACAGGTACATTAACCGACGATATCATCTCTCCGAGGTTTGCGGATTTTCCTCCGACGATATTTACGTTTTCTTTTTTTATGTCCTTCAGCCAGATCACTAGAGAATTTTCTTTGTTCATAGCCAGTCTATACTAAAGAATGTAGTTTATGGCTTAAATATTAGGATTTCTTTTCAAAAAAGTTGTAATAATTCCAGAAATTCACGTAAACTTTATAAGTGTAAAGCGTTCACTATAGAATATAAGGAGGTTTTTTTATGTCAAACTACGATGAACAATACGATGTCAAGGAAATAAAATACAAAGAGCTACAGGGGTTCTCGGAGAAGCAGATAAGCTTCCATCACAATATACACTACGCCGGTTACGTAAAGAAGAGAAACGAAGTCCATAACAAGCTTAAAGGAGTCGACAAGGCTTCTGCCAACGCAAATTACAGCGAGTTCAGGGCACTCAAGAGGGAGGAGACATTCAATGCCAGCGGACAGTTGCTTCATGAGAGCTATTTCAGTACATTCGGGGGAGACGGTAAATACGCGGAGGACATGGATGTGATTAAAAAAATAACCGACGACTTCGGGAGTTTCGATAATTTCAAACAGGATATGATTGCTACGGCAAAGGCCGCGAGAGGCTGGGCAATACTCGCCATAGACCCGACGGATGGCAGACTTAGAAACTTCCTGGCCGACGCACACAACGACGGCGCTGTCTGGGGTGCGATACCGCTCATAACACTGGACGTGTACGAGCATGCATTCTACGTGGATTACGGGCCCGATAAGGCAAAGTATCTGGAACCTTTCTTTGCAAATCTGGACTGGAAAATAATAAACGAGCGCTATAATAAAGTCAAGGCCGTTTACTCAAAGTAGACTCCGGAATAACATTTCAAACATGGAAAAAACACTGTACGACTTTGCACCTAAGGTGCTGATGCCGAAGGAAGGCGATGCACTGAGCTGGGATATACTCTTTATGGGCAGACACGAGTCGCCAGTAAGAGCCGCCGGCGAAAAAGTCAGACAGAAGCTGCAGTCGATACTGGACAATTCCGTAAGGAAAATGCAGGTGTGTGTGGAGGAGTATCCGGATAAGCACAAGTATTCCTTGATATTTGAGACCAGCCTTTCTTCATACGAGATAAAAGACATGATTAATAAGGCGGCGACAGAAAATAACCTCTGCCTGTACTCCAGGTCAAAACTAGTACAGGATGAGTACAATCTCTGAAGATTGTCCCATCCGGTAAAAATTTACTATACACTTATGAAATTGAATGAACTTATTGAAGCAAAAACAGTGAAGGGGGAGAAACCGAAAGCCATATGGAGAAACCTGTATGACACAGTTATGGAATCCAGAAAGAAGCTAAAATGCGCCGATGGCCTGGAGAACCTTAACTACAACTCAAATCTTATCTGGAGCGAATACGGGGACAAACAGCCAGACGCCATAAAAAGATTCGTAGATTCTTCGATAAGAAAGATGGGCCTTAAGTATCACTTTAATTTTGACCCTGGCGTGGAGGAAGAAGCCAAGATAGCGGTTTACGGCTACGCCGTTCTATATACTTCCATGCACACGGATATGAGCGGATGCTGATCGTCAGCTGTGTCTTTTTAGTACGCTTCCATACATGCTCCAAAGGTCGTTTGATGGGTCGTAATCAAACACCTTGAAACCATCCTGGCTTTTCAAAAGGTCATCGTGGAATCTGTTCAGTTCCTTGAGAGTATCTCTGTAATCTATAAGTTTCTTTTTCAAAAGTATCTCGAACATGTCCGGAGTCGACAGTTCCAGGTGCCTTTTTAGCAGTTTTATAATCGTAGGAAAAGGCTGTAGCTTTCTTACCCTAGTTTTGGTTAGTTCTTCCACCTCAGACTCCTTTTTCGCGTATACGGATTTTACGATGCGAACCTTTGTTTTTCTTTTCTTTACCAGTTTGAGCTGCTCGCATGCGGAAAGCATCGAGGCTGAAGGAGGGTTGTGTGATTTCATCCCGCTATTTATGGCTCTTATGCTTGCCTCCCCACCGTTCTCTTTAAGGAATGACAGAAACATGTGGATATCCTGCATCGATACGTTGACCGGAAATCTCCTGACCATATCAATACTAGCTGTCTTCTTTATAAAAGGTTAAAACAAAGCACGGATAGATTTGTTTGATCGAGGCGGATGGATAAGAAATTTTATGTGATGGTTTTACCGCCGATAGTTGCGATGTCCGTGCTTTTCGGCGCGATAACAATCTATAGTCTTGGCAGCGGGTTCTACCCTACGATATTTGCAGTATCCGTTGAAATAGCAGTATACGGAATACTTTTCTACCTGTTTTTCGGACATACACTTTCATAGCTTTTCGGACCCCGGCCGAGCGGATTTTTCAGACTTAAATACAGCCATAATCTCTAATTTTTAGGAGGTGGAACCTTATGGGTGAAATAGGTAAGATAACAGAGTTTGTAAGCATTTCTAGGGTAAGCTTTGAAGATGCTATCCAGAAAGCAGCTGCACGTATCTCAAAAACCGAAGAAGACGTAAGGGGGATGAAGGTTAAGAACGTCTCCGTGAGAATGGAAGGCGGGAAGATAACCGAGTGGAGAGTAAACCTCAAGGCCTCTTCAAAGCTCTAAGCTGATTCGTTTTAGGTTTGGATGCTGTTGAGTTCTTAGTCCTACTGCTTATCAAAAAGCCTACAAAGGTATAAATACTTTCTGGAACAAACTAACTAGTTTATGGATAAAATCAAAATAGTCGGAATAATCGGAAGCCTCAGGAAGGATTCCTACAACAAGATGCTTTTCAACGCATCCAAAGAATTGATACCTGATGGCGTGGAACTGGTAGAGGCTAACATATCCGACCTTCCTCTTTACAACGATGACTTGATGGAAAATATTCCGGAAAGCGTAAAGAAATTCAAGAATGATATTAAGGATGCAGATGCATTTCTGTTCGTAACACCCGAATACAACTATTCTGTGCCGGGGGTCCTGAAGAACGCCATAGACTGGGCTTCAAGACCATACGATGACAACTCACTTTACGGAAAACCGGCTGCTATGATGAGCGCATCGGTAGGCATGCTGGGCGGGGCCAGGGCGCAGTATCATCTGAGACAGAGCTTCGTGTTCCTGAACATGTTCACAATCAACAGGCCAGAGGTCTTTATATCGTTCGCGCAGGACAAATTTGACAAAGCCGGAAACCTTACCGATGAAAAAGCCAAGGAAATAATAAGAAAGCTGTTCCTGAACCTGGTTGACCTAACGAAGATCCTAGAAAGCGGAAAGGATATATTCAACAGGATATAATCCGATATAAAAAAGGCTTTTATTCTGTTAATTTCTTACAGAGATATGGCCCTAAATCTATTTGGAAAAAAATTTAGATGCGAAGCATGTGGAGCAAAATTCAAGACGCAGGCCGAGCTTGATGAACATGCGAAAGTCCACCAGGCTTCTATAAGTGCACCTGTACAGACTGAAACGTCAGAGGCGCAGGAAGTGGCTATGTTTGAATGTGAAACCTGCGGACAGCAGTTTAAGACTAAGCAGGAACTCGACGATCACATGAAGACCCATAGTGCGCAGTAGCTGAAAGCACGTTTAATGTGTATATAATAACCGCCAGTATTATCCTCTATAAACTAGTAAATTCATTCTGAGAATACACTACTCGTTATCCTTGTTCCCGTATCCGGTGTGCCGTCCGTGGAATCCTCTGTTTCTTCCGAACCTGTGTCCGTTTCCGCCGTGGCTTCTGCCGTGTCCGCCCCTGTTGGAAAAACGGTGTCCGAATCCGCCGCCGTACTGGCTGCGTCTGTGAAGATCCTCAGGAGAAGGTTCAGCCGACGTTCTGTACTTCTCAACGTCAAGTTCTATCTTCTCCATCTTTATCTTGGCCATGTTTTCTATTTCCCATACCAGATATTTTTCCTTTGCTATGAATATTGTAAATGCCCTTCCGTTAGCGCCCATTCTGGCCGATCTACCGACCCTATGCACGTAAACTGCAGGGTCCTCGCTGGCATCGAAGTTGATAACATCGGAAACATCCCTTATATCCAATCCCCTTGCGGCTACGTTTGTCGCTATCAGGAACTGAGTTCCCTTACGGAAATCCGACAGAGAGTACTCTCTTCGTGATTGGCTCAGGCCGCCGTGCATAAGGACTGCGTCAAAATTGTTCTTTTTTAGTACGCTGTATATCATTTCTGCACCCCTCTGCGTCTGAGAGAAGATAATCGCCTTCTGCGGCTTGAATTCGTTTATGTATGCCAGTAGAGTCGCCAGTTTTGAACTTCTGTCGGATATTGCGTAGTAGTGTGTTATTGTACTGACTACAACCTCCTCCTCTCCTATCTTTAGGTGAAGCGGATTCTTCATGTATTTGTTAGCTATCTCCACAACTTCCTTCGGCATAGTGGCCGAAAATAGCATGGTTTGTCTGTTCTGTGAGGTTTTTGATATTATGTATGTGATGTCGTCTATGAAACCCATATCCAGCATAATGTCTGCTTCATCAAGAACAAGGAATTTTATCCTATCAAGGTGGAGTTCGTTTCGTTTTATCAGGTCTATAAGTCTTCCGGGTGTGCCTATCACTATATTAACGCCCCTTCTTATCTCATGTATCTGTCTCTCTATCGATGCTCCTCCGTATACTGTTGCAACCCTCAAGCCGGCGTCTGAAGACAGCTGTTTTGCGACCGTTGTGACCTGGAGGGCCAGCTCCCTCGTTGGAACTATAACTATCGCAGAAAGATAGTCCTCCCTGCCCAGATTCTGTACTATAGGTATAAGAAATGCCCCTGTTTTGCCGCTTCCAGTCTTGGATCTTACGACTACGTCTTTTCCGGAAAGAACCTCCGGAATCGCCCTTTCCTGAACTTCTGTAGGCTTTTCAAAATTAATCTTTTTAAGTGCGGACAACAGTTCCGGCCTTAGATTCATTGATTCAAACTCTGTCATGATATATCTTATAAGACACAAGAAAAATATATATTATTAATACTTATGTTCTGAATTCTTATGCTTATCCTAGTATATATACATGATAATGGCTACTTTCCCATCCGTGTCAAAGCTATTAATACAATCCTAGTTTATCCAATATATGGCAGATATGGCAGAACCATCTGTTCAGGCGATCGACCTGACGAAGAGGTACGGCCAGTTTACCGCCCTTTCAAAATTAAATCTGAAGATAGAAGGGTCAAAATGCGTAGGCTTCCTGGGACCCAACGGCGCCGGCAAGACCACGACACTTAAGATATTCACGGACATGATCAGACCTTCCGAAGGCAAGGCCCTTATAAACGGGATAGATGTCCACAGACAGAAAAAGAAGGCCCTTGAGAACTGCGGGGCACTTATAGAAACCCCTGAGATATATCCATCTCTAACCGCAAAAGAGGCACTTATAATGATTGCAGAAATAAAAGGCATTCCAAGGAAAAAAAGGGAGAGGGAGGCAGAGAGCGCACTTTCCCGAGTCAAGATGAGGGCCTGGGCCGATAAGACAGTGGGAAAATTCTCCAAAGGCATGAAGCAGAGGATCAATGTCGCGGCCGCCCTGCTAGGGGATCCGGAGGTCATTTTGCTCGATGAGCCTACGTCCGGTCTGGACCCGCGCGGCATGAGCGAGGTCAGGGATATCATAAAGAATCTCAAGCGTGAAAACAAACTGATATTCCTAAGCTCACACTTGCTCAATGAGGTTTCAGAGATATGCGACGAAGTCGCTATGATAAATCACGGTAAACTCCTGGCTTACGGGAAGATAGAGGATATCGTCAAGAAGTTTTCAAAGGAATCTACAAACATAGTGGAAGTATCATTCTCAAGGCCGCTTGCCAATTCCGTCCTGCATAAGATAAGAGGGATAAACGGAGTATCAAAAGTGGAAAGGTCAGGCCAAACAGATTTGAACATTAATGTAAAGGGGGGAATACCCGGGCAGGAGAAGCTGCTTTCGAGACTTGTCTCAATGAAATGCGGAGTGATAGGGTTCAAACCGGCGTCATCGGCACTGGAAGAAACTTATCTGAATCTGTTCAAAGAGGTAACCTAGATGAAAGCACAGCATACGTCAAAATCTGCGGCGAAGCTGCCGTCCGATGCGGCACAGGTTCTGACTATAATAAAATACTTCTTCCTCGATTACTTCAGGTCCAGAAGATTTTTTGTTCTGCTCCTTATAACGATAGCAGTGGGTCTTCTGATAACAGGGGTAGTGGGATACTACAGACCCCAGAGTTTCCTTTCATCGGACCTTGCATTCCTTTCAAATTTCTGGGGCGAATGGGTTAGCTTTGTTATAGTTCTTTCGGCGGTGTTCTTCGGTGGGGACGCGATTTCGTCGGAATTTCAGAATAAGACAGGCTACTTCCTCGTCGGAAATCCGATAAGAAGATCTACAATATATATAGGAAAATACATAGCTGCGCTCCTTGGGTCAATAATAATCCTGCTGGTTTTCACTGCGATAACCGTCGGAAACAGCACATACTACTTCGGTTTCGGAGTCCCTTACGAATTCTTTGAATCATTCCTGTTCTCCATAGTATACATTATCTCAGTCATGGGGCTGGCTTTCCTGTTCAGCTCCCTGTTTAAAAGCAACTCCGTCGCAATAATAGTTACGGTTATACTGATGCTTTTTGTATTCTCACTAATCGAGACTCTGGTGGCCAATCTGGTTGTTACAGAACCGTGGTTCGTACTCACGTACGGGTCTGAGATAATACGGAACATCCTTATATCGCCCTATCCGCCAGCGCACACTTCATCCGCTCACGGCGTGCCTTTCTCAATAGCAACGTATAACGCGTCTGTTCCAGAGGGTCTAATCATAATGCTGGCATACTTTGTGGTTTCATTTATAGCGGGTCTTACAATATTCGAGAGAAAAGAATTCACTTAACTTTTATATCCGCCGATTACTTCTAAATCTCGAAACTATGGCAAAGCACGATCGCTCTGGACTTGGGTCCTTGTTTACAACGGCATCGAACTACAAAAGCGTTGAACACAGCAGCGGTACCAAGGACAGATGCCGGAGAGTAATACTTCTAGTGGATATGGATTACTTTTTCGCAGCGTGCGAAGAACTGCGTCATCCCGAATTCTCAGGCAAGCCGTTGGTTGTCGGGGCCGATCCGGAGCACGGGACCGGCAGAGGGGTCGTAAGCACATGCAATTATACCGCCAGGAAATACGGGATACACAGTGCAATGCCAATCTCCAGCGCTTACAAACTAAAGCCGGATGCGATATTCCTTCCAGTGGATTTTAGGTATTACAATAAAGAATCCGAAAAAGTCATGAGGATACTGAGAAGTCAGTGCGACAACTTTGAACAGATTAGTGTCGACGAGGCGTTTATGGATATATCGGGCAAATTCTCCTTTTACTACGAGGCGCTGGTATTCGCCCAGAAAATCAAGGACGAAATAAGGGAGAAGACTGGTCTGCCGTGCTCTATAGGGGTGAGTTTCAACAAGTTGCTCGCTAAGATGGCCTGCGAATCCGCAAAGCCGAACGGTATAAGGCTTGTTACAGAGAAGGATAAAAAAAGGTTCCTGTCCGGAATGCCGGTGGGTGAGCTATACGGAGTCGGACAAAAAACGGCAGCTCAACTGGAAAAGTCCGGGTTCAGGACAATAGGCGATATAGCGAAAACCGATAAGCAGAAACTGATCTCGAAGTTCGGAAAGTACGGACTCTCTTTATACTTCTCTTCAAATGGCATAGACGACAGCTCTGTGGAGGAGACCCGGGACATAAAGTCGGTTAGCCGTGAGACAACTTTCAAGAAAGATACCCTGGATAAAAAAACTCTGGATAGGACAATAAAGAAACAGTCCGTGGAAATAGTAAAGGAGCTAAATCAGTCACTGCTAAAGTTCAGAACCGTGTCTATAAAGATCAGGTATTCGGATTTCTCGGAACATATCAGAAGTATAACGCTTAAGGAGGCTCTTAACGACCATACCATACTCTCTGAAACGGCAATCAATCTCTGCAAGGAATTCTTGCAACCGGGAAAGCCGGTAAGAAAAATAGGAGTCAGGGCATCCTGTCTGAGCGATGCAAAGGGAGATATAAAGCTGACCAGTTTTCAGTGATCCTAAAATATTAATACTAAATGTAGTCTTTGTTTTAAACTATGGTAGACAGTTATTCGCAGCGGGTACCCAGCAAGGGGCTGCACGATCTCCACGCACACATAAGCGGAAGCGTATCTTCCAAGGATCTTTTCGATCTTATGGCCTCCAACGAAGGAAATCAGCAGTATCTGGAACGCCTCACCGCTTTAACCGGTAGTTTCTTTCCCGATTTTGCAAATTCTATCCTTACCTCCGGGTATACCGATAAACTACGACAGGAGTTTCATGAAAAATTTACATACGGCGAAGATAAGAAGCGCCTGGATAAGGGCAACAGCTTTGTGAATATACTATCAAGATTTCCACTTATAAATTTTGTTTTGGAAAACGGAGATACAAGATCCGCAGCGGCAGAGAAGATATGTTATACCGCCGTATCCGAAGGCGTATCCTACATCGAGCTCAGGGCTGATCCATTTTCACCCGTCAGGGCAGGCACTGCCAAAAATCCCGTTGACGTTATTAGACAGTATGTTTCCGGTATAAAATCCGCAGTGGACAGCACGGATGGATTCGAAGCCAACCTTACCCTGTCCATCGCAAAGCAGCACTACGTCGACACCTCCGGCAGCCCGGACCAGAAAAGACTCTCAGAACTGGAGAACGGCCTTTATACCATCGCAAAGACCATAAACAGGGATGACGATCTAAGCAGATTCGTAGTCGGCCTGGACGCTGTAAACAGAGAAGTCCTCCCTCTGGGTTATCTTAAGAAATCTTTCGATTTAATGAGAGACGAGTGCGGGTTAGTATCCGTACCGCATGCAGGAGAGTCTCCGCGTAGCATCGAGGAGGGTCTGGAAAACATACTCTCATCGATTTATGACCTCGGTGCACGCAGGATAGGCCACGCACTCGCGGCCGTTGTCGATCCGTATAACTATATAGGAAAGGTAGACGATTTCGGCGTAAGATACACGGAGAAGAGGGCTGACAGAATATACGAGCTGCAGCAATTGACACTTATGGAGATGGTATCATCCGGCGTGGCGGTTGAAACAAATCCGACGGCAAATCTGATGGTCTCCGACATGAAAAGCCTTAGAGATCATCCGGTGGACAGATTCATACGCAAAGGTATCCCAGTGGTTATAGGCACCGATGACAAGGGTATATTCGGGAAGAGCCTGGCTGAGGAGATTTACTCGATATCAAAAGCCAAAGACTTTTCGCAGGAGACAGTTTCATCCCTCGTAGAAAACTCGAAGAAGTATTCGATCAAATCTTTGACTCCCGGCAATAGATAAAGCCCTATACACCGCTAACCCTGGTTTTTTAATAGCCCTACCCTGAGGCGATAGCTGTTAAGGTTGGTAAGTATGGATTTTGTCCCCCTTAAGTCGCCGCTGACGTATATCTCGTCTTTGTATATGTCAATAACTCTCGGCGATATGTACGTGTCGCCTTTTCCGGCGTTCGTCTCTACGATGATTCCGTTTGCGTTGTCCGGTATGAAATACATGGTCCATTCATTTACGCTTCCGTCCGATGAGGCATCCACGCTCTTGTGCATGAACTGGTATCCCGATCCTAGCAGGTTTTCATAATAGTCCACCTTCTCTTTTTTTGTCGGCTCTGCAAACATCGTCAGGTTTTTGACGTTATCATGGCTTTTTTTTGCCCACAGGACACTGTAAAGTCTTTTCTCGAGCGTAGAGATGTCGGATAGATAATACTGGACGGAGTCATCTACATTAAATCCGCTGAATAGGAATTTTCCCAATCTGATGCTGTCACTGTTTTTGCTGGCCAACTTAATGCTCTTTATATTAGACAGGTTACTGTCAGGATACTCGTGCGTAGTTACTATCAAATCCATTTTACTCATGTAGTTTGTTGTGCAGGCATAATCATTTGTTGTGTAGCATCCGGTGGCCTTGGAACTTTTGATGGAACAATTACATCCATCCCCCTGTCCGCAGAGTATGGCTTCTATTCTGGCTTTCAATGGCTCCGGAAGGGCATGGGCCGTTTCATTCTTTGCCATAAATATTATTATGGCTACAACAAGTTAAATATCTTAGAATGGCTGTCTGTTCTATCTCCTACTGAGCCATCTCATAAAATTTTCTATGTTTCCGCCTCTTCCTACATCCTTCTGGTATGTCTTCCACTCATCCTCATTTAGCTCTGAAACTGCTCTCGGCATGTATTTTTCATACCCGTATATGTTCATCAGGTCAGTCCAGCCGCGTTTGTTTCCGTCTCTGACTCCATCGACTACGAATCCGTGCTCTTCAGAAGTGAAAATCTTTGGTTTTTTCATACCCGGCTCTATAAACGCGAGACTCGATTTAAATTCAGCCCTCCTGTCTTTTTTCCCATCCATGAGCTTCATTATCCCGTCTACGCCGACATCATACAAAACAAATTTGACCAGTGCGCCGGGGAATCCGTTTAACGCAGGGAGTGAAAACCCCCTGTCGTCTACGAACAGTGGCGCATTAATCCTTGAAAGAGCATACAGTGCCTTGGAACTTACTACCTGCCTTACGTCTTTGTCCTGCTTCTCATACAGCTCTAATTTCCTATTCTTGATCTTTATACCGTATTTCTTACCGTATTCCCTGGCCTGCTCTAGTTTGGCCTTGTTAGTAGTTACGAATGTCACTTCCATTCTGTATTATGCCTGGATTCAGATATATATGAATTTGCGGATATGTCAACTTTTTATACTTAAAATAAATAATCTAATCATTAGCGATGAAAGGAAAACGTAAAGTTTCGAAGAAAAGGGAAGAGTTTCACCAGCAGTCCGCCCTGGAATACCTCATAAGCTGGGGCTGGATACTTATTATAGTTGCTGTATCACTTGCTATACTCTACAGTTTCGGAATATTCAGGGTTGGAGCACCACAGACTATAATCAGCGGATTCCAGGGGTTATCCGTTACCAATGCGGAGATAAATTCGAGCATGTTTGTCATAGAGATAACCAACAATTTCGGTTCTCCTGTTAATATAACTAACGTATCTGCTCAGATAGGAAGCTCAATATTCGATCATGCAGAGTGTGAACTGTCCATATTAACACAAGGCCGTACAACCTTTTGCAGACTGACGCTGGAAAATATATCAGGTACTGCCGTAACTTCAAGTGTAAATATTAATTTTGTCCCCTACCGTGCAAGGTTGGAACTTATATCCAACGGTACAGTAACCTCCGCCCTGATTACGGGTCCACTCGCCATCAATACACAGGTAACATACTTCATAGAGACCGGCCTTCCCGTCGGCAGCAATTTTTCCGTAACTTTCGGCGGTGCAACTGAATATCAACGTGTTTCCGCGGCAGGAGCAAACATAAGCTTTAACAAGCCATTCGGCACCTACCAATACGATGTCCCGCAGATAAATTATCAGGGGTGTGTAAGTGCGGCCACGCCATCATCTGGAAGTTCAGAAACAAGTACTGTAAATACCGTACCTTTCCTGTCAAACTGCACAACAACATTTATAGAGACTGGCCTTCCTTCGAGTCAGCAGTGGCATGTGGTGTACGGAGGGGTAAATTCCAGCGTTGCAAATACAGGTTCCAAAATACTTTTCACGCAGAACAAACTCACCAGTGTCACATCCCCATCGGTTGTAGCATACAGCAATAATCTTGAGTGTTCATCTCCTACGAGTAATGTTCAGGAGGGCGCGACAGTAAGTTTGGGTTCATGGACATGCACAACCACGTTTACAGAGTCCGGCCTTCCTTCGAGTCAGCAGTGGCACACGATATACGGAGGTACCAGCACAAGTAGCGTGAATACAAACTCGCCTATAACTTTTACACAGACTGGTGTAACAAACGTATCAAACTTTTCATCTACTGCGTACAGTAATTCTCTTTACTGCAATTCCTACAGTTCTCCGGTACTATATCAGGGGGCTTCATACAATTTCGGAGCATGGAACTGTACTACAACTTTTACAGAATCAGGCCTTCTGTCAAATCAGCAATGGACTCTAAACTTTCTTGGAGCAAACTATACGGACAGCACAAATATCGCCAGTGGAACCCAGTCGGGTCCTATAACCATATTCCAGAGCGATATTTCATCCGTAGACACCACGATCTCAACAAAAGCCTACAGCAACAGCCTTGCCTGTAATGAGGGACTGTCGCCGGTTTCGCAGGGCCAGACCCTTAATTTCGGCTCCTGGACATGCACAACCACATTTACAGAGTCCGGAGTACCTCTCGGATCCAGCGGAAGCGGCATAAGCGGAACGTTAGGATGGTCAGGACTGCTTAACGGGAACAGTGTAGCCTCTTCAACATCCTCTTCCACTATAAGCTATGTACAGTCCGGTATAAGCACCATATCTTCACTAACAGCAGGAGCGGATACCAATGGACTTAACTGCGGAAGTGCGAACACCTATTCAATATACCCAGGAGGATCTGCTTCATTTTCCTCATGGAACTGTATAACATCTTTTTCAGAGTCCGGAGTACCTTTAGGATACTCCGGCGCGGGTTCCAGTACTACGGTTGGTTGGACTGCAGACTATCCCAGTGGAACGGCGATCAACTCTTCCACATCCAGCAGTTCTCTTACCTACAGAGAAAACGGAGTTTCATCCATACTGTCCGCTAATTCGAATGCGGTAGTAAACGGTCTGAGCTGCAGCAGTTCAAACACCAACTCTCTTTACTACGGAGGGTCTACCGCCTTTTCTTTATGGAGCTGCGTGACAACGTTCGGATCGGGCATACCCTCATCGTACAATTCCTACACTTGGGGAATAAACTATGCTGGTCTTCCACCCACTAGCGGAACCGGTGTCGGCAATGCAATATCGATTTCAACCACAGTCGGGACTTCAAACGGTCAATCCGCGACCATAAATAATCAACCAATCGATTCGGGAAGTCTTAGTGGTATAAGCTGCAGTTATAACGCTACAGGCAACTCGTACATGCAGGGTGGCAGTTTTACGCTTAGCGATAGCTACTGGGACTGTAAGACTACATTTTCGGAATCGGGCCTCCCAAGTCCGAGTACATATTCGCCATACTATTGGAATATAACGTTCGGAAGCCAATTCCAGGGCGGGAATACCCCAACATCAAGCTTTACATTTAACAACATTCCTGCAGCAAGTGCAATAGGCTGGCGTACAGGGGGTACAAATTCACAGCTTGCACTTCAGACACAAGCTCCTTGGGTGGGTCCGATTAGCGGTACAGACGGCGCTGCATTTGGCGATACAAGCGGAACGCAGTCCATATCATTTACAGCTCCAACGTCAGCTGCGTACTACGGCCTTGTCGTTGTAATTGGTTCCGGTGTTCATGAGATAACCGCCGGATCCGAAAGCATAACTTCATCAGGGAGTACAAGCTCATGCTCTATCAGTTATATCAACGGTCCGACCGGAAGCATTTTCTCACCTTACGGTGAAACAGGGGCAGTTATCTGGTGCAACCCCGTTACAAACGGCGCGACTTACACTGTAAGCGTGACTGCACACACCTCAGGCGCGTACATAGCAATTTCAGACTACTTTATACCCGAGTTAAACACCGCCCAGTATGATTACTTAAACTACTCCGGACAGGGCGGCCCCACCGCAAACTGCGTCTCCGGCGGTACAGTGTGCCAGTATTACGCATACTCCGGAAGCACCATTACACCAGGAGGATTCACGAACACCGTTCAGTTCTGCGCCGGGGGCATCGGTGGAAACAGCGGTACCTACGAGACTAGCTTATCGATGTTCGCATTAAGCAGTCCTTATTACACTTACTCGATAGAGTCTGCAAACGGCAACTACGACGAGGCTATAACGGGACATTACAGCATAGGACCCGGTTCCCAATTGACCTGTTTTGCTAATGATGCGACGGAAAATACTGATACGGGGGAGGCAGTTGCCATGGTTGCGGCATATCCTCCGGGGTATCTAAGTTCAACTACAAGCGGGAGTTTGTATCCGGGGCAATCGACAACACTCTCATACGGACCGACTTAATTATGAAAACTAAATCAGCGGTAATCATTGCGGTGGCTATAGTATTACTGGTCGGGCTTTTCGCGTGCTATGCTATAGCGTACATGCCTTTCGGAGGAACTCCGGCCACGCCTCTGCTTACAACTACATTCCTTCAATCCGGTCTTCCGCAGGGAAGTTCCTGGTCTATTACATTCAACAACGTTACCAAAATTTCTTCATCTAATTCAATAACATTCAAAACCATAAACGGAAGTTTCAAATTTAACATGTATGCGAATGAGATAAACGTCACTCCCATCAAAAACATAAGTGTCGGAGTCAGTCCGATGTGGATGACTTACTACCAGAACCTTGATGAGCTTCTTGTAACCAACGATGGCAGCAATACGCTCAGTGTTATCAACACAACAACGGATGCGGTAGTTAGGACCGTTAAGGTTGGCTTATTCCCGGCAATACCGATTCTGGACAGTACACTTGGAGTAATATATGTAACCAACATGCATTCGGACAGCGTCACAGTAATCAATGCATCTAGTTTTAGTGTCATCAAAAATTTATCTACAGGATCCCTTCCCCTTGGCATCGCCCTGGACCCATCGAACGGATATCTTTATATCGGAAATTCCGGTTCAGGAACCGTCAGTGTAATAGACAGCGTAACCGGCGCAAATGTAACGACAATCAATGTAGGCGGTGCACCAAGAGGCGTTACTTACAACCCGGCGAACGGTCATATCTACGTTGCCAATTACGACGAGAACAAAGTAAACGTGATAAACCCCGCATTAAATTCATTTTACAACATAACAGTCGGCACTAACCCTATGTGGGTCACATACGATCCATATAATCAGTACATCTATGTCGACGATTACGGGTCCAGCAATCTAATGTACATCTCCAACAATAGCGTCTTGGGTACGATACCTACAGGAATAGATCCGGTAGGTGTGGTATACGCAGGAAATCACCTGATTATGGAGATAAACTACGGATCCGGAACTGTCGGATTGATAAATGACACAACAAACAGCGTTATGGTAAATCTGTATGTAAGCCTCACACCTGAAAAGGTTATCGGTAACTACACCAACCAAAACGGTACCTTCTCATTCGTCACATACAAGAAGAACCTACCTATGTGGGCGATATACAACAATAATACGGGCCTGTTGTACATGACTTACTTCAGGACTAACTTCGTAAGGACATTCAACATGTCTGTACTCCCGGATATGTATATCGGGATTTTATCTGCAGGCTCAAGCAGACAGATAAATTTTAGAAAGCCTTAAGAATCAGGGTGTTCTACCCACAGAACTTTCTTCTGTTTGTGCCCTATATAAACTTTTTAAGCGAAAATATGGTATATTATTATGCAAATCATTCCATCTTCCCATAATTCCAAAAAAGGCAGGTCTTCCCAATCGGCACTGGAATACCTGATAAGCTGGGGCTGGATACTTATTATAGTTGCTGTATCACTTGCTATACTGTACGGCCTTGGAGTATTCAACATTAATAGTCCTAGCACTCTGATTACAGGATTTCAGGGGGTATTGGTAACAGAATCTGCTATTAATTCCAGTATGTTTGTTATCCAGGTATCCAACAATTTTGGGACCACAGTTAATCTTACAAACATATCAATACACATCGGCACCCAGACATTCTCTGATTTTTCCTGTGAGATATCCATCTTATCACAGAGTGGGCAAACACTCTGCAGAGTTAATAATATAACTGCAAATGGGGGCAGCGTTTCCTCCAGCGTCAGAATAGATTTTTTACCCTACAAGTCCCCGCTTGTGCTGACATCGAATGGAACCATAGTATCCTCACTAATACACGGGAAATTGGCCATAAATACGCAGATAACGTATTTCGTAGAAAACGGGTTACCTATAGGCAGCAACTTTTCCGCTACTTTCGGCGGGACAACCGGACATAGTGAAGTACTCGCATCCGGGGCAAACGTCAGTTTTGAAAAACCATTTGGAATATACAACTATTACATCTCTGTCGTAACATACAAAGGTTGTGTAAGTGATCCGACACCTTCTTCCGGAAGCTCGCGGACTAGTATTGTGAATCAAATATACTTTTCATCAACGTGCACAACTACCTTTTCAGAAACCGGGCTCCCGTCCGGCCAGCAATGGCATGTTAAATACGGCGGTTTAAACTCTTCTTCCGGAAACACTGGTTCTCCCGTATCATTTACACAGACAAAAATAAACCAAGTCTCTTCCCCAGCGGTTGTTGCGTACAGCAATAATCTGACATGCAGTTCCACTTCTCAGAATGTACAGCAGGGCGGATCGGCCACCCTCGGTTCATGGACATGCACAACATATCTTAATGAGGACGGGCTCCCGTCCGGCCAGCAATGGCATATGCAGTTCGATGGGATTAATTCGATCGCTTCCAATACCGGCTCCCTAGCTACGGTAAGTCAATCGGGAATTTCGACAGTATCCGCATACTCCTCTCAGGCTTACGCTAATAATCTAAATTGTTATTCCTCGACCCAAAATGCGCTTCAGGGTAGTTCAAATGTAAGTCTCGGCAGTTGGACATGTATAACAACCTTCTCACAGTCCGGCCTGCCAAGTGGATCCTGGTATGCAACATTTGATGGCACTTTGCCGACAGTCAGTACATCGTCGGGAACGACAGTTACGCAGAGCGGTATAAGCACCGTATCAGAATATGTTGCAGAAGGGTACCCTACCGGACTTACATGCAACTCATACAATACCCCTTCGCTATACCAGGGTTCTACGTACACATTCAACTCGTGGGACTGCAATACCACATTTACCGAATATGGTCTTCCGTCGAGCGAGCAGTGGTATGCAGTGTTTGGCGGAACAAATTCAAACACCGTAGCTACGGGCTCTACAGCTACCGTAACGCAATCCAACATAGCTACGATTTCTACTCTTTCCGCCACTGCTTACAGTAACACTCTTGACTGCGCATCTAATTCTAAAAACGTAGAGCAAGGCACGGCATCCCAAACTCAACTCGGCACGTGGTCTTGCGTTACAGACTTCCAGCAGATAGGTATGAATTACGGATCCGGTACCTACTATGTTAACTTTAATGGAACCGACACATCATCTGTAGCGTATAACACCGTTACTAGCGCTGTATATATGAACAACATGAATGTGGTAAACGCCCTGCCGGCAACAGCCTACAGCAATAACTACAACTGTTATACGCCCACAAGTAACGTTTACCCCGGATCGCCGCCTGCACCATACGGCCAGTTCCATGGCTATGTCGTCATGACGAATTGGAGGTGTATCACTACCTTTAATAGCGGATTGCCCTCCCAGTACAGTGGCCTGATCTGGCAAGTTTCAGACGGCGGGAACTCTGCATACGGCTCAGCTACCAGTCCACTCCAGTTAACATTCACATCCTCATCTTTTCCCGCGACTTATTCAGTATCAGTAACCGGTTCTTCAACCCAAGCATCCAGCGCCGGAAAAGCCTTTGACTGTTCAACCTCGGCATCCGTGCCATCCGGTCAGACATACTCCTTTAGTTCAAGTGATTGGACTTGCTATGATAAGTTTTATGAAACGGGATTACCAACGGGTTACACATGGAGTCTAACATTCGGGGGCGTCACAGGATCCGCATCTTCTGGTAGTTCTATAACACTCACAACAAATGCTGGTTACTTTGGAGATTCAGCGAAGGCGCCAGGACTGTCGTGCTCGCCAGCAACCAGCTTTACGACTCCGGCAGGCACTTCAGGATTGAATTCAAGTTTTGGTGAAAGCGGTATAGATCAATGGGACTGCACAAATTACCTATATTTGACATCCGGGTCCCCTTTCCCCTCATCAACTTACACGGAAACTGCCACTAACAATTTCGGCTTTTCCGGCGACTCATGTTCTACGTCATACACATTGAATTGGCAGAATAATAGGACTACTCTGCCCAACGGCGATGCGGGTTTGATATTCCAATCATGTCCTATCTACACCTCAAATACATATTCATGGAGCATCTGTGGCAGCGGAGGAACCACAAGCGGATGTGCGACTACGATTTTAGGCACCTGTGGCGACGCAGGGCTATTTTCAAGATACGAGTGGACTCCCAACGTATCAAGTGCTAGCGGGGAGCCTTTGGGAACAAGTGATTTAATCGGTTTCTCGGTAAGTACGGGAGGGTGTACTTAAAAATGATAGACTATAAATACTGAAATGGAACGAAGAAGCTTACTGATATCCAGTGTCATTATCGTGATAATCATCTTATTTGCGGCCTTTTATCTGGTCACAACGCTAAATTCTAGCATTTATACAAGTAATAGCTCAAAAACATCCGAGTCCTATTACGCACCGTCTCTTCATTACTATAACAGTTCTTCGTTGGTGTTCAACTCTACAAATCAGGTTTTTATAACAAATGTCACTAAACTGGGTGAGCAATTCCCTTATGACATTGCTGTTTTTATGTTGCCCAGATACGTGTATGGCAACTATACAAATTCAGTTAATTTGAATGCGTCGAGCTACATAGAAGTTTTTCAAAATAAAACTAACGAAAGCATAGGGTATTACTACTCGGACATGATGCACACATTAAGTTCATTGGGTATATCTAACTACAGCGTTAAAAATGGAACTACTTTAGGATACCCTTCTTTTTCTATGCATACATCGGTTAAGAACGCGCAGATATACCTAACCATAATAGGCGGACCGTATGGCAGATTTACATACATATCTATGAACAATCTGAATGCTTCGTTTTCATCTGAGATGAACAGTTCGCTGAATCAAATTATGAGTTCACTTAACTTCTCGAATTAAGGTTAATACCAGGATATTTTGGCTTGCTATCCAACGAATCCCAAAAGCAAGAGCTTTAAAATATAAATTCCATTTTCGAGAGTTACGGTTAATTATGTCCTGTATGACTTTCTCTCGTACTTCGAGTGTAGTTTCTCCAGATAGTTCGTTGTTTTCGTCAGATTTCTATCCAGAACCTTTCCATTGCCATCGCAGAACGTCATATTCTGATTTGAATAGAACAATAGAATCTTTCCATTATCAGTGATGTACATATTATCTACGTCGAAAGTCCCAGTCGGTAGTTTATCGTACTGCCCATTCTTTTTCAGCGTGTCCTTTACAGCATCTAGCTGCGAAATAACGTCTTCAATGAGTTTCAGTTTGGACAGTAACGAGTCCCTAGTCTTTTTACCATATCCCAGATGCAAAACTTCCCTTACGGGTTCGGCATTTTTTTCGTTTATAAGATATCCCCTGATATACCCTTTTTCCACCCCTTCGTCCAGTACCATACCTACCGGCTTCGAAGTATTCTCCGGAAGCATCTTGTTAATCTGTTTTAAGTTCTGGTACTCCTCCTTCATATCCCTTGCTGGGAACGGGTTAAAAAGCGAACCAAATACACTTGGAGAGGTTATGGACAGGTATTGCGAAACGCGAGCATTGTAAGTCAGTTCGTCGATCATTTTGTACGGGATGTCAGATAGGTTAAGATCCTTCATCCTAATGGCAATATCCTCGTTTATTATGCTATCAAGCCCTTTATCAGTTTTTTTCACCATTTTTCTTCGCCTCCTTTCTTTTCATTGTCATAGAGTTCCATTTTGCCAGAACTCCAGCGAGTGCCAGTCTTCCTGCGTATGATGCGGTCTTTGAGGCCGATGTCACCTTTACTGCCATGGAACCGTAGTAATCTATGTAGTAGCCGCTTCCGAGCCTTGCCTGAAATTTGTACCAGTTGATTACATCAGTCGGATTTACAGACACGTGTCCCATCAGCATGCCTATAGGGTAATAGAAGATACTGTTAGCGGCCCATCCTACCAGACTAAGGCTGGCTAATGATTTCAGCGACCTTATCTTTTTGTTGAATATCATAGGTATCGCTGCGCCGGCGGCTAATACTCCAAATTTCCATATGCCGTAGCTGTGGCTCGTTGCCACAGGGCTGTTGTCAAGATATGAAAGAATAGTCGCCCCATACCCTGCAGTGAAGGCGTATGCCGGCAGGCTGCCAAGGTTGTTCTTTTTTATCTCAGGTAATCCGTCATTTTTTCCCGCGAATTTGGAATTATATGCTTCCAGCAGCAAGTCAAAGACATTTTTTGATTTTACAGATACAGGTTTCTCTGGATAGTATTCTGTAAGTTTATCCTCTATGCTTCCTGCTCCTTTTTTGGAGTATTGTTCCACGTATATTCTCCAAGTCATTTCCTTTCCGTCGAGGGCGGTGTTCCTTAAGCCGATATAATAATAATTCCTGTCTTCCTTGTAAGCGCCAAGAACGATATCGATGCTGCTCGCATCGTCCAATCTAGCAGTGTATTCGAATCCTGCATCTCTGGCGCGTTTTAGAAATTTTTCTACGTTTTTGTCAATCTTTGACTTGTCATGCATTTCTTTGTCGTCTGCATCTTTACCCAGATATGTCTCTAAACTTGTCGAATGCATATATTATTACTGGGATATTCCTATATAAACCTTTTACCATTAAGAAATAACTAATTTAGTGTATATTATGTCTTTCCGGTCTCTTTACGTTCTCCCAGTACGTCCGATTTTGTTGTCCGATTAAAACTATAAATATACCAAATTTATCAATATTCTATGAAAACTGCCCACGCAGCCGGGATATTAGTGATTGTCATCGCTGTTGTTGCTGTAGCAGTATTCTTCTTATACACACCAAGCGGTGCACAGAACAATGTCGTGGTTAGTCTTACAGACCCTGCAAACGTACCTTCTGGCACTCAGAGTCTTAACATAACATATTCCAGCTTATCCGTTCACACTATAGGTGTTAACACAAGCGGCTGGACTAACTTTTCGAATACAGGTTCCGTCAATCTTTTGACGCTTGCAAATTCAAGTATAACACTGGGTAGCTTTTCCGCTCCTAATGGCACTCTGATAAATCTGGTTAAGTTCAACGTTTCTTCCGCTAGCATAGCTATAAACAACACTATATACCCGGTAACTCTTCCAAGTGGACAGATAGTGGCTCACATAAATGGTACTAAGATAGTAAACGGTACGGCAAAAGTGCTTATGGACCTTTCACCAACCATCGTAACAATAGTCACGGCAAATTCAACCATATTCATAATGGTACCTTCGATAAGGGCGGTCTTGGTCCCCCATCCTGTAAGTGTAGACATAACGCCCGGTGCAATAGCGCAGCTGCATTCGCAGGATAGAATAAGACTTGAGGATATAACTCCTAATATCTCTATAACATCGGCATCTATATCCAATTTAAACAACATCACAACCCTGCATGTGACTGTGAAGGACAACTCAAATACCAGCGTAGTTCTAAGGCACGTTTTGGTACTCGGTAACGAGTCATTGAATCTTCCAAAATTCAACATAACAGGAGTCCGTGAAGGATACAGGGGTAGCATAGAAGGCGGAGTCAGTATCGGACAGCCAAGCGGTATAACGATATCTGCTCGGGGTTACTCTTCAGATTTTACTAACGGCACGAATCAGACTTCTGGCAATCATTCAAATGAAACCATAGGAGCAACCAACGAAACCGAGATAGAGAACGAATTCATAAATATGGGGCAGAACATTGCGAGAATGAGGACTCTAACATTCCAGATAAATTCAAACGGCACTCTTTTCATACCTTACCTGCAATGCACACAGCAAATTGGCGGAAATGGTGAGGACATAGGACCTACTCCTGCACATTCAGTGTGCCCTGCATACGTTAATTATTCTGCATTCAGGACAGGATTTGTTTTAAATTCCAATCAGAGTGTAACTCTTACATTCACCGGCTCACTGGTGCTCGGTGAAGGAAACTATCAGGTTAACGTAGTACCTGGAAACGCCTATAACCTAATAGTCCAGGGCGAAAACGGGGCAAGAGCCCAGACACTTGTCAACGCGACTTAAGTAGATTACACCGGATCAAGAAATTTTCTGTTTTAACCTTTATATAGTGGTTCTAATCATCTAATAACATGGCCGTTAAGATATCAGCTTACAGGATACTCATGGAGGAACTCCTCGATCTAACTAAGGAAAGGCACCCCATAAACATGTTTAATCCGTTCAGAAGCGACCATTCACCGCTTTCAGACAAGGAATACATTAAGATATCCGGCAGTGTCAACACCTTAAGGTCCTTCATGAAGGGCGGTGCAATATATGGAAAAGGAGAGCCGATAAATACGGGCAATCTTGCGATAAATAACGTTTATACCATTACGGACATTCTTACAGCAAGAAAAGATGAAGTTCTATCCGAGCTTGAAAACGTTCTTGATGTGTTTAAATCCCATAAAATAATGCCGGCGCTATACGACACTTTTAACAAGGTTTTTGACCAGATGGACCTCGTACCCAGCAAGGACACAAAGGATGCGCTGGAATATTTTGATTCCATAACCGACGACAATGATCGGATACATAGATGGTGGCAATACTCCTGGGAAGACATAAAGGAGAAAAAGGCAGCCGGCAGCAACTGGCATTATCATTGAACCTTGGCAACAGTTTACTGTTTGTAATCTGGAAAATCAGCAACCCTTATTGTGTGATACCTTTCATTAGGCATCTGCCATCTTCTAACTACATTTACGGAGGTGCTGTCCGCGTGTTCAAACGCCGGGTAGCCGAGTTTGAAGGTCCTTAGACCATCTTCGGTTCTTATATTTAATCTTGTCCGTCTAGCTCCCAGCAGCGAAAAGAACTCCTCCGGTCCGGCACCGCCCAGCGTGAGGTAATCCGTGCCTATCTCTTTTGCCAAGTATATATTGAAAAGAATGCCTGCCTTCAATGCACCTATATATCCGATAGTCGACCAGTCCATCAATCCGTGGTAATACCGCTTGTTTATGGTAACGCCCTCCAACAGTTCCATAAACAGGTGTGTGCTGCCCTGCCTGTCAACGCAGACAAAATCCCTGCCGAACCCAACAACTTCCTTATTCAGCGATACAGTATATACTATGGTTCCGGAATTCTTTGTGAAGTCGTTGTAGGTGTTTATAGCGAGATTTTTTGCATCATCTTCTCTCCAGCAGATCCTGGATTTCTTTGCCATGTTCATGACTTTAGTGTATTTATCCCTTGTCGATAGAACATTTATCTCATAGTTGTTGTAAGTTGCATCCAGTATTGCTTCCAGTTCCGGATCGTCCTTTGTATCCTGTCTTTTTATTTTTCCTGAAATCTCGGACAGCCAGTCGACTATATGCATCTCCGATTTCGGTATATTAAACATAGATAACTCCTTCAGCATCCTATCAGGGTAGCTCAGCATGCTTTTTTCATAGAAGTTAATCTTGTTGTTTAGGAGATTGTCGTATGCGACACCATCAACCGCGGATGTTACACCCGATTTTAACTTGGATATGGTATCCAGTGGCACCTCATCAAACAGGTATTCCGACGGTGTAAGGATGCGCATCGTCCATTTCTCATCGAATTTCTGCAGACTGGTTATCGGAAAGCCCTTTTTACCGAGTTTTTTGTACAGGTCAAGCACTTTGTCGGAAGAAGTGGATATGACCACGCCCTTTCGGTCCCCCATAAGCGCCAGTTCTCTGGAATCAGGAGAAACAAACAGTGATCTTAACCGGCTTCTTTTTCCCGAACTGTTGACTCTGAAATTCTCATCAATAAGAATACGTTCAAGGTCCTTTCTGAACTTCTCTTTTCCGTCTGCGGATGAATACATACTTATGATACATCTGTTAGATTGGAAGGTCTATATATAATTTAGGCTTCACTTCAGACAAATTACTATATAATATTCCAGTTACATCTAAATATAATGATAACGGAGAAACTTACAAAATCCAAGAAAATAGCGCTGATGTCGGTAGTGATTACTTATTTTGTGGTCGGCTTTCTTCTGCTTGTAATATATCTAAGCTATCTTATCGGTGCAAATCTGGCCGGATTCGCATCCCTGATGTATCTTATACTCGGATGGTACATCATGATCAAGAAAAACGGCCTTTTTTACGTAATGAAAATAAAGCACGATTGAGAGTTTATGGAACTATCCGAATATTTTTCCTTTAAACTAAAGCCGAGACCACCCTACAACGTGACCCTTACTATAAAGAAGCCTGCAGGATGGGATCTTTTTACCCCAGAAGAGATGATGGAAGGGGATTCTCTCTACACCGCCCTGTATGTAGGCTCAGTACCTGTTGGGCTGAGGATATACGGGAACACGAACGCCAGGGATCCCGTTTTGAAGATCGTCGCATACACACAAAAACGGGCGGACAGCAGACTTAGAAGGGAGATCAAGGAATCTCTTGCGTTCCGTCTAAATGTAAACGGAGACCTGTCAGAATTCTATAGGTTCGCATCTAAAGACAGCATACTAAGACATGCTGTAAAAGACCTGTACGGAATGCACGACACTATAATGGCAAACCTTTTTTCAGCCTGCATACTGGGAGTGTGTCTGCAGATGGCCCCCCTGAAGAGGTCACAGCAGATGATGGAGAATATACTGACAAATTACGGAAAGACTCTAAAGTTTTGTAATAAGACAATGAGACTGTGGCCGCTACCTTCTGATATACGGAAGATAGCGACTAGTACGCTCGCCAAAAAATGTAAACTCGGATACAGGGCAAAATTTATTACGGGCATTTCAAGAGTCCTTAGCAAGGGAGACTTTCCCCCGGTAGAAATAATCAGTCAAATGACTGGCGAAGAAGCGAAAAAGAAGGTTATGGAGCTCCCGGGCATAGGCGATTACGCCTCGGACATAGTCCTTCCCCACGGCGGTTTTCCCATAGACGCATGGTCGGTAGAGGTATTCGGAGAACTGTTCTTCGGCAAGAAACCTAGCGAGAACAGATCGGCTATAGAACGCGTCAAAAATGCGGGAATAAAAAGATTCGGCGGGTGGAGCTGGATGGCTTTCTTCTACGTAGTAAACGACCTTGGAAATCTTTCCAAAAAACTGGGCGTTAATCTACGGCTGGAATAAACAATGAGATATTTAAGTTATAGACTCTTAATTAATAAAATGAACACGAACGGGTTGGTCAGCCTTCACTTTGATATGGGAGGACTGCCAATGACCGACAGCTCGACAGATAACCAGCGGCCTAATCCCGACATCTCAGAACACAGAAGAACCCTGGATATATTACTGATACATTCCATGTCCTCAACGAATAAAGATCTGGGACAGTTATACAATGTGCGGCATTCGTACGCTTTCCGCGAGCCGAATCTTTACAACGGGGAAGTGTTCGACGACGTGCGTATCATAACAAGGCGTGTGAACAGAGTGTCTACTATGGAAAATTTTCTAGGCTACAAGTTTAATTTTATGGATAGTGTGAATGTAACAGCACCAGCCAATCACCTTATAAAATCAGAATATCTGATGGGCGCTTTTCCTGTCGATACTTACAAGAATGGGCGCGAGATCGTAAAGAAGTACGTCCTATTAAGTCACTTCGGGCTTGAATTCAGTTCCATGGACGCGACTATGAAAACCCATGACATAGACGTGACACTGTTCTATAGAAGAACTGGAAACACGCTCATGGCAAGGGTTGTTTACGACAGTGAACTTGTCATAAATGTTGACAGCAGAGGGCGCTACAGCATACGAAAAGCCGGGTTGTCAGGCGTCTTTCACAGCGAGTCTAGTGGAAACCTACTTTCTGAAAAAGACCAAACGCTATCCGTGGACACCGCTACTCCGATAAGGATAAGCGCCGAACAGGACCGCCTTTGAACCTATGTTAATAGCGTTTGTAGTAATACCTCTTTTTGCAATGGCTGTTGCATTCATAAGCAACATGGCGGGACTCGGCGGGGGCGCACTGCTGGTTCTCTTTTTCCTGTACTACCTCGGACTCGGCTCCGTAGCCGCCGGCGGCCTCAGCCTTATCAGCATAGCGACCAGCTCCATAGTTGGATCTTCATCCAATATAAGACAGGGTCAGGTAAGCATCGGATTATTCAAGGTTCTGCTTGTATTCTCCTCGATAGGGATAGTACTCGGATCTGTACTCAGCCTAGTGGTCCCAACCGACATATTCAAGGGGATATTCGGCTTCATTCCGATATCCGTCGGGATAGCGTCAATCATTCTTATCCTAAAAGACAGGAAATTCAAAAAATATACAGAACCCAAGTCGTATTTTGACAGAGGTGTAACTTCGGCCGCTCTGGTCGCTGGAACTTTGTCCGGATTCACAGGACTGGGCATTGGAGGTATTACCGGGACTTACCTGACATCCATGCGCAGAATGAAGCCAAAACTGGTATTTTCAACAATAGTCTTTACCATGATAATCACATCCATGCTCGGAGGGCTCATACATCTCGGGTCATTTAATTTTCCCCTGGACACAGTACAGTATATACCTCTGCTTATGGCCGGCGCCGCAGCAGGCGGTTTCATAGGGGCAAGAGTGTCGGGAATCGTAAAATCTAAGTCCCTTAGGATGTTTCAGGCGGTAACTCTTATAATTATCGGTATAATCGCCGTTTCCATATATTTGGTTACTCACATCTGACGTAGGCTGTTAAAAAATAAGTTATTTGGAAAACGTTATAAACTAAAAAGTTGTATTTTTAGTATCATATCAATTATAATACAAATGATAATATGGCTAAACGCAGCAGACATAGTACTAAAAAACATTATAATGTGCATTTCACAGCATTTTTGATAGTCCTTGTCATCATGTTTATTGCTTTGTTCTTTCTGGCTACTCAAAGCAATCTCTTGAACGTCAATGTACTCGGCCTTGTGACACAGACTATACACAGCATTATCTCTCCACCGCAGAACATAAGCACTTCACCACCATCCAATACAACAAACACAACCCTAATCACCCCAAGGTTTACGCTTTTCTATGAAAAGGGTCTGCCATCATCCACATTATGGTCCATCTCCTCCGGTACAAACATCCAGTATTCCAACGTGAATCTGATAAACTTCTCTTCAACCGGGGCATTAGTATCGTTTACGGTCAATAAGGTAATAATAAACGGCTGCGTGTTTACACCAGTACCTTTTTCTGCAGCCACCGCGTCCGGCTCCACAAATCAGATAGTCTTCTCATCCAGCTGTACAACTACGTTTACAGAGTTGGGGCTGCCGAATGATACTGCGTGGGGGATGTCTTACAGCAATCTAACCAGAAACAGTTCTTCGGATTCCATAGGCTTTGATACCGGCTATGGGACTTTCAATTTTAATGTATTCCAGTCATCAAATTCGAGTTGTGCGTATGCACCATATCCCTTATCCGGCAGTCTTCAGGCAGGATCGTCCAAAACAATAGTCTTCCTGTCTTTATGCGCAAATTCAACAAATAGCGGAGTAGTATTTGCAGAGACCGGCCTGCCAACCGGATATAACTGGAGCGTTACTTATGATAACACAACTCTGAGTTCAGTTAATCCATTTATAAAATTCAGCACAGTATCAGGTCATATTTATCCCTTCTTCAACACATCATCAATCAATAGAAACGGCTGCGTGTTTACGCCAAGCCCTCAGAGCGGAGGAGCTATCCCAGGAGAAACTGTAGCAATAAACTTCACATCCGAGTGTAACACCTCATTTCAGGAGACCGGCCTGCCATTCGGCTTAAACTGGAAAGTGTCTTATAACGGCTTAACGGAATCTTCAAACAGTACCTCCTTAAATTTCAACACATCCTACTCAACTTCTCCCGCAACAGTAAACAACGTAATCGTCGGTAACTGTACATACATCCCATCTTTGAATTATTCCGGTAGTATCGCATCAGGATCGGCGGTCAGCGTACTCTTCAAATCCAGCTGTGTTTCAACTTTTACGGAGAAAAACCTGCCGAGCGGTCTATCTTGGACCGTAAATTATGATAACAAGGTAGTAACATCATACTCTAACAAGATCCAAGTCATTACTCCCAACATAACAACTAACTTCACCATAGAAACAACTGTTAATGGCGGTTGCATATATACCCCTACTCCAAATAACGGGAACCTCAGCAGCGGTTCCGGACAAAGTGTAGTTTTCGCACAAGCGTGTCATACTGTTTTCACATCAACCGGTCTGCCATCAGGAATTTCCTGGGCCGTAGAATACGATGGGAGCACAAGAGACGGCGGGTATAATTCTTCTATAGAATTTCCATACTACGCAAACACTACTTTTGGATTCAATGTTTCTACAATACGCTTAGGCAACTGTACTTACACCCCTTCACCCCAGAATGGAACTATACAAGGGGGTGCACTCCAGAATATTGTATTCAGCGCGGCCTGCAGTACTAGTTTCTATGAGAGCGGCCTACCATCAGGGGACTCCTGGGCTGTAACATATGACAATAATACACTATCATCAACATCAACATCCGTTGTTTTCAATGGAATAAACGGATCCTATAAATACAATTTATCGGATGTCCCAATCTCTGGCGGCTGTTATTACGCACCAAGCCCTTCCTCCGGAACGCTTACAGCAGGGTCGAATATTAGCATACTGTATAGTAACGTGTGTACTACTACCTTTATAGACCCTGGCCTCCCACAGGGGGCAAACTGGACGGTGACGTTTGCAGGCGCAACTAAACACACTTTGCAGCAGAATGTCTCATTTGTTCTATCACCTGGAAAGTATTATTATCAGATATCACAAACATCGTTCGGGGGATGTACCTACGCACCAAATGAGACGTCCGGTTCCACGAGTGTCGGCCAGGATGTGCATGTTACATTCAACCTCACCAGCTGCGATACGGTATTTAGTGAGAGCGGTCTGCCTTCCGGTTCCTCATGGCAGGTGAAATATGACGGCAGCAGCGTTGACTCGCAGTCGAGTTCTATATCCTTCAACAATCTACCGGGCAATTACAGCTTCTCTATAAGTCCAATCGTGCTAGGAACATGTACCTTTGCGCCAAACGAGTCCAGCGGCGTCATCGGGGCGGGTTCAACGCCTGCAATTCATTTTAACAGTTCCTGCTACACTGATTTTTACGAGAACGGCCTACCATCAAAAAGCCTATGGACCGTAAACTATTCGGATAAAAACACATCATCAGTGGGTACCTCCATGTCAATAAGCACCCCTTACTCCACTTATCCATACTCTGTCTACAATATCAGCGCAGGCCCCGACTGCTATTACATACCACAACCTTCGACAGGAACGGATTCGGCCGGTACATCCGTAACAATAACCTATGTAAGGGAGTGCGTCTCTACCTTTAAGGAGACCGGACTCTACGCCGGAACTCCCTGGTCCGTTGTGTATAACGGGATAAACGCATCTTCAAGGTCTTCCAGCATATCCATACTTGGGGTCCCAGGAAACTACTCGTATAAGATAGTAAATGCTTATGGCTACGGATGCGAGTTTGTCCCTAACGAGACCAGTTCATCACTCGTTTCTGGGAACAACGTCAGTCTGAGTTTCAACGCGACTTCGTGCACCACCACTCTAACTGAAAAGGGTCTGCCATCCGGACAGTCTTGGAATGCTACCTTTTTGGCATTTAATTCCACCAATAGCAATACAGTATCCTTTGTTACAGGAGCCGGTAATTACAGTCTTTTAGTTCCACACCTTAACCTCAGTAATTGTATATTCGAAGCCTCTCCCCCGTCTGTTATTAGGGCAGGCACATCACTCAATCTTCAATTCCACGCTACATGTTATTCGAATATAACAGAGAGCGGCCTTCCCAACGGAACCAAATGGACTCTGAACCTGACTCCATCGTACAACTCTCTCGGATATCAGACATATCCGGACCAGGTATACTCAACCCAAAAAAGTTATATAGAATGGATCTCGGTAAACAGCACAAGAAATTTTGTAATAGACACTATTCCTATAAATCAAAAGTGCCACTATGAACCGCAGCCATCATCCGGAAGCGTCACTGCTGGACATAACATGCACATCTCGTTCTACAATAGTTGTATAACGAATTTCTATGAGAAAGGCCTGCCTTCAGGCTCAAAATGGGCCGTCGACTATAACGGGATAAACGCAACCTCAACCTCAACTATAATATCGTTTACTACAGCAGTCGGCGTCTATTCTTTCAGGGTATACGGCGTGATATTTGGCGGATGCTATTATCTGCCAAACATGACATCCGGAACGATAAATTCCAGTTCTACTATAGGGATAGGTTTTGTAAAAAAGTATTGTACCACCCTCTTCACAGAGAGCGGCCTTCCAAGCGGATACAAATGGAATGTTACATATAATTCAACAGTGCTATCATCCACCTCCTCATCAATATCCTTTAATACAACGCCATCCTCTTCAGCATTGTCTTATGTAGTGTCACCTACACATCTCAGTTCTGGCAACTGCTACGTTAATATTACATCCGGAAACGGTACGGCCGTTCCCGGTTCGACAGTGTCGCTGCAGTATATAAATTCATGTGAAACAACATTCACGGAGGCTGGGCTGCCTTCTGGTGATACCTGGACCGTAAGCTATGGAGGGTTCACTAACAGCTCATCCACTTCTTCCATTATAATATATGCACTGCCCGGTGCTCACACCTTTACCCCTTCCATCGTAGGTGCCGGCAGCGGATGCTTCTACCAACCCTCACCCGTTTCAGGCAGTCTGTCTGCAGGCAGTTCCTCTTCAATAACATACTCTTTGGAGTGCAATACGACATTCACTGAATTGGGTCTTCCAGGATCTGCACGTTGGAGTGTGGACTTCGGAGGTTCTAACCATAGTGCGACATCTTCTTCGATAGTATTTACAACATCTACCGGCAGCAACAGTTTTACCGTTCCAAGTGTAAATTTTGCTTCCTGTTCTTACCTGCCGTCCCCCTCATCCGGCACCAGTGTAGCAGGGGGCAACACTACAGTCTCGTTTACAGAAAACACCTGCAATACTACATTTTATGAAAAGGGTCTGCCGACCAAAACTACGTGGACGATAAAATACGATGGTATACAGGTATCCCCTTCGAATAATAATATCACACTGACGACACCTGCCGGCATATTCGTTTTGGACGCATACAAGGTAAAAATATCTGGATGTGTGTACTCTCCGAGTACCTATTCCAGTGACATAGCTGCAGGATCGCAGTTCACTATCGACTTTACAGCTTCATGCTCGACAAACTTCACAGAGAGCGGCCTTCCTCCTTCAACATACTGGTTTGTAGATTACAACGGCACATCAGTTTCATCAAATACATCTATGGTTTCAATACCCAGCCAGAACGGTATTTATTCATACAGCGTTGCATATGTCGGTAACTCCAGCTGCTACTATTCCCCATCACCGTCTTCCGGTAACCTGGTGGCAGGCTCGGCTCTCGGTGTAACGTATACCGGGGGATGTACGACAACTTTTTACGAGAATGGGCTGCCACTCAACACAAACTGGACCGTAAGCTATAATGGATCCTCCTTGCATTCAACTGCCAGAAGCATGCAGTTTGTAACGGGTCCTGGAAACCACTCGTACAGCATATCAAACATAACTGTAGACAACTGCCTATATGTCGGCGTGCCCTCATCCGGCAATGCATCGGCAGGATCAAGTATCACGGTGGTGTTCAATCAAACCGAATGTAGTACGGTATTCAAGGCCAGAGGCTTAGCCAGCGGACTTAACTGGACCATAAACTTTGGCGATTCCAATTACACACAGTCATCTTCATCAGTCACAGTGACAACAAGACCCGGTCCGGTTAATCTTACAGCATATTCGATAACTAGTAACAACTGTACATTCAACCCATCGCCATCGTCTGCCAAGATAGCTGCAGGATCATCGATATACATAAACTACACCTCATCCTGTATAACCTCTTTCGTAGAAAAGGGTCTGCCGTCAGGGATAACCTGGAGTGCCAAATACGATGGAATTACAAACTATTCTTCTACAAGCGGCATTAGTATAACATCGATATATGGAAACTTCACTTTTAATATTCCGCGTATCCAGGTATCTGCTAACTGCTATCTGACTCCTAATCCGGATACCGGACATTTGGTTTCAGGAGGCGCCGTATCGGTCAATTTTTCTACGTATTGTCTTTCTCAGTTCTCGGAGAGCGGCCTTCCCACCGGTCTAAAGTGGTCGGTAACCTACGATAGCATTACAAACTCATCGAATTCTGCAGATATGTTGTTTAATGTACTGTCCGGAAATTATTCCTATTCTATAAAAGCTATAAAGGATGGGAATTGCTTCTACACTCCTAATTCATCCAGCGGATATGTAAATGCAGGCGGATATACCAGTGTAAAGTTTACGGAATCTGCATGTACCTCCTATTTCTCGGAGAGCGGCCTGCCTTCTGGAACTTTCTGGAATGTAACATTCGATTCGCTGATAAACACCTCCACAAAACCGATAATACAGTTGAACACCTCCAATGGACAGTATCCGTTCTCGATACCAAGCCAGATAGTTGCGGGATGCACATACGTGCCTGTTCCAGCTTCTGGTGATATTGGTGCCGGTTCAAATACCTCTATTACATTCAATCGTGACTATTGCATTTCCCATTTCAATGAGATCGGGCTACCTAGCGGTTTTGACTGGAATGTTACATTAGGTCCATTCAATGAAGTCTCAAACACATCCGCGATTTCATTCAATACGACTTATTCCACTTATTCGTACTCTACCGCAACTATAAAATACGGGCAGTGCGAGTTTATACCAAACAGCACCTCCGGGTCTACCGCAGCCGGTTCCACCGTTAATATAGCTTTCCAGAGTATATGTAAGAACTATTTCTTTGAAAGCGGCCTTCCAAACGGTTACTATTGGCATGTTTCATACTACAATACCACTAAATTGCCAACCACATCAGAGGTTGAGTTTACAACGGCATACGGCAAATTCAATCTTTCCATATTACCCACTGTGGTAAGCAACTGCGGATTTACACCAAATGTTACTAGCAGATCTCTAGTGTCCGGATCAAACCTATCAGTTACTTTCGTTAATTCGAGCTGTCAAGAACCTGTTGTCATCCCTATATCGTTTTACAACCAAAACAATGTAACCCTCCCCAATGGTTATCAGCAGAAACTTGTTTTCGATTCCTTTAATTATTCAAAATATGAAAACGCCAATCTGTCTAATATAATGTTTACTTATGCAAACGGTACCGTCGTACCATCCTGGCTGGAATCCGGCAACTCTAACACCTCGAATGACACCGTATACTGGTTTAAGCTTGCAGGCATCCCATCGGAGCGGGGCCTAACCATACATATGATTCTCAACCAGTCCTTCAAAAAATACGCAGTGGACTTTAACAACCGCACCACTGGAGAAGCACAGCAGCTCGCTCCTTCATATGTAAACTACAGTGATATACAAAACGTGATGAAAAGCGGCCTGATTTACCAGATATACTACGATTCCGGAAGTACAAGCTCCGGTGTTAGCACCGCTCAGGAGTCAGCTCTTTATAATGCTTCGATATCTAGCAGTACTACCATATCAGTGGGGGGGCAGTCCTTTATATCATCCACTCCTCTGTTCGTCGTACCGGGATCTACAAGCTCCCAGAACGTAGATGGGACCACCAGGAATTATGTCATCAACAACTTGCAGGGAGGGTATTCCGGAGGGGCAGGCTTTCCAAACCCTCCTGTTGCCAACTATGGAAATGCCTTTATGATAAAGGAAATAGGTTTCATCGCTTTAAACAGGCCTATACAATTTTCCGTTGATATAGACGATGGAGGAGCACTGGGAATCTCTAATTCAACCGGCAATGCATATTCCTGGCTCGGAAGCAGTTCTGTAAATCAGGCAAATATCCTAAATGAATGGGTGTCAGAGAGTGCTACCGTCCATTCATCCAGCCCTGTCAAGACCGGCGATTATGGCCTTGAATACAGCTATATAAACCAAGGAGGTCCAGGGTACTGGAGTCTTTGGTCAAACGCCTCTTTGGGCTATTATTATCCGCTTGTTTTGGTAGATAATCTATCGGCTGGAACTCTTGTTAATACCTCCCTTTACACTACAACTGTTACAGAGACTGGTCTCCCTGCAGGATATAACTGGACTGCCTCATACGATGGAATCAACAAATCAACAACATCTGGTTCGATATCGTTCAGCACAGTTTCTGGCAGCCATAACCTATATATAAGAACATTATCAAATGCATCATCAACACCAAATTGCACTTCTACTTACACACCGAATATCACACATTCAACTGAAACTGCTGGTACTACTACTCAAATTAAATTCTTCTCATCGGAGTTTTGCACGACATTATTCTTAGAGAAAGGTTTGATAGGAAGCCCGGCAAGTAACTCATTTTGGTCTGTAGCTTTCGATGGTAAGAATATTAGCTCCGCTATACCCAAGGTCTCGGTTCCTAAGGATATAGAAAGCTACAAAATTTTAAAAATCAAAAATTTACAAAATGTCTCAACAGTTCCTCCTCTCCAGCAGATGGTCAATGTCAGTAACAACATCTACTCAGGTCTAGCCGCATCAAACTTCCAGAACGTGGAATTCTTTTATATAAACGGTACAGTTATACCTAGCTGGCTTGAAAACTACAGCTACGGTAAATACTCTGTATACTGGCTTGACCTTGGCACTATACCAGCCAACTCATCTATCAGTATATATATGGGATTCGCCCCCAACTCAACAAACGTATTGAACAATCTTAATACGAGTATATCCTCTCAGCTTGGCCCTTATCCGCAGCCTTCAACTGGTTCTCAGTTACCTGCACGGCTAAGTGAAAACTATACCTCTTGTGGTAATTTCTTTGATATGGAAGAGTACCCAAATGGTGGAGGTCCAAACCCTAGTCCGAACAATATGATATGCTCATGGGTCGGCGGGAATGTTAATATTTATATGGCAGGAGGGAGCGGTGGTTACTCAGGATTGGGTATAACCGGAGTTTCAAATGGGAAGAACTATTACAGTCATTTCTTTAATACGCCATATTGCCTTAGCTCTTACGGTTCAGTTTATTTACCGCCCGGTCAGTATAAACTAACTACTTCTAGAGGAAATGGGGGCGGCAGTTGTGGTCCCGGTGGTTTCATACTCACGGCACCTACTATACAGATTTCTTATCCCAACAATATCATGCCGACTGCATTATTCATTTATCCAACAGTGGCATTTGGTGATGGTGCAATAAATGGGGCAATAACTATATCAGATACACCATATAGTAATTATACTGCTGCAGCGTCAACTAATCTGTCGTGCTCTATAGCACCTGCATCAGTTACGGCAGGTTCCACGTTTTTGTTTACTGGATGGAATTGTACGAGCACTTTTGTGACTTTGAATATTCCTAGTGGATATCATTTCTCCGTTACGTTTGATAATGTTACAAGAAGCGGCAGAACCGGATCACCCCTGAACTTATCTACAATATCGTATACCGGATTATACAACTATAATGCAAGCACGCCATCTATAGGGTATAACACTTCTGGAAAAACATATGCTGGTGTTACAACACAGTTGTCGGAATGGTCGGTAACCAAACAATTTATAGAGACTGGTTTACCTGTGGGGGCCACCTGGTACGTAAATTACAATGGAACAAATAAATACAGTACTTCAGATTTAATAGATTTTATAGGATCTTCTCAAAACCTTTCATTTACAATACCTAGTGTAGTAACGGGTAGTGCTTACATATACGTACCAAATATCAGCAGTGGATTTGGTCAATCCACTGAAAATACGAGTATCTCCTTCACCCGTGAGAACGCACTTACACCTGCAGCGGTAACATCATTTATACCAATAAATATAACTAATTCTCAATCAACCGCAACTACTGCACCCTTCCAGCAGATGGTCAATTTATCTTATTCTACTTACAGTGCTTATGCAAATCTCTCAAGCGGCCACCAGTTCCAAAACGTTGAATTTTTCAATTTGACCTCCGGTACACTAATTGACTCCTGGCTGGAAAACTACACTAAGAATTATGCACTATTCTGGATAAAGCTACCTAATGGCATACCATCTAAGCGTACACTTGATGATATGGCCGTCGGTTTTGCTCAAAAGAATGTTAGCTTATTCAATAAAATTACAACAGGAGAAGCCCCGCAGCTGTCTTTGACAGGCAATTATACTCTCGGTCTCCCTGGCGGATCGTACGCGGAACAGACTAATGGATTCAAATGGATGAATAATGCTACGCAGCCGTTTACACTATCGATATGGGTCAATCCCGCTTCTCCAAACGGTGTTATCATTGATGAGGCTAGTCCGACCGCCAGCTGGCATGATAGCTGGGTAGAACTTGTAAACGGCAATATTGATATGAAAGTATGGAATTTAGGTTGCGTAAGCCTAGGGTCCATACCGCTTGATCAATGGTCAAACATAGTAATATCAGGTTCCTTGTCTGGAAGTACGATAAATTATTCTGGTTATGTAAATGGCGTTTATAAGGGTTCTGGGTCAGGTTCCAGGAGCGTGCCCGGTAGCACTAATTTAATGTACTATCCACTCGGTATATCCGACAGTACCAACTGCGGTTCTGCAGCATCTTTCGTTGGGAGTATGGAAAATTATCAGATATACAACAAGTCATTAACTACGACTGCCGTTACAAAACTGTATTCCGAGGGAATATATGGTGCGCCTGTTAACTCATACGGCGTGTCTGCGTGGTGGCCCCTTAATGGCAGCGGTAATAATCTTATACAGAATAACTCCATAAAGCTATATGGTACTTCATCCTACCACAGACAGGATGGATACGCGAAATATGATAACGGCGGTGATGTATTTACTAACTACTTTGACTTCAATGGAACCGCACTTCCGAACGGATGGACAAATCATAATGCCGGTTTGCTTTATCCAAGCGATGGATTATTCTGGGGGCAGGGTATCTCCGGATACAGCACAACAACTTTCAGCCCTCCGTATATAGCTGAGATGTATGTAAAGTCCACTTCATATTCCGGCGGTGACGATGGGGTTCTACTTATGGGTCCGAGTATAGGAAGTTCTAATTATTGGGTCGGATTTGGCGACGGAGGTTCAACAAATTCTCCTGTATACGGATACGGTGCAAACAACGCATGGTTATCTAGCAACCTTCAAGCGCTCAGCTTAAATTTCCCGTATATATTTGGGTATGAGGCATTTAACACCAGCAAATCTCAATATTATTTGAATTATGCACTGAAGGCGAGTGATGCAATAGCTGCAAATTCACAATATCTTGAATTATGGTCCAACACTGGCACCTCCTCAGTCTATAAAACTTACTGGATACGTTTCAGACAGGTGCCTCCTAACAACGTTATGCCTGCGGTTTCTACCGGACAAAATTATACTGTACCTATCACTCTTGCTCTAAACGGCATTCGGAACGAGAATAGAACTTTATCATACGGGAATCAGAGCAATTTCACCGCCGTATTATCCAACACGTCCGAATACGTAAGACTTTGGAATAATATAAGTGGCGTGATAACACCCCTTACCGGTTTTAGCAGGTCAAGATCTACGTATCTTGCAAATTTATCCGCAGGAACTATAACCGTTACTGCGGGAACAAATTCCAGCGGCATAAGAAACATCACCTATACTGAGACTATATCCAAAGCAACTCCGTTCTTAGCACTTTCAGTTTCACCGTCCATAAACTATACGTACAACGCAACCAATATAACAGTGAAAGCAAAGGTTTCTACAATAAATAACCAGCTGAGTGCAGGACTTTACATAAACGGTAAGTTTAACCAAACCATAACATCCTTGAAAACAATAAATCTTGGCAATTCACCCGGCGTTTATTCGGTAATTCTGAATATAAGTGGTAATGCGAATTATTCAAGCAGTTCAGTAAAAATTACAAGAGAGATCTACCCTGCTTCATCGCTCGTCAATTACTATATTCCTCTTAACATAACAAATAGCCAGCTTGCGGCGACACCGGCTCCTTTCCAGCAATTGATCAACTTGTCATATGCACAGTACAAGGCATACATAAATTTGAGCAGCGACCACCAGTTCCAAAACGTTGAATTTTTCAATTTGACCTCCGGTACACTAATTGACTCCTGGCTGGAAAACTACACTAAGAATTATGCGCTATTCTGGATAAAGCTACCTAATGGCATACCCGCCTCAACAGAACTGAGCGACGTGGCAGTAGGTTTTGCCCCAAACACCACCAACCTGTTCAATCAGAATACTGTGGGGGAAGCCCCGCAGCTTTCACCATCCTACGGACAGTATGATAACGGTGCGGGTATATTCAGTTATTATTCCAGATTCGGCGATATGTCTGTACTGCCACCGGGATGGAATGAGAACGGTTCGCCTACAACCTCTTTCGGCACTGACTACCTTAAATTGACTGAAACGAATACAGGTTCTTGGCAAGGCATATCCAAGCTCTTTCCTGCCGGCGTCAACAAAACCGCAGGAGTCTTTGAAATTTATGGGAATATATATAAATCTGGTACAGAGTCCAATTACCAGGTACTTGCTGGCGTAGGGGCAAGTATGCCTGCGGTGGCTGCTGCCGTGGGTGGATACGACGATGATACATCACAACATCCGTATTGGTTTACATCCTTACTATCGAATGTTAGACAAGGTGGTGCGAGCGGATCCGCACAGTTGTTAAATAATTCATATGTGTCTGGCATAGCTTACAACGGCTTAGGAACTACAAAGTCCAATGGTGTGGGGTACTTGAATTATCAGGGTCAGGGTACAGTTACTTCCACAACATCAGAAAACGTGGCTTACATAAGTGTAGGATTATCTGGCTATGGATTGGAAAGCGTATATCTGTACTGGCTGAGATTGCGTGCCTATCCGCCGAATGGATCTATGCCTTCCGTTAGCTTCGGGCCCATCGTACCGAAGAACATAACAAATTATGTAATGCTCACCATATCCAATAGTCAGAATAAAGCTACATCTTCTCCTTTCCAGCAGATGGTCAATGTAAGCAACAAAATCTACGGTAAGATAGCTAATTCGAACTTCCAGAACGTGGAATTTTTCTACAAGAATGGAACGATAATTCCTTCGTGGCTTGAGAGCTATAAATATCAAAATAGCGCGCTTTACTGGCTGAGGCTCGGTTCGATTCCTTCAAACGGCACCCAGATTGCATACTTAGGATTCGCATCAAACAGTACAGTTCTGTTCAATGCCAATACAGTCGGAGAATCCCCGCAGCTCTCCTCAACTTATGGCCAATATGACAACGGTGCAAATGTTTTCGTTGCTTATGATAATTTCACAAGATTAAACTCGAGTATCGGATGGATAAACGCTATAGGAACCGTACCAAGCTACACTGTGAATGATGGTCTTACTCTACACTCTACATCTACAAATACATGGGAGGGGCTTGTTCTAAACACTACCTACAACGCGACAAAGTACGTTATGGATTCGTACGCCCACTTTAGCTCATTATCAGGAGTTGGTGAAGAAATTGACATGCAGACCAACCAAAATAGCTTCTCTTCTTCTAGTACGCATCACATAGGCTTGACTGATGAAAATACCGTTTACGCTTCTCAGAATTATAACGGTTCCAGTAGCATAGTAAACACGCCTATAAACTCACTGAATTTCGGTGTTTGGTCTATATATGCCAATAACACCTATTCAAAGTTGTCTTTCAATTATACAAGTACAACAAATAACGGTGTTGACTTGCCAGTCTTAAGTTCACTATACCCTAGTATGGAGAGCGCTCGTTCTAACATTAGCATACTTATTAGGTACATTCGTATACGAAACCAACCCCCCAATGGAGTAATGCCGACTGTAAAATTTTCAACCCTAAAGTTGCCCAGTGGAATTACGAATTATGCTAAAATATCTATAGACAATGCGCAGCCAGTTTCTGAATCAAATTACCAACAGATGATTAATCTTTCAAGCAACACATTCAAGGGCTACGCAGCTTCAAACCTCCAGAACGTCGAGTTCTTCTACTCGAATGGCACAGTAATACCTTCATGGCTGGAGAACTACACCTATTCAAAGAACGCGTTGTACTGGATAAAAATGAACATTAATGCCGATTCAATTGAAAACATATACGTGGGTTTTGCGTCAAACAGCACAAATCTGTTTAATTCAAACACGGTGGGCGAGGCTCCGCAGCTGTCTTCCACCTACGGACAGTATGACAACGGCGCAGACGTATTCCCTATTCTGTATCAGAACTTTGCCGGGACTTCGGTCCCGACCGGATGGACATCCACCGGCTCTATCACAATAAACAACGGCGTCACATCCGCGTACTCATCTTTACTCACTACGAGCGCCTCCAGCTATGGGGATAACTCCAGCCAGATACTGGATTTTTACGGAAAGTTTCCAACACCAAGCCAAGTGGACAACCCTATGGCCGGATACGTATCAAGCAGCGGCTTTAGCAATAACAACAATCCGGGGTCTGGTTTTGATCTCAATACCAACATAGGCTCTGGTTTGGCTATAATCGTTCACACTTCCAGCTGCAATCCGTATATCAGCACTTCTTTCCCGCTAAACACAAATACGGTTTTCTCCATCCACACGGTCTCCGGCAGTTCAACGCAGTTTTCCTACAATTATGGTGCGGTCGACAGTTTGGCATGCGGTCAGACAACCCAAATAACAGTCGGTATTTCTAATGATGGGTCTACAGGACAGACGATTGGTCCATTTTACTGGTTTAGGATAAGGGTAAATCCTCCGAATGGAGTAATGCCTTCAATGATCTTTGGAGAGGTACAGTGAGCATCAAGTAATGCACAAGACAGTCAGTAGCATGATGAATGCCGCCTGTAAAAATCTACAGCATACAACTAAATTTATTGCTTTCATCCTATGTTCTGAAAATTGCCCCCCACGTATTCGATTTGATATTAATAAACTATTAATATAACTACTTTTTAATAATGATAAATGTTTATAGAATTATTATCAGCTTTCGCGACCACTGCTTTCACCGGGATCAATGCAGTCTGGGCTGGAAGCAATGTTTACAATTTCTACCCGTTGCTGAAGGTCCGTAAACTGGAGAAATCAGAGCATGTCGGAGTGGAAGAGAAACCAAAAGTGTCCGTATTGCTGCCAGCTTACAGGGAGGAGAAGGTCCTTCTGAACACCGTCAAAAGGATAGAAAGCAACAGATACAGCAATCTGGAACTTATACTGATGACAGAAAAAGACGATTTCAAAACCGACAGGATGGCAGAATATCTTCATAGAAAATACAAAAATGTCATTCATGTACCGGTAGAGGACAACGGAACGGCAAGAGGGAAGCCCAGAGCCCTCAACCAGGGCCTGAGCAAGGCGACCGGGGAGATCATCGGTGTTCTGGATGCGGAAGACTATGTATCCGACGATCTCTTTGATACAGTCGCCTCATCGATAAAAGGCGAGGGATACGATGCGGTGCAGGGCCAGCTCAAGCTAAAGTCGGAAAAAGAGTCGTGGCTGGACAAGCAGTTCCGTGCTGAGTACGATTTCTTCTTCAGCGAGTACCTGCCTAGGTTATCAAAGCTGGATTATATACTGCCGTTTGGTGGCACCACAAACTTCTTCAGAAAAGAGCTTGTGGATGAGCTAGGTGGATGGAAAGAAGGCAATCTGACGGAAGATTATGAGCTGGCCGTGAGAGCAAGCATGAACTCGGCGAATACCAGCAAAAAATACAAGATAGGCATGATAGACGTCGTGACTACAGAGCAGACAACTCCGAATCTCAAGTCCTGGATGAAGCAGAGGACCAGATGGCAGCAGGGAAAACTACAGACAACAGTTGAGTATTCAAAGCGAAAATACGACCCCAAAAGCAAGGCAAAGATGTATATGGCAGGGTTAGGCGCGTTTTTCGGACCTATAAACTTTACGGGTATCGGGATGAGTGCGTTATTTTACCTCGACCACCTGCCGGTTCCGCAGGTTATCAAACCGCTCGCATATTTCAATCTCTCATCCGCGGCTTTCTACTGCTATATACAGGGAAGATCCTACGAGAAGATTGCAAAGAAGGAAAATAGAAGCCACCCTTATCTAAAAGGGTTTCTGATCGGGGTTACAACACCCGTCTACTGGGTGCTCCAGTGGGCCGCAAGCACAAGGGCCGTTTTCAGGGAACTGAAAAACATGAAGAACTGGGAGAAAACCGAACACACCCCTATCGATTACTCAAAAAAGAACTAGTTTTATCCGATGACTTTTACCCTGACAGTCTGGATAAGGCCAAGCCTTTCAGGAGGCTGGCTCAACAAGCCGATACCACGTTATAAGGGCTTGAGAACCATAAAAAACTTTAAATATAACAAGTTTAATTCATATAAAATGAGCAATGGGGGCGACAATACTTCTATAAACCCTGCCGATTCGGCCGAATCTGGTAAATTGCCGCCGGAATCTAAAATTAATACACAACTTATTGTATTGATAGGTATAATCATAGCGGCCGTGGCAATCCTGTATGTCCTATACCAGTTTAATGTAATCGCCGGGATAAGTTTTCTAGGCAACGCTCCGGTAACGACGTTTTCATCCGCCAATAGCTCATCACAGGCGACGTTTGACGCGTCTAATATCTTTAAATCCAGCAGTAACTTCAATATAAGCTATAATTACTCTTCAACTGCGTACTCTTCTGTATTAGGCGTCAATCACAGTACCACTACCTCTCAAAGTGCTTACATAAGCAAATACGGTGAATATTTTAAAAATGTAATAAATAATTCAGGAATCGTTAACACTACTGTCTATAACGGATCAGGCCTAACAGAATGCCTGAGTTTTCTAGGACTGCCAACCTGCACTTTTACCCCAGTTTCATCCGATGCTATAAATAAGTCAGGTATTTTTTCGCAGCTTTTCAATAATAGCGCGACATCCAACTTAATGGGCTCTGTAAAAAATTCCAGTTTTAAAAATTTAGGTGAGAAAACCTACAACGGCAATAGGTGTACAATGTTTGGGCTGTCAACGGTCCTTAAAAACTACTCCGTGTCTTTCGGCATCTCATCCGCCATAAGCGGATACATAGACGAAAACATCTGCATCTCCGATGAGTTTGGCGTAATATTATACGGAAATATAGGTTATGAAGCCAAGGTAGTGACAAACTCGAGTTTTATCGGAACTGCAGTAACGGGCGGAGTCGTAGATATAACGTCAAAGTTAGGTCCTGCCCCCACCCAGTCTGAAGTCCTTAGTCTGCCTAATAGATCCTCATCCGGTTTCGGTACCGGCTCATATAACGGAACTATACCCGGCATACCATCCAATCCGAATACCGTTGACGTTAACGGTACATCCTGCGGTAACTTTAGCACGTCAACATACCCTTCCAGTCATATTGAGGGAACCTGCAACTGGACGGGTGGAATCATAAATATAAGCTACGCTGGAGGGACTGCAGGCTATGCTTCTGTGACGTTGACGGGAGAGAACAGTAAGGTATACTATTCCAACAGCACTACACTGTGGTGCTCATCCGATCCTGCGTATTCCATCATAAATCTTCCAGCTCAGCAGTATACTGTCAGGCTGGGTGCAGGACGCGGCGGTGGAGACTGCGGTGACTCGTACGTTAAACTCAGCGGATAGACCCTTCCGCTAACCGAGTAGTTTCAGAATTTCATTCAGGTCGGTGATATTTGCGTTGGCTATGTCCAGTTTTTCGCCGTCTCTGGAGATAAATACGGTGAAGGAACCTATCTGCTTTCCGGGTATTATATCGTTGTAGCTGTCGCCAACCACCATTCCCTTTTTTGGATCAGTGCCTATCCTTCTGAATGCTTCTACAAAAATCGCCGGGTCAGGCTTTCCTCTTTCGACTATGTCTGAGCTGATTATCGAATCTGCTAATTTGTCTATGGAGGTTATCTCTATCACCTTTGTAAGCAGGTCCTGCCCAAGGCCGGTTGCAACGGCTATTTTTATGTGTCTTTTTCTTATATCCTGCAGCACCCCCACTGTTTCGGGGTAAAAAAGAGGGCTGTTTAGCAGTTTGACGGCTTCGTCCCTTCTTTTTGACACAAGCATTTTTGCTGTGGACTCATCTGCGCCCGGAAGGTATTTTTTTATTATATCTCTTGACGAGACTCCTTTTGTTTTTTCGTATAGTTCATCCGCTGAAATCTGAAGACCGCCCTCCTTGAAAGCATTAGACCATGCAATTGACAGTGTCCTAGCGGTATCTATAAGCGTCCCGTCAAGGTCGAACACTATGCCGTCAATCATATAAGTTTCTATCCGTATAGGATTAAATAGTGTAGGCTTTTTGGATGCTTTCTACTGGAAACCATGCAATTAGAAGATCCGGCAATTTCTAAGTGGACATCCACCCATATGAGAGTGTAAGATGGAATAGGAAGCATGGCTTAACTTTACAGATGTGTTGAGTTTGCATTATAAATATTTATATATGGATATATCATATATAAAAATATGGCAAAGAAGACCTATAAACCAACTATGCTCACGCAGGAAGCCTATAACACATTGAATAACGCCAGAATATATCTGCAGAAACGAACTTCCAGCAGGATAACATTTAACGATACCATATCCGAGTTTATAGGCAAAAAGCTCGCTTTAATGGAGTTAGAACCGACTCTAAGGGAGTATATCTTCAGTTTCGTAGAACAAATATCGAAATCAAGTGAAATTCGTGGAGTTATCCTGTACGGTTCTGTAGCCAAAGGCACGTCCGGTAAATTTAGTGATATCGACCTCTTTATTATGATAGAAGGGGATGAACAAGCCTTTTATGAAAAAACCGCCAGGGCGGCGTTTGAAAATACCGAAAAAATCCACAAAGAACTGTTGTCAAAGGGGATTTACTCATCTATAAGTCCATTAATCCTGTCTTTGAAAAGATTATCAGAGTTCAGTCCGCTCTTCCTGGATATATTAGATTACGGAATAGTCCTTTACGATAGGAAAAATACTGCAGATGACTTTTTATCCTCGTTAAGAAAAATAAAACACAAGCGGCTAAAAATCGCAGGCGTGGAGGTTCTGGAATGGACGTAGAGAAAGTAAAAGCCGCCTTAGACAATTCGGATACGTGGTTGGGCTCCGCAAAAAGCAACTTCAGAGACGGTCAGTACAGTGCCGCCCTTTATAGTCTGGAAATGGCCGCTGAGATAGCCCTCAAATCTGTATTGCTGTCGATAAATGTAAACGTTCCAAAGGTGCATGATATCTCTTCTTTAGTCGTAAAGTACGCGGAGGAAAATAAAAAGCTAAACATAATAAGGGAAAATGAGAAATTCATAAAAGAAGTCTTCTTGGACCTTCTTACCTACAGGAATTCGGCCGGTTATATGTTTGAATACAGAAAATCCGAGAATGAATTTAAGAAATTGGTGACGGAGTACCTGCCAAAAACAGAAAAGCTTATAGACATCTGTAGAAAGACAGCGCATTGATTAGAATTGTTTAATAGGAAGCTTCACAATGTGTTCGTTCTCTAGACGACAAATGAAGTTTGGATTGAAATTTGTAGATCGGTGCATTTCTCATATAATTTCTACATCGTAACACAGTTCGGGAACCGCATATTTTGTAAAATTTAGGGTAGTTTGCGGCATTTGTAAATGCGGGTTTTGCGTATAATGTTTTCTTATCCATTTATAGTTAGTTAAGATGCCTTTTTATTTATGAAAAATGTCCTATTCTATGCGAGGACGACAGGACACCAGCGGTATTACTGAAAGCATAAACAATGCTTCTCTGGGCCTTTTCCATTACAAGACGCTTCTTATATCCGGAATGGGCTTTCTGACGGATGCGTACGATCTTTTCATAATAAGTACAGTCCTTAGTCTACTACCCCTTGCAGGATGGAGTATCAGCGTAGGACAGACGGCTCTGATAGGCTCGATATCCCTTCTTTCAGCTGTCATAGGATCCTCAATGTTCGGAGTCTTCCTGGACAAATTCGGAAGGAAGTCCGTGTACGGCATAGAACTTATACTTCTAATCGGCGGTGCTCTGGGCAGTGCATTCGCCACACCCTTCAATAACGTGTATATACTGGCAATCTGGCGTTTTCTACTTGGGTTAGGGATAGGCGGGGATTACGCCGCAAGTTCCGTTATAATGTCCGAATATTCGAATACGAAGAACAGAGGAAGACTCCTCGGGATGGTATTTTCCATGCAGAGCATAGGTCTTGCGTTGGGCCCATTGATAGCTCTCGGGCTGATCTCTTCCGGTCTTTCCGCAGCTATAGTCTGGAGGCTGCTGCTTGCGATAGGGGCAATCCCTTCGGCGATAGTGATATACTACAGGAGGAAGATGCCGGAGACTCCAAAATATGCGGCTAGAGTAAAGGGAAACATAGGGCAGATAGCGGGAAAGCTAAAGAACTACACAGGTCTGAAGATGGTTGCAAGATCAAGGAACTCCAAGCTTGTAAAGGCCAACTGGAAAACACTCTTTACGGACAGGCGGCTTCTTCTTATACTACTGGCGACCGCAGGAACATGGTTTGCCATGGACTGGTCATTTTATGGGAATACGATAATGGGCGGAAATATCTATAAAGCGCTCATTCCAACAGGCCTGTCGGCGATTCAGGGATTGATACTGCACACAAAATACGAGGCGCTGATCTTCGGAGTCGGTGCCCTTCCAGGTTACTGGCTGGCAGCGTTTACAATCGACAGGCTAGGAAGGAAGTTCATACAGATGCTGGGATTTGCCATGATGGCTGTATTGTTTTTCATAATATACGCATTTCCTTTCCTCGCGGCTGCACAGTACATATTCGATTTTATTATAATATACGGCTTGAGTTACTTCTTTGTAGAATTCGGGCCAAACATGACTACCTTTATCTACCCGCCGGAGGTCTTCCCGGTTTCTCTTAGAGGATTGGGTAGCGGATTAGCAGCGGCGGGTGGAAAAATAGGTGCGTTTATAGGAACGGCTGTTGATGCATTTCTTTTCGCACAGGCCGGTGGTATAGGAAAGGTGATGCTGATATCGGTAATTCTTTCAATTATAGGGCTACTGTTGACGATATTCATCCTTCCTGAGACCAAGCAGAGAGATATAGAAGACACTTCTCAGGAGAGCCGTTTTCAGACGTGAGGGACCGGTTTTCGGCTATGGAAGCTTTAAATAGGGGCACACTTCATAAATATTAGAATGGTAATGGATTCCAAAAACCTTGACAGCATTCTGGATAAACCAAAAACACTTCTTTCTAGGGTTTCAATAGCTAACAACGAAGAATTAAAATATCGTGGTTATAACGTTTCTCTAGCAAACGGTAAAAATTTGAAATATCAAGGTTCGTGGTTGTACTCGTCAAATGGCGAGAGCCCGTACACCGGAAAGAATGTAGAGGTTCTTAATCAGTATACTCACGAGAAGGAGACTGTTAGGCTAAACCTGCATCAAAGAGTAGCATTGGCCCTGGGTCGCCCTGTAAAAGAGAGTGTACGCAGATACGACGGTTGGGGGAAGGAGGGCCTAATATTTTATGTTTTTAAGTACAAGGACAAGGGGCATACATTTCTGATGCTTGATTATCCCCACAGTCATGACTACCATTTCCATACCGATTACCGCGGTAGCGACGCAGTCCAGTAGATCTGATCGGGTTCTGAACGGTAATTTTTATCAGTCCTTCGCGGATAATTTCGCATTTTAGTCAGTTTCCCACTATTTTTATATAATGATATTATATCATTATAAATAATATTATTTATATAAGTACTATATCACAAATTAAATTTAATATCGGAAATATACTATATGATATTATTATATAATTATTAAGTATAATAATTATAATTATATAACATAATAAGCGCAATAGTTTGCGACGTTTTTCTTCTTTTTTATACAATATATATGGGAAAATGCCTAAAAATAAATAGGAAGAGACCCCTAATTAAATATGCGTCAGAAAAGAATGCACGGTAGCGACATAGAAAAAGGGCTGAATATGCTCGGCTTCCCGTTTAGAGTCATATTTTCATTCATATTGGTGATGTTCCTGATCCTTGTTTTTTTATCGCTTGTATCGCTCGGGTTTTACTATAAATTTAATACGCCGATAAACTGGCTTGGGAACGCCTGGAGCGCCTGGGGCGGCCTTTGGGTCGTACTGGCGGTAATATTCATATTCTTCCGGCCATGGTGGAGATGGTCATACTACTGGAATGATTACAGGCACAGGGGACTTGATGAAGGCATCTCCACGAACATCGCAATGCACAGGGCAAGGATGAGGTTTGCTTCCGGTGAGATCTCCGAAAAAGAGTACAAGAATATAATAAATAACCTTAAAAATTGATAGCAATAATATTGTTATTCTAATTTAATGTTTATAGTGCTCAGCAAAGTATCTTTTTTCGTAGTTTTGGTGGTTTTCAGCCATCTCTGCATGTGCGAGCGGTTGCGGGTATGCTAGTTCCTTTGTCCGATCATCGTAATAGTACAGCTGCTCCCTGGCCTGTCTTTCCACCCTCTCTAGGTTCCTTAGCCTGTTCTCTTGCTCCCGCTTTACCGATTCCCATGCACGCTTAAGGTCCTCCTCTTTTTCCTCTTTTCTGATTAGGTGCATCCCCGCTAATCCGTAGGCTGCCATGATGGCTACACCGGTTATCTCTAGACCGTTTCCAAAGCCGGATGAACCGTTGCTATTCGCATACGCTCCTCCAAGAAACAAAGGGAGCCCATACAAAAACCTCATAAGAAAATTATTCGGAAAATCCTTTGATTTCCTGTTGCCTATGAATATATTTTGTAACCCTTCTTTTAGTTTGTAGAATCCACCGTTCGCGTCAGTTGTTACTGATAATTGCTCCTCTAATTTATGACTGGCCATTTTATTACTAATTCGGCTAAATTTATAATCTTTATCGTATCCAAAATCAACTATATAAGCGAACAAATACTTTGTATTTTATGGTTGCGTTCATAGACGAACTGGCGTATTATCTGTTCGGTATAGCCTTCGCAGCCTTTTTACTTGCTTACTTAGCATCCGTAATGTACCTTTCCTACCGTAAGGATAGGATGGATATGCGCAGCCATCTGGAAGACATGTCTGTACCTCTGGGATTCCTCGGCGGATATCTCCTGGTAATGGGTGCAATCTCCCAAATGACATGGTTCCTTCCGGGCGCGTATAATATATTGTTCTATGATCCGATGGTATCATTGGGCCTTTTACTGTTGATATTTGCGTTTTCGATAAAGATGAAGTTTAAGCTGCAGTTTACCGGCTAGATCGG
>JAJYRE010000010.1 GCA_021794235.1 Nanobdellota archaeon
TATAGCGTCCATGAACTTCTTTACAAATGCGAGTGTAAACAGTGAATACCTTTTACTCGGGCTGCTATCCATTATAGCAGCCTCTTTCGTCGGTTTTATGGATGATATAACCGGCAGTCAGATAAGAACTTCCCACGCGGACGTAGAAACCATGGCTAAAAATTATTCTTTGTTCAACGGCGGCATAAAGCAGTGGCAGAAGCCTTTGCTGACGCTGATAGCAGCGCTGCCACTGATGACGGCCAATTTCGGCACGCGCATGGTCATACCGTACCTGGGGACATTCGTAATCAACCCTGTAATATACATTCTGTTCCTGGTCCCGATAGGAGTCGTATTTCTTTCAAACTCGTTTAATATGCTGGAGGGGTTGAACGGATTGAGTCTGCAGATGAGCATGGTGGCATTCGCAGCTCTGGCAATATTTGCATACCATACAGGGGCCTATACGGCTTTCTCACTCGCAGTACTATTCTTTGCGTCCGCTGTAGGCTACACATATTACGGCCTGTACCCGGCTAAGCTCCTCCCTGGAGACAGTCTGACTTACATGCTCGGTGGGGGAATGGCAGCAGTAATCATATTGGGAGATATGGGATTTGTGGGCATTATACTGGCAATACCATGGATACTGGAGTTTCTGCTAAAGGCGAGACGGAGATTTCACGCCCATTCATGGGGGATACTTCAGAAAAACGGCAGACTTACGTCTCCGCACGGCAGAAAGATATACTCGCTGACACATCTTTTCCTCAGGACCGGGAAGTTCAAGGAATGGCAGATAGTCCAGATGTTCACAGTCGTAGAGATAATAATAGCAGCAATAGCTCTTTTCGTGGCCTGGTAATTCCCTTTAATCCACTACTTTATCAATTAATTCTATGAAAGGTTCGTCCGTAGAGAGCCTTATCCTCGCATTAAGCGGTATCAGCATCTGGTCGTCACCGTGTCCGAACGGCAGTCCGTAAAGGGAAGGCTTTTTCATCTCGGACATATACTCTTGGATTATCTCCTCCATAGATGGAAGCACTTCTTCCGATGAAACAGGTATGTCAGTGAAATCGCCGAACACAAAGCCGTTGAATTTGTCCAGGGCCCTTGCCAGCTTCAGCCTGAAAAGATATCTGTCGACGTCTCCCGATGTCGTTGCTATATCTTCAAAGAAAGCTATTCTGTTCCTCGCGTCCGGTATATAGTCTGTTCCTATCAGCGAGGCGAAAAGCGATATATTGGTACCCTCGCTTATCCCTTCAGTCTTTCCGGGTACGATGTATTTTATCACTCTGTTTATGTTTGTGGTTATGTTGTCTGATTCCCCCTTCAGTACCTTAAGAAAATTCTGGAAAGAGGGCTTTTTCATCTCATCCGCATCGGCTCCCGGCATAGGTCCGTGGAAAGTTATCATGTTTGTGTTCTTATGTATGGCCAGATGCAGAGCGGTTATATCGCTGTAACCTACGAATATCTTCGGATTCGCCCTTATGGCATCATAATCCAGAAGAGACAGTATCCTCATGGATCCGTAACCCCCTCTCGCGCAGAATATCGCATCAACCGTGGGATCCTTGAATGCCTGGTTTAGTTCATCAGCCCTGTTCTTGTCCGGCGCAGCCAGGTCTGCCCTCTGGACAAGCTTTCTTATGTTTTCTCCCAGCGATACATTGAAACCGTACTTTTTGAGCAGATTGATGCTAGTTGATAAGACCTTGAGGTCAGGGGGACTGGCGGGAGCGACTATTCTTATGTTCGCGTTCTCCTTCAATTTAGGTGGTTTTATCGCCATAGTATCAGCATATCTATAAAAGCAGCCCGATAAATTAATGCTTTCCAGACGCCTCAGTCATGCGGTTATGCGGATTATTTATAAAAGACTAAACGTAGAGAGTTCAAGCAGTCTTTTGCCTGTAAAACTCCATAGCCTTATTGCCTATTTCCGTGACAGGCAGACGGTAAGCTGAATTGAGCGCCGCGCTGTAATTTCTAGCGGCGTAACTCGCGGCAATCCTGAGTCCGACCATTAAAAACGAGGCCCCTAAAAGGCCTTCTTCACCAAGAGTCGGGTTTGAGGAAATTGCGTAGATTCCGCCGAGTAGGCCAAGAGTCGATGCAACAGTGGCATACTTTATGCCCCTCTTCAATGAGATAACATCTTCTTTTCCTATGGATTTTATCAAATAATTGTTGAACTTCTTGAAATTTCTCCTATTTGTAACGTAAGAAGACGCCTTACTAAATTCGATGTCGCCGCTGAACTCTGTATTGTTGGAGAGTCCTCCGAGCATTATTTCCAATTTTCCTCTTCTTCCAAATGTCATATAATCACCTTGTATTTAATTGATAATTAATACTATTAATAGTTTTCTACTTTAAAATAATTATTATTTTAAATCACTTCAAGATCGTATACAAATTGTAAAAACGGACAACAGGTTGTGCGATGTCAAAAACGCCAGGATCGAGAGAAGTTTTGCATAATAAGCTTGGGGCTGCCAGGATTTGAACCTGGGTCAAGCGGTTTCTTCTTAATCATCCCGTAAAGGTCATTTTTCCAGTCCAGCTGGAGCCGCCTATTCTACCTGGTTAGACTACAGCCCCTATGTGAAAATTCTGTACTTGTCCTTGTTCTCCATCTCTTCTATTATCCTGTCTTCTATGCTTTTGGCGGCGTTGTACGAGGCTCCAAGCCTGTCCTCCATCTCCTGGTACGACTCGAAAGGCTTCTTGCCCCTCTCCTCCACCACTTTTTGCACCATCTTCTTACCCATTCCGGGTATAAGGCTGAGTGCGTGCAGTCTTACATTGACAGGGCCTATCTTGTTGATTATCTCGATGTATTGCTTCTCATTCTCCATCACTTTTTCATGCAGCTTCTCGTGCAGCACCATAAATCCGTTTTCGTTGAGCTTTTCAGGACTTATCCTCTCTATTATGTGGTGGACTTCCTCCCTCTTGTTCTCGCCTATGTACACTTTCATCCCGACCTCAAGCGGTTTTGCCTCCTTTTTGAGCGCTACAAGAAGAAGACCCAGAGAATCGGTTAGTATTATAGCCGAAGGCCTTCTGTCCTTAGAGCCGGCCAAACCGTACGGTAGGTACTCTAAAACATATGCGTATTCGTCCCTCGCCATATAGCGTTTAAACCTGCTACCTATAAATGCTTTTTTACAACAGCGAGGATTTTCTTCAGATCTTCCTCTTTTATGTTGGATTTCAGAGGGGAGAGCAGGGCCCTAATCTGTTCGACAGAAGAAGGAGCGGAGTCGATTATCATCCTTATGTAGTCATCCCTTATGCCTAATCCCAATTCTGTGATCTCGTTGAATGTCTCTTCAAAATTGTTTATTTTAACGTTCTTCTGTATGTGTTCTATGAGTTTCTTGCCTATCTCGTTGCCTTTGTCAACATAATCAAGGTACTGCTCCTTCAGCTCCGTCTCACTTATTATCTTTTCATCTATTATCTCGTATTCCATTTCAAACTCTCTTTATGTGAACAGGCAGAAGGTCAACCCTTTTCGGTTTTCCGCCGAAGAGCACCTCTACAGTGTAGGCCTTGCCTTTCTTCTTTACAACTATTCCGTTCGAACCGAAGAAACTCCTATGAGGTATATTCCTCTGCGTCCTCGGATCCGGCTGAATCATTACCTTATCGCCTTCGCTGAAAGACTGAAGGGCTTTCTTCATGTCTATCGTCCCCCTCTCCTTAGCGCTTAGTCTGAGCTTGTTCCTAGATCTCTTGTGCAGTCCATTACCGGTTATTGACATATTCCTATTTTATTCACAATTTAGTATTTATAGCTATTCTTCCCTGAAAAATGCGTAATATTTGTCTTTTCCGAATTCCCTTATGTAGGTATCAAGATTTCCAAAGCCGTCCTCAGCCTCCCTGAATCTCTTTTCGCTCTTTGAAATGACGCTGTCAGCTATCTCCTCCTCTATTGCACTGTGTTCCAGGAGTATCTTGTCGTACGCTTTCAGCTTGGATTTAATCTCGTTAATATCAAGATCCTTATCCAGTATTTCACTGCACAGCTTTGACAGCACGAGATGGTCCGACTTTAACCTTTCGATGTCCTTTTTTATCTGTTCCTTGCCGCTCGACGCCTCTATCAGCGCTGGATACAATATCTCATCCTCTATCCTGGAATGTACGTTGTCGACGAAATCATTAAGTACATCATAGATTTTTAGCAGTGTCCGTTTGTCGCCCTTGAACTCCTCTAGCTCGTCTGCATACCTCTTGAACAGCACGTGATGCTTTCTTATCGAATTATACACATCTGCCATAAAGACACCTCCTGCCGCGTATCCGCTGCGTGGTCTAATAATATGATGCCATGGCCGTTATTAAGCGTTCAATAACCGCATGATTGCGGTGTGCAAGAAAATATAAAACGATAGCATGCCTAGAATTAGCATGGTCAAACGGGTTTTTATAGTTCCCGGTTGGAATGAAACGCCGAACGATGCGTGGATCCCCTGGCTTGTTAAGGAAGCCGGAAAAAGCGGAATACACGCGATGGCTGTCTTCATGCCCAATCCCAATGAACCCTACATCGACAGTTGGGTCTACCATCTAAACTCTATAATAACCTCTCCGGACAGCGAAACGTTTTTTGTCGGGCACAGTATGGGCTGCCAGGCGATACTCAGATACCTGGAGCAGCTGGACCACAACGTGAAAGTCGGTGGAGTAATAATGGTCGCCCCGTGGGTCCACTTGAATCAGGCAGCTTTTGACAACGAGAACGATATCGAAGTAGCGCGCCCGTGGCTCGAGACTCCGATAGAGTGGGATGTCGTAAAGAAGCACACTGAAAACTTCGAGGCTATATTCTCCGATAACGACCCGTACGTACCGATTGCCGATTACAAGATATTCAGGGAAAAGCTGAACGCAAACACCGTGGTGGAGAACAGGAAAGGGCACTACGATTCACATTCGAACACTCTAAAGCTGCCAAGGGTTCTTCTGACACTTCTGAAGATGGCTGGAGTTGATGGCAGTCCGGTAAAGTCTTAGTAGTATCCCTGAAGAAATATATCCACCTTATCCTCTTCGTTGAAAATTTTCTTGTAGGCAAGGCTTAGGAACGGTACTATAAACGGTTTGATCTCGGATCTACTGTACCTGTCTATTTCGAAGTTTATACTCTCTGTTGGATTCTTCTTGTCTATGCCGTAACCGACCAGAACGTTCCTGCTTGCGAAAGGATGGAAGACAGAGTCGGCGGCTGCGGCCATCCTGCCAAGCAGACTCTTGTCATCCGCAATGTTTTTTGCCACGTTAAGGAAGAGCGCACAGTATGCCGAGTCGTTATTTATCGAAAGTATACTCGTACTCAGACCGCTCTCGGCAGCGCAGGAATGTATGAGCGAGTACATATCCTGAAACGGGGTTTCACTCCGAAGATTCATGTTGAAATGGTATGAATAGGAATCTTTTCCGGAGTTCTGTTTCTTTTCCTCCTTAAACAGGTTGTTTAATCTTTTCTCTATCAACTTTTCCAGTGACACATACCACTCCTAATCAATGCAGGAGGAGGGATTTGAACCCTCGAAGGCCTGAGCCATAAGGTCCTTAGCCTTACGCGTTTGACCGCTTCGCTACCCCTGCGCAATTCTATTGAGTCTTTTAGAGTATATATTATTAAGGCACTTCTTCATCCCATGAAAACCGCGCTCATGTTGAGTGTGCTGATTTTGTTACCGATAACTTTTATGAAGCCGTTTCTGTAGAGTGTCCCGTTGCTGTAGTAAACGCTTATGTTATACTCACTGGGTTGAAGCGTGAGTGTCGCTTTTCCTCCGGTGTAATATATTCTGCTCTTATTTGTATTCGTCTCGTTGAGTACGATGTATCCGTTTGGGGAACCGGTGTATATCTCCGCTAATCCGACGTTTGATCTGTTATAGAACCATATAGACCCCAAACCGCCACTGCCGCTGCTTATATTTGCGACGGGCGCCCCGAACGTATTAAAGGCCAGATTCTCGCTGGTGTTGGAGATTCCCTCTTCGGTGTCGCATCCATAATTGTATGCGTTGTATACCGACTGGTAATTGTGGCCGTTCCAGTAATCCAATGCCATATTCATGGATGAGTTTATCAGAGTTGTATTAGAGCCCCCTCCGTTTCCTCCAAGAACAAATTCCGCGTCGTAGAAAGTGGATCCCGGTGTGTAATTCTGTCCGCTGACTTCCAACCCGAGTAAATCCGATCCCGCTGCGCCGGTGAATGTAACGTTGTCATAAGTTATCCAGCCGTGTCCTGCATCGAATGAAAAACGAATCTCCGGAAGTCCGGAACCGCTGGTAGACGCGTTTACCCTCATATATATTGTATCAGGATAGTGCAGGCGCCCGTAATTTTTTGACAGATTGTACTCGTAGAAATAATAAGTCGAGTTTCTTGTTCCGTTTCCTACGTTCCCGCGTCCTGTTATCGCGGACGCATTCACATCAGATCTGTTGCCGGAACTGTTCCATACATTGTCTATGAAAGCTATCGAGTTTGTATGCGTATCTATATATGCTACGTTCTGGCCCCAATAGACAAACGTATTATTTCCGTGTGTAAAAGCGATGTTCGCGTTCAGCTGAATCGTCATATTGTAATCCCCGCTGCTGTTGGCATGGAGGGACATTATATTTATTTTTCCTAGGAACGACGATGTTGAATAATTGTAGGTCTGTCCGTATGCACCTACCCCATAGTCCGTTATTCCCATCGGCGCCGGCTGCTGGAAGTCACAGCTGTAAAGATTCACTCCGCTAGTAATTATAGGCGCACCGTAGAATCCAGTGCTATAAGGATAGAGGGTTGCTGCTGCTACGCCGACTATCACTGCACACCATAGCAGAATGTAAATAGGCTCTTCAAATCTTTTATCCATTTTTATCCTATGATATACACAAATTTAAAACTTGATAGTTTTTTTCACTTTAAATTTAAGTTAATTTAGATTTGAATTGTCTGAAAATATGTAAATTGTCTTGATTCTAGGGTGGTAAACTATAAATATAATGATGTCAAAAAGTAAGATATGGATGCATACCAGGTTTTCATCTGCAAAATGAGTAAAAATAGTTTGGAAAAAGTCTACGAAATAGTGGGCATAAACTATATTACCCCTGCCTTTGTAAAGGTAACTTCAGATCGGAGAGTCAAGGTGGGCGACTACATAGAAGTGGACAACGAATACGCCTACTATGACGGTGAGGGACTAGGGCAGGTCACAGAGTATAAGACTTCAGACGATGTGTCGGTGGATACTAATTACAATATAAAATACATCGGAGGGTATTCTCTTGATGGAAAGACAGTTTTTCTGGATGAGAGATTCCCGAAGATGCTGGTGATAAAAGGCAAAGTACTTGACTCAGTGGATACGATAGCAAAACACCACGAGGCGTCCGAGAAATGGATGATAGACGAAGGATATTCCTATATGTATTCCCACATGGTGGCGACAAAAGTTGAAAGACAGTATGTAACTTCGTTAGGATTTTCATGGGACGATTACTGCAGGGAAGTCAATAGGCAGCTGCACAATGTGAGTTCTAAGGGACTATCCAAAAGCCCGGCAAATCTTGATCTATCCCCGTACCTTGACACGAGAGACCGCGAGACGCTCAGGGAAATAAAGGACAGCGTAAGTACAGAATTGATAAGCAACGATTACTGAAAAATCAGCAGCTATTAATCCAAAACACTTCTAATACTACTTATGAAGATGTTCGTATACACTCACAGGATAGACTGTGACGGCCTGTGCTCTGCGGCTATACTTAAGAGGTACATGGATTCAAAGGGTATAGACGGAAACATTGACTTCATAAACTACGATCCTCCAGAGGACCTCGAAAGAATATTCAGAAATATATCAGAGATGAATGGGGATTCGGAGGTAATCATAGCTGATTTCGGATACAACGACAACCTCAAGGGTTATGCGGACTCCTGCATAAAAAAGTTTAGTTCAAACGGCGGCAAACTCGCGTGGCTTGACCACCATAAGTGGGATAATACCTTCCTTGAGAATCTTAGAAAGCATGCGGATATCACACTGGCAAAATCCGATGAGCTTTGCGGTGCAGAACTAGTTTACAACAGATACATGAAAGGCGACGATGTATCTGAAGCAATAGCAAAGATAGGACGCGACTCGGATATAGACGAATGGAAGACCAGTCCCCCGAAAGCAAAATATTCGCTTACTGACCCGCTGGGAAGCCTTATAACATACTACAATTACCTCGGAACGGACAATAAGACCGAAAGAAGGGATCTCCTCATGTCCATAGTCGATAAGCTGTCGACGGCGAGCCTGGATGACATACTGAGTACGGATTTCGATGGTCCATTATTCGACGGAAAACTGGAGAGGGACTGGAACGAGTACAAGCACCTATCTGAACTTAAGATGAAGGAGTGCATAGACAACGCGACAGAATTTTCCGTAGGAGGAGACCGCTACGTAGTCGGATTTTCTGATAGAATACTGTCGTCATCATATTCCGGAAACGGACTTATACTGCAGTACAATGCGGACGTGTCGATAGTCTTCCACAACGATGGCGGGATGTCATTCCGAAGAAGCGGCAACAACTCCGCTATAAAATGCGATCGGCTTGCAAATCTGTTCGAGGGCGGCGGCCACGAATATGCGTCTGGTGGCAGAATGCACATCAGGATAAAAGACGATAAGGACATCTCAGAGGCAAAAAAACTTATAGAGAGGACTATAAGAAACTTCTACAAAGAAAAGGGGTAATCCATAAATTTTTATAAGTAGGGAGGCGTCTTAAAATAAATGGACAAGTGCGTTTTCTGCTCTATAACAAAAGAGAGCAAGGGTGAGGAAATAATTTTTGAGGATGAGCATTTCATCGCATTTCTCGATTACACTCCGATATTCAAAGGCCATACCCTGCTGATTCCGAAGAAACATTATCAGACAATATTCGATCTGCCGGACGGGCTTCTGGAGAAGATGTCCGTAGTCCTAAAGCGTCTTTCCGAAGCTGTTAAGGCTGGCACCGATGCAGATGGAATCCTGCTAATAAACAACAACATCGTGAGCCAGAGCGTACCGCATTACCATATCCACGTAGTTCCTAGGCATAGCGGAGTGGTCCTGAAGGGCTTTATGTGGCCGAGACAGAAGTACAGCAGCGGCGAAGAAAAAGACGGGTACGCAAGAGCAATACGCGATAACATGAAGAGAATAATGAAAGAACTATGAAAGCAGCCCATAATATATTTTGAGCCAGGACGGCGAATCTTCCGCAAAAAAGAAATTTTCTAACGATTATATACGTAATTTATTCGGATTAAAAATATAAGAAAAGTATTTAAATGTGAATCGTAACTTAAAGTAATTATCTGTATATCCCGGATGTGTCGGATGTGTCACTTAGGTGATTCGTTGAAGACGCTTTTCATATACAGGTAACATTGTTCGATGCCCTAACAGGCAGATGAGGAAAATGAGTGCATGAAAGTTCATGTTCATGTATGATGATATCGATACACCAATTCCAGTTGATCCTGCTGGAGGTCACTGCTATTGGGATTCGAATGAGACATGCAAGTCTATCTACTAGGTAATGGTGGATGGCGAACGGCTGAGGCAACACATAGGTAACGTACCGTGATGAGGAGGATACCCTCGGGAAACTGAGGTTAATACTCCATAGCAATAATCTCTGAAATGACTTTATTGCAAAAGGTTTATTGTTAATACCATGATAATCCGCATTACGATCGGCCTATGCCCGATTAGACTGTTGGTGGGGTAACGGCCCACCAAATCTCAGATCGGTAGGGGCCATGGAAGTGGTTTCCCCCAGAAGGGTACTGAGACAAGGACCCTAGCGCTACGGCGTGCAGCAGTCCCGAAAACTCCACAATGCGCGAAAGCGTGATGAGGGAATCCCAAGTGTTTCTTCTTAAAGGAAGAAACTTTTGCCATATTCTGAAATGGTATGGCGAATAAGAGCTGGGCAAATAGGTGCCAGCAGCCGCGGTAATACCTATGGCTCGAGTCGTGACCATTTTTATTGAGTCTAAAGCGTTCGTAGCTGGTTTGGATAGTTTGTGCTTAAATCTTTTTGTTTAACGGAAAGGCATGGTACGAATACTTCCAGACTAGAGGTCGGGAGGAGTGCTGGGAACTTTTCAGGTAGGAGTAAAATCCTTTAATCTGAAAAAGACCACCAGTGGCGAAGGCACAGCACTAGAACGAACCTGACGGTGAGGGACGAAGGCTAGGAGAACGAACCGGATCAGATACCCGGGTAGCCCTAGCAGTAAACGCTGCTTACTATACGTTGCATTTCCTTGAGGAAATGCAGTGTGACAGCGAAGGCGTTAAGTAAGCCACTTGGGGAGTATAATCGCAAGGTCGAAACTTAAAGGAATTGGCGGGGGAGCACAAAAACGGGTGAAATTTGCTGTTTAATTGGATTCAACTCCGGGAATCTTACCAGAGGCGACAACAAAATGAAGGTCAGCCTGAAGAGCTTACCTAATACGCTGAAAGGTGTTGCATGGCCATCATCAGTTAGTATCTTGAGACGTCCCGTTAAGTCGGGTAACTAACAAGATCCTCTTCTATATTTGCTAACATGCGATCCGTCGTGAATGAGCAAAATATAGAGACAGCTTTCGAAAGAAAGAGGAAGGCGAGGGCGACGGTAGGTCAGTACGACCCTAATCCTCTGGGCTACAAGCGAATTGCAATGGTAAAGGCAATAGGATGCGACTCCGAAAGGAGAAGCCAATCCCCGAATCTTTACCTCAGTTCGGATCGAGGTTTGTAACTCAGCCTCGTGAACGTCGGAATCCGTAGTAACCGCGTTTCAACAAAGCGCGGTGAATACTTTCCTGCTCCTTGCACACACTGCCCGTCAAACCAAACAAGTTGGATCTGGATGAGATTGTCGTTCTGCGATAACCGAATCTAGGTTCAGTGAGTAGGGTTAAGTCGCCACAAGGTAGCCGTACGGGAACGTGCGGCTGGATCACCTCCTTTAATTAAATTCAAGTGAGGTCATATTCACGGTGTATCGATATCATCATGCATACTTTTATACTTACAGGTTTTAAGATAAAATTAGGGGGAGTTTATGATTAATTTACCGAAGAAGACTTTAGATTTCTTTAATAACGACGAACTGAGAGCGCGAATTTTTTATGAAAAATATTCTTTGTCCGACATCGATGGGAACAGATCTGAAATCACGCCCGTTGACATGTGGAAGAGAATCTCCAGGGAACTCGCTAGCGTAGAAAAGGACGCTGCGAAGAAGAAGGAATTTGAGGATAAATTTTTCTGGCTGCTCGAGGATTTCAAGTTCGTTCCTGGCGGGCGAATACTGTTCGGCGCAGGTTCGAACCACAAGGCGACGCTTCTTAATTGCTACTACATTCCTATAAAGCAGGACTCGATAGAAGGGATATACGACACTGCAAAGGAGATGGCCAAGACATACTCCTACGGCGGAGGAGTCGGTATAGACATATCTATGCTGAGGCCCAAGGGCTCCGCTGTAAACAACTCTGCTAGATTCTCCACCGGTTCTACTTCTTTCATGGAGCTCTACTCCGTAACCACCGGTATAATAGGTCAGACAGGCAGGAGAGGGGCATTGATGATAACACTAGATGTAACGCATCCGGACGTAGAAGACTTTGTGACGATAAAGAGCGACAAAAAGAGCGTAAGGTTTGCAAACATAAGCGTTAAGGTGTACGATGAATTCATGAAGGCCGTTAAGGAAAACAAGCCTTTCGATCTAAGATTCAAGAACGAAAAAGTCGATATAAAGCGCACGATTAACGCGAGGGACTTGTGGAACAAGATAATAAAGACGGCTATAAACACCGGAGACCCCGGGATAATGTTCTGGGACAGGATGAAGAGGGAATCCCCGACAGATTACGATGACAGGATGTCGATAAAGGGTACAAATCCATGCAGCGAACAGCCACTTGAAGATTACGGGGCATGCGACCTGGGTGCTATAAATCTTGCCAGCTTCGTTAATGAGCCGTTCACAAAAAATGCATCGATAGACTGGGAGAAGCTGGAAAAGACCATAAGATACGGTGTAAGGTTCCTAGATAATGTCCTGGACTACAGCTATTCAAGGCACGCCCTGAAGGCGCAGGCCGATGAGACCGTATACGCCAGAAGAATAGGACTGGGAGTCATGGGTATGGCTACCATGTTCCTGGGACTGAACCTTAAGTACGATACCGAAGAGGCGATAAAGTTCACCGACGACACATTTAGAAGGATAAAGGAGCTTGCATACGATGAGAGTTCTAATATAGCCAAGGAGAAAGGATCTTTCCCGGCTTTCAAGGCGGATAAGCACGTCGCAAGGGATTTCGTCGGCAGGATGTCCGAATCTCTAAAGAAGAAGATAGTCGAGCAGGGTCTTAGGAACGCATGCATTCTAACAGTCGCACCCACAGGATCGATATCGTCAATGGCCGGAGTCAGCGGGGGAATAGAGCCGATATTCGCACTCAGCTACACAAGAAGATCCGAATCATTGTCAAACGAATACTTCGAGGTCTTCGATCCGGTGGTCAAGACTTATATGGAGAAATTTAAGATAAAGGACAAGAAAGAGCTTCCTGACATTTTCGTTACTGCACACAAGATAGATCCGTTCTTCAGGGTGAAGATGCAGGCTACGATTCAGAAGCACATCGATTCATCCATATCCTCAACAGTAAACCTGTCTGCATCCGCGGACGAGGCGATGGTGGATAAGATATACTTCCACGCGTGGGAACTCGGATGCAAGTCTATAACTGTCTACAGAGAGGGATCGAAGGAAGACATACTAAAGGCAAAGGACGAAGAGGACAAGGAGAAAGGCACTGAGGAAAAAGAGGAAAAGATGGTTGAGGAAGTCAGGCCATTCCTTCTCAGCGGAACCACGATAAGGATACCGACACAGCAGGGGATAATGTACCTTACCGTAAACAAAAATGACAGCGGCAGGATAAAGGAAGTGTTCATAGACATGGGTAGGTCCGGGGAGACCGAGAGGAGCTACACCGAGGCCCTAGGCAGGCTGATAAGCATCTATCTCCAGTCTGGCGGCGAAATCAACAGGATAATCAAGACCCTGAAGGGAATAAAGGGCGGCAACTCCATATGGTTCAATGGAATCCAGATATTCTCCGTACCGGATGGAGTCGCAAAGGGGATAGAGCTCACACTAAAGAACAAGAATCCTGAGAAGGAGACTACAACGCTCCACGGCGTCCTTTCAAACAGCGCAGACATAACAGACGGTACTGCAGTTACGTGTCCAAGCTGCCTCCAGAAGACACTCATATTCGAAAACGGCTGCTTCATATGCAAGAGCTGCGGATATACAAAGTGCGAGTAAGGAAACCGCAAATCAAGTTTTAATAGACGGAAAACTATTAAAATAAAAGGGATATCTAAACTAAATGGAAATAGAAGTATTAGAGAAGGATGAGAAATCTATAAAATTCAGGGTAAAGGGAGGTTCACAGTCTCTGCTTAATCTTTTAAAGGAGGAGGCGGACAACGTGGACGGCGTTACGTTCGCAGGTTTTGTACTAGAACATCCTCTTGAGAAATCGTCTATCTTTGTCATAAAAGCGGATAAGGACGTAGAGAAGCTTTTCAAGAAGGTGATAGCTAACACCAAGAGTGATCTCGAAGACGCAAAGAAGACTCTCGCAAAACTTTTTAAGTAAGCCTATCAAAGTTTAATGATGGATAAGAAGAAGGCACTCAGGTATCTTTTTTCCGGGGAAAATATCTATTCTATACTCTTCTACGTAATCGTTCTATATCTGATTATAACCTACGTCGCGATACCATCGGTATACGCGTTCTCATCCGTCAGCTACATAAGTGCGGTAGTATCCGGCAGCATGGTTCACAGTTATCCGTCTATACAACTGACCTACTATGATTGGCTGCAGTCACACGGTTACAACATGTCCCAGGTCTCCAGCTGGCCGTTCTCCGGCGGCATACCCATAGGTTCCATAGCGGTTGCTTACAAGGTGCAGCCTCCCCAGATAAAGATCGGTGACGTTATAATATACAGGGCTACGTACAACGGGGTGACCGAAGACATTATTCACAGGGTGGTAAACGAGACCATCGTCAACGGTACATACTACTACACTACAAAAGGCGATGCAAATCCATACTCCCTTCCGTTCGAGTTCAACATTCCCTATGGCAGAGTCGTCGGAAGGGTAAACAGCATAATCCCGTATCTCGGGTATCCCAAGTATTTATTTAATACCATGGCTAACTATATATGAAAAAAGTTATCGTTCTAACAGGCATGCCGGGAAGCGGAAAATCCACAGCCGCAAAAGTTTTTTCACAGAAGAAGATACCTACGATAGGGATGGGTGATGCGGTGAGGAATGAAATGAAAAGGCTCGGGATAGACATCACAAACCACACACTCAGGAATTTCTCTAAGAAGATGAGGAAGGAACGCGGTGATAAGTACGTTATAAATCTGGTAAAGAAAGAGCTCAAGAAAGCTTTCGCAGGCAACGACGTGATAGTCCTAGACGGCTCCAGAAACATTCTGGAAATCAACGAAATCAAAAAGGAGGGCTACAAGGCGGTGATACTCGGCGTAATAGCGGACAAGATGATGCGCTTTGACAGAATAGTCAAGAGAAAGGCGCAGAGCGATTTTTCATCACTCTCAGAGTTCGAGTGGCGTGAAAAGCTCGAGCTGGGTTTCGGAACGGCCGAGGTAATAGCTTCCGCGGATTATTACATCCTTAACAACTCCTCTGAAAAGCAGTTCAAGTCGGACATCGCAAGATTTCTGACAAAGGTAAAAAATCTATAGATTGATTATAAAGGATCCACCGACCCTCTCCATCTTTATATTCGACTTCAGAAAACCGCCCTTGAATTTCAGTTCTATTTCCTTATTCTTCACAAATATCTTCCTGTTTATATCGATGTCTATAAGCGGTTCGTCCACCAGGATTCTCCCGTTCGGCACATCGACGTGTATGCCGAGTATAAGCTCGTCGATCAGCGACGGGAGCATACCGATCGACCACGCCTGAGACGGACACCCTTTGGGTTCACCGTTCGGCTGGAATATCTCGTTTATCCTCGAAGTGCATTGTGCACCGAAGTTGTTTCTCTGCATTATGTTAAGGCATTTCTCCCCTATGTCCATCCTGCCGTACCTGTAGCAGGACGCCGCGAACATCGCCGTTGTAAACGGCCACACGGCGCCGTTGTGGTATCCATTGAAATCAAAAGACTTATCATTTTTCGATACGGATGTGGGTCCGAAGTCGGTGAGCATGCTGTTGTTTATGTTTTCTATAATCGTCTTACCGGTACGGTTGTCCACCTGCCCCAGCATAAGCGGGAAAATCTGGTTTATGCCGTTCGTATCGGCATTCAGGTTATCCGATAGGTATCCCTCTCTGGCGTATCTCGTTAAGTTATTGAAGATGCTCTTTGATAGTTTGTAAAACTCATCGTCCTCTCCTGTTATCTCAGATATATCTGAAAAGGCTTTCGACCATAGCGCCTGTATCTCTATCGAATACTCCCTGTCCATAGAATCCATCCACGTTTCCCTGCCTCTGTCATGCACTAAACCGTTTTCAACCCTGCCCGCCGCAATCCCGGCGAGGACTTTAGCCTTTGGCAGAAGTTTCTTGAGCGTCGCGGAGTCACCGGTCCACTTGTAGTATTTTATCAGATCAATTATGAAAAGCGCCGGTGCGTCCATCGGGAAAACGTTTCCACCGATGACATTCGGAAGCCCATTTTCTGTTACA
>JAJYRE010000001.1 GCA_021794235.1 Nanobdellota archaeon
GTAGGTTATTATGTAGTAGCCCGTGTTGGGGTTGTCAACTATCTCTTTTTCATCGCAGTATTCAGACGATCCCGGATACTGGACTATCCCCTTGTCATACGGAATATTGTCCATGTTTCCATGCCAATGGCCTGCTGCGTAGTAATCGAATCCCCTAGGGAGGCTTTCAGTATCCAGATCCTTGAACTTTTCACCCAGGTATGATATCGTATGGTGGAATATGAAAATTTTAACCCAGGCGCTTTCGTCTATGTCTATCTTCAACCTCTTGAATATTTCATCCTCGACCTTGCTTCTTTTCCCTTTGATCCCGCATATAAAGGCGTTTTTGTATGTTTCCCCCTTCAACTGAAACCCTTCTTCTCCGTCTTTTGTGTAGCGTTTTGAATTTAGGTTTGTTAGAAGCCCATTTCTGTCAAACAGCTCGAGTATGCTATGCTCCTCACCCATGCCGACATCATGCGAACCCGGAACTATGAACATCCTTATCCCGTTTTGTTTGAGCCTGTTGAGCTGGTCCGTGACGAAAAGCAGCGCACTCAGAGAAGGCGTGCCTTCATTAAACAAGTCTCCGGAATGCACTATAAAATCAACGTTATTGGCTATTGCACCGTCTATTATCTGTCTGAAAACTTCCTTTATGTCCTCATTTCTCTGTTCATTCTTATAAACAGCCCCTATGTGCGTGTCGCCTACGTGTATGAATCTCATAATTATAAATATGGGCTCGACGGGATTTGAACCCGCAACCAATTGGTTTCTGCAAAATTTTAAGAGCCAATTGCTATACCGAGTTAAGCTACGAGCCCAGATACACTTATTAACTCTAATGCAAATAAATATTTATTCAATGCTAATTTATTTGATATAAATGACTAATTAAAGTAAATGTGCTATAAGAATATAGTGCTGGAATGGGCCTATGGTCTAGTGGTTATGACGTCTGCCTTACACGCAGAAGGCCGGGAGTTCGAACCTCCCTGGGCCCATATTTATTATATTCTGTTTCCATAGTCCTTTATAATGTCGGCATTGGAGTATGCCCCTCTGAACACTAAAAGCGACAGCAGCGTGAAGAATATGCTTATCGCGAAAGTATACATGTAGCCGGCATAGAACGAGGTAAATCCGGAAAATAGCGCTCCGAGGACCCCCGATGCGCCAAGAATAGCCGACCAGATCCCTATATAATGTGCTTCTTTTCTGCCCGCTATATTGGAATAGATTATTACGGATGCCGATATATTCCACAGTGCGTAACCTATACCGGCTATGAAATACGACACCAGATTCATGAAAAGCAGGAAGCTAAGCGCCATTATAGACACTATGGCAACCACATATCCGCCAGACCTCACCAACATCGCTATCCTGTAATAGCTTCTTAGGGTTCTCTTTGTTCTGCCCCTCATAAATGCAACATATACAAATACCTGTCCGACGGCGTTGGCCATGCTTACCAGGAATATCATCGAAAAGGTAACATGGTAGGAATAAAGGAACGGGATATAGGAGGTGTTGAAGAAGTATATCCCGAAATTCATTATTGCTATCGCAAGGAAAAGAACGAATATTCTTTTTACATCAGTTCTCTTTCGGATGCTAGATAATCTAAGGATAAGGTGGTGTCCGGTAAGAACTTGTGGGAACTTGCTGATCACATTGAAGAGCGGGAAAAATTCATTTACACGCTTTCTTTCCCGTTCTATCTTCGGCTTTCTCTCCCTGACAAACAGCATTGTGAATATCAGGCCGGCTGTATTGAACGCAATTATAATCAGCAGATACCTGGCCACTATATCGCTGTCCAGAAGAATGCCCGGTATATAGCCGATTATGTTGCCTATAATAGTCAGTAAGCTGTAGACCCCGAAGTATGATCTGAGCACCACTTTCTTTCTTCTGTCCAGTACAAGCATGTTTATTGCGGGTGAGGAGGCAGTCAGTACCATCGCGTACGCCGCGTACATGATATCCGCCAGTAATATGCTCCTAATCAGGTACAGAAGTATGACTATCGGGAATATGCCGATTATCGATATGACTATGAAAATCTTTATTCTCTTCAATCTCTGGGTCAGTTCGCCCCATAAGAGCGAAGCAGGGATGACTGCGAATGCATATACGGTTGTGGCGATGCTTACGTCTATCACGTTACCGTTAAGGCTTAGTATGTATATCGGGATCAATACGCTGAAACCGGACGATATGGCTGCTATCGGGAATATCACTGAGAGCCAATAGTTGTTTTTATCCATGCCCGTCCCGATTTAATTATACCCCAGCTTTACGACCAAATTTTCTGAGGCTATATACGTGGCATTGGAAGGGCCCACAAGACTGTAGGGAAAATTCAATTCTAAGGTATAGTTCCCTCTCTCAGTTATGTTTAGAGACTTGGGGTATGGCCACAATGCCTTTCCGCTTTCCCCCGCAGAGAGTCTTAGCGTGGCTATAGCATCGCACGCCGCACCGGTAATGTATGTCACATTGACAACCGTATTATTCAGGATGACGCGGCCGGTGAAAGGTGAGAAGCAGCCGCCGTAATAGTAAACCGTGTAGTTTGTCGGATTTTTAAACGCTATCGTTACTCCTGTGATATTCCCGTTCCGGTTCAGGTTAGGAGTTACGTTTGTGAAATTAACGGGATATCCGCCCTGTGAAAGTATACTGGTGGAGTATACCGTGGAGGCGGAGTGCACCGATATCGGTGATGTAATGCCCAGGGCGTACAATCCGTATTCCATAAGCGAAGCCGCGATGAGGATTACGGCTACTATGGCTACGACCGACCATAACTCCTTATTCATTATATCAATAGTAAATCGCCGTATAAAAATTATACTGGAGAATACAATTTAATAGATTTATTTATACGCAAGGAGTTTAGTCTTTGAGATACTTAATATGGTAAAGATAATCTGCAAGGACATCTCCAAGACCTACAATAAAAAAGACTTTGCACTCAGCGGCGTAAATCTATCACTGGATCTTACCGGTATATTCTCCCTGCTGGGAAGGAACGGTGCGGGTAAGACTACTCTGGTAAGGATATTATCCACCCAGTTGATGCCGACAGGGGGGAGCGCAAGGATAGATGGCTTGGATATAATTAAAAATGCCCAGGCCATAAGAAACATAATAGCCGTAACGCCGCAGGAGGGCAGGCCAGTACCCTGGATGACCCCAAGACAGTCGATATCCACTTACCTGATGTGGCGCGGATTCAGTCTTAAGGACTCAAGAACAAAGGCCGAAGAGGCGATAAAGCTACTAAACATAGGAAAGTATGCCGACAGACTGACAACACGCCTTTCGGGCGGAATGAAAAGAAAAGTGCTCCTTGCTACGGTTGTCGCATCCGGCGCCAGAATCCTGTTTCTCGATGAGCCTACTACCGGACTGGATCCAATATCCAGGGAGGAGATATGGAGCCTTCTTCTTGATCTGAAAAAGGACAGGCTGATATTCCTGACTACCCATTATCTTGAGGAAGCCGAAGTACTGGCTGACAGGATAGGTATACTTGCGAACGGAAAGATGATGGCAATAGGAACCCTGGCGCAGCTTAGGGAAAGGATGGGTTATCCGTACAGCATAAAGATTTTTGATAAAAACATCGACAGAAAACTTTTGAGGGGCAGATTTAGGGTGATATCTGGAAGAGACGGCCGCCTTCAGATATTTACATCCGAAAAAGATGCGGGACCGATAGCAATGAGCCTTATAAGAAAGCACATAAAATTCTCTACAAGCCCGGTGTCACTGGATGATATATTCTATCATTTTGTAAAGAAGCCAATAGAAGGAGAGGGGGAAAACTATGCGAACAAAGAATAGGGGCAGTCAGCTTCTGGCTTCGATACTGGTGAATGCAATATACGCAATGAAGAACTTCCCCGTGATGCTGATCAATACGCTTCTTGCGCCACTTTCTTTCCTTATAGTTATAGCGTTTGTAAGCCACGGTGCTCTTATAGGCGTAGCAGTTGAGGGTGCTTTTATCATGACTATGGTCGTGAACGGGATAGGGCTGCAAGGAGATCTTTCCCACCTTAAGAATGACCTGAAGCTCCAGGACATGATAGTCAGCTCTCCAACATCCTCTTTGATGTACATGGCCGGTATGGCTATATCCGAGTTGGTGTACGCCCTGCCGTCCGTTGTAATGCTTATAATTCTCTCCTTTTTCTTCCTGCACGTTGGACTGCTTGCAGCTCTGGTGATAGCCGCAGTGATGCTTTTGATATTCATAGTGGGCATCTCACTGGGATTTTTCTTTGCAACGCTGACCGCCGACGTTATACAGAGCTGGGCCTTCGGAGGTATGCTGTCGACACTCCTTTCAACTCTTCCTCCTGTTTACTACCCAATAACCTATATACCGATGCCATACCAGTATCTTGCATATATATCCCCGACAACATACGCCGCCGAGATAGCCCAGTCCGCAGCTGGTTTTGTCAGCTTCTCTCCGGCAACAATCATCATAGACTGGGTGGTGCTCGTGTCGGTCGCGGTAGTACTTCTGCTGATAGCCGGCAAAAAAAGCCGCTGGAGAGAGATTTAGTTATGTATACTATTTAATATTATAATATTTGATATCATAAGTCTGGTTTATGGTAAACTATAAATATAAGTTAAAACATAGGTTTATCATAAACAAGAAAAATTATGGAAATTTTACCGGAAGACCTGATGGATTGCGTTTTTGACGTGATAAAAAAGAGGGATAAAACGTACGTAATCCTGAAGGATGATAATGATAAGAACGAGGAGAAAGTCCGTAAGGTGTTCGGTGGCAAGGGGACTGAGGTGGTTGATATATTCGATCTACTCCAGAACAGGATGCTCAGTGAATTAATCGGGGGCCTCAGCATATTCGACAGTGAACCTATATTCAATAAGTTCGGGATGAGGGAAACGACCGAGATATTCTATGATCTTACAAAATTGAGCCAGAGCAGAAAGATGCTTTTCAACTACGCGCTTCTCGGAAGAAGAGGTAACGATGGCTTGCTTCAATCGATAGGGGGTGGCAGACTTACAAAAAGTGCCATATACGTTCCGTCCGAGAACGAAGCGAAGGCTGAACATTTTATAAAAGAATGGGGTGTCGGATACACAAAAAGGACGATATTCGTTTTTGAGGAGGTTTGAATATGAGTGAGGATAATCCAGCTATAGAAGTTGTATTGAAGGTTGCAGAGGCGCAGCAGGATGCGATAGGACTCAACACTGTAAGGATAGGTACTTCGTGGATGAAGCAGCTTGGTGTAAGACCCGGTGACTTCGTAGAATTAGAAGGCGGTAGAAAAACCATCGCAAAAGTCGAGAGGGCCTACCCCGGAGACCTTAACCTGAATATAGTCAGGATAGACGGTACTACAAGAAAGAACGCTAAGGCGGCTATAGGTGAAAACATAATAGTGAGAAAGGCAGACGTCTACGAAGCCGAAGTCGTAAATCTTTCACCGCTGTCAAATTTCTCCATAAGGGGCGGCGAGGAGTTTATAGGAAGACTGCTTATAGACAGGGGAATCGCAAAAGGCGATATAGTTACACTCGGGAACAACGGGAGAAGTCCGTTCGGATCGTTTTTCGGCGAGGATATACTCGGAATATTCGAGGGCGGATTTCCAGGGTTCCAGTTCGGTCTCGAACTTAGATTCCTTGTAACTTCCACATCCCCGAAAGGATACGTTGTAATAACGGATAACACCGAGATAAACACTTCTCCACAGCCGGTTAAGTTCTCCGAAGAGACCAGAGTAAAGCACGTAAGCTATGAGGACGTCGGCGGGCTGAACGAGGAAGTTTCAAAGATAAGGGAGATGGTAGAAATACCCCTTAAGCACCCGGAAATATTTATGAGACTGGGGATAACTCCTCCGAGAGGAGTTCTTCTTTACGGGCCGCCTGGTACGGGTAAGACGCTTTTGGCAAGGGCGGTCGCGGATGAGAGTGACGCACACTTCATAACGATAAACGGGCCGGAAGTCATGAGTAAGTGGGTAGGCGACGCCGAGAAGAAACTCAGAGAGATATTCGACGAGGCCGAGAAAAACGCACCTACGATAATCTTCATAGATGAGATAGATGCGATAGCCACTAAGCGTGAAGAGAGCATGGGCGAGGTGGAACACAGGGTCGTATCGCAGCTGCTGACCCTTATGGACGGTCTGAAGAGCAGAGGAAAGGTCATAGTAATCGCTGCAACAAACAGACCTAACGCGATAGACCCAGCACTGAGAAGACCGGGCAGGTTCGACAGGGAGATAATGTTCGGGGTGCCGAATGAGAAGGGAAGGCATGAGATATGGAAGATACACACCAGAAACATGCCGATAGACAAGAGCGTAGACTTAAAGTATCTGTCGGCTATAACACACGGCTTCGTGGGTGCCGATATAGAGTCACTGATAAAGGAAGCCGCTATGAACGTTATAAGGCGAAACATAAACGAGCTTAACGTCAAGGAGAACGAGAACATACCAAAGGCGGTACTTGAGAATCTGATAGTGACTATGGATGACTTCAGAGAGGCGCTGAGGTTCGTAAGGCCGAGTGCCATGAGAGAAGTTTTGGTTGAGCGGCCGAGTGTGAAATGGGAGGACGTCGGCGGGCTTGAACAGGTAAAATCCCAGCTTACAGAGGCGATAGAATGGCCCATCAAGAACCCCGAAGCGTTCAAGAACGTCGGTATAATGCCACCGAAGGGAATCCTTCTTTACGGACCGCCTGGTACGGGTAAGACTCTGTTAGCAAAGGCGGTTGCCAACGAAACGGAATCGAATTTCATAGCGATAAAGGGCCCTGAGATATTCAATAAATACGTGGGTGAGAGCGAGAAGAGAATAAGGGAGATATTCGACAAAGCAAGACAGGTATCTCCTTCAATAATCTTCATAGACGAGCTTGACAGCATAGCTTCGTCCAGGTCGACTTATGAAGGCAACAATTCAACCGAACAGGTCGTTAACCAGCTGCTGACAGAGCTAGACGGAATAGAGCCGCTTAAGAATGTCGTCGTGATAGGGGCTACAAACAGGATAGACAAAATCGACCCTGCAATACTCAGGACAGGAAGATTTGACAACATCGTGTTTGTTCCACCACCGACAGCAGAGGGCAGAAAGGCGATACTCGATGTCTACCTTAAGCGTATGCCGATAGACGGAGACAAGGAGGCGCTTCTGGATCACCTTATGAAGAAAACGGAAGGCTTCGTAGGTTCGGATCTGGAGAGACTCACGAAAGAGGCCGGTATGAATGCCCTCAGGGGCGATATAAAAGCCAATAAGGTGTCCAAGGACGACTTCGACAGGGCTTTTGATATAGTCAAACCAAGCCTCACTCCGGAAGACGCTAAGAAGTATGAAGAGATAGCCAAGAAGCTTTACACGAAGAAGGAGAAGGCCAGCGAGCTTACTTACTTTGGTTAGACTGCATGGATTATGACGAGCTTTACAGGCGTATATTGGATGATGAGCTCGGTTGGGAACACCTTATAACCTCCATAATAAGGGAGGAAGGCATGGACCCGATGGATATAGATCTTATAACCATTACCGACAAGTTCACTACGCTGATATCAAAGATAAACGTCATAGACTTCAGGTTCGGCGGCAAGTTCATCTATACCGCAGCGATACTCCTGAAGATGAAGTCGGATAAAGTAATAGAGGACATGCTGAACCGTAACAAGCAGAAAGAAGAGGGAAGGAAATCCAGCTACATAAAGTCGACGCCTTTCGACATAATGATAACCTCCAAGTTCCCGTTCATAAGGAGGCGAAAGATAACGCTTACGGAGCTCATAACCACAATCAGGGAGGCTATGAAGACCAGTGTAAAGACGAAGATAAACTTTGAGCTGAAGATAAAAGAGGTCAGAATAGAGGAAAGGATAGTGTTCCTGCTTGAAAAACTGGCAAAGCTGTTCTCAAAGGAAGAGTCTATTCCGTTCTCTTCGCTTATAACAAAGGAGGGTAGGAAGGAATTCATATACACATTCCTGCCGCTTCTGTTCCTGGCGAATATGGACAAGATAGATCTGGAGCAGCTGAAACCATTTGAGGAGATTTATGTCAAAAATAAACGAGTACGTTGAAGCGCTGATTTTTTCCTTCGGTGACGGGATATCGATGGAGGATTTAGCCAGAAAGACCAAATCGGATGAGCTGATAATAAAGAAGGCCATAAACTCGCTCAACAAATCATACGAAGAGAGGAAAAGCGCCTTCTATATCGTTACGGAGGGCAATATCTACAGGATGAGACTAAGATCAGATCTTACCCATCTGGTCCAGGACAGGCTTCAGACTGATATGAGCAGGGGTGTACTGATGACGCTCAGCTTCATAGCTGTGAATAAGAAGATGAAGCAGGCCGAACTGGTAAAGAGAAGGGGCACGATAGTCTACCAGCACCTTAAGGAGCTTAAATCAAGGGGGTTCGTTACCATCGGAGAAGAGGACGGGCACAGGATAGTCAGGATATCCCCTTCGTTCTATGACTATTTCGATGTCGATGCAAAAGAGCTCAAGGAGCTTACTAATAGCATAAAAGAAGAGATGGCAAAAGAGCCGACAGAGCAGAATGTAACGTACACGGGTAACTAAAACACCACTATCTTCCTGCTTATTTCCTTGGGTTTCTCTTCAGGGGCCGGCGGAATTTCCTGTTTCTTAGGAGCCTCCTCCTGTCTTTTTTCAGCCGGCTGGACCGGCTTTTCACTCGCCCTGACCTTCTCTATAGCCTGGACTATGCCGTTAGCTATGGAATCCAGTTCTTCTTCTGTCAGTTTTTCGGGATTCCAAGCGTAGTTTATACTGTCCTCGTCGTATCTAGGTATCAGATGTATCAGTGCGTGAGGTGTGACGTTTCCCTTGACGATCTCCTGCGTGTATAGCATATCAACGTTTTTGGGGGCCTGGGCCAGGAGTATCGAATAACCCACCGCATCGGCGACTGCCATAATCTGCAAAAACTGGTTCTGCGGGATCTCGTAGATGCTGTTGAAGTGCTGCTTGGGTATCACAAGGGTATGGCCTTTGCTGGCAGGGTTTATGTCGAGTACGGATGTTACCGCATCGTCCTGGTATACCACTTTTGAAGGTATCTGACCTGCCGCTATGGAGCAAAATACGCATTTTCCCTCTGCCATTTTATAATAAAGGCGTTTATAGTATTAAAATCAGTCAAAAATGAGCGTTTTATTTTATTTTTAACTGTTTCCCGGTAAGAAAAGCCTTTTAAAGATGGTTTGTATACTATTCTCTATGAAATCGAAAGGAATGTCAAAGTTCCGCGATGAAGAAAAAATGCTGGTAGATGCGGCATTGGGATTAGTACTGTTCGCCTTCGGGTTGGTACTAATAGTCCTTGGAGTATTGGGCATTATAAACAATGCTCTTTTGACTGCAGGCCCTAATGTAGCAGGTTCCACTGTAAGAGCAGTCTACTTATTCAACGTAGCTGAGCTTATAATCGGTGCAGTACTCTTCATTGTAGGAATAGCAATGTTCAAAGTAAGAGTGTAAATAATTAGCTTTGTTTTTTTATTATTTTTTTCTTTTTTACTTTTAAATTCCAGTGAAAAAGAAAAGTTTTATATACTTTGTAGTTCCATTCATTAAATATAATACTGGGAGGATAACATATCATGGCACTTGCATTCAGTGAAGATTACATAGCAAAGATAAGAAGGATGTTCGGACTCAACCTATATGAAGCAAAGGTCTGGCTGGCGCTTCTTTCGCAGGGTAAATCCACCTCAGGTAAGCTGAGTGAGATAGCAAACGTTCCTAAATCAAGGGCATACGACATACTGGTTTCGCTGGAAAACGGCGGATTCGTTACCAGAGAGCTCGGAAGACCCATAAGCTACAAGGCAATCCCTCCCGCAGAGCTTATTGAGAAACTCGAGGAAAAGGCAAAGGAGGGGCTTGACCAGAAGATGGAGAAGCTGAAGAAGCTTAAGAACAGCACGGCCGTAGAGGACCTGCAGAATCTTTACAACAAGGGTATAAAGTTCGTAGAAGAAGGGAGGGTAGCAAGTTCATACCAGGGTCTGGATTCCATATACTTCAGGGTTAAAAAGAGCATAAAGGGCGCGAAGAACGAGATCGTCCTGATAACCACGGAGAAATCGCTGGAGAAGAAGATAAGTGCACTCGGAAGGGCGCTTAAACAGGCCAAGGCGAGCAATGTAGTGGTACACGTCTACGCACCGGTAAAGGATGTAAACGAGGCAGTAGCCAACGAGATAAAGCAGTTCGGAAAGCTGAGCAAAACCGACATAGACATCGGAAGGTTCATAATAGTCGACAGCAACGAGGTATTCATATTCACGGAAAACGAGGAAGAGACGCACCCCAGCAACGAGGTCGTTCTGCACATAAAGGGAAAGTACCTGCCCGAGAAGCTGAAGAAGCTAGTTTCATCACACGCAGCCAGGGAGTAATCTCAAGTATTTAAGTTGCGGTCTTCTATCTTCTCTTGAAGACATGGCAGTATTTTCAAGAGATGAAATTCTAAAGCTGATAGAAAAAAGACAATTAAAGATATCCCCTTTTGACAAGTCCCAGGTAGGACCGGGTTCTATAGACCTCAGGCTCTCAAACGTATTTAGGGTATTTAACGTAGAGGCGAAGGCGATAGACATCAGGGATGACACCGATTATAAGAGCATCACCCGCGTCGTCAGGCTCAAAAAAAGCGGGCGCCTGCTGATGAATCCTGGTCAGCTAATACACGGTATAACGATGGAGAAGATCAGTCTGCCCGATAACATATCCGGAAGAATAGAGGGCAGGTCGCGCTTTGCAAGACTAGGTCTGCTCACACACGTCAGCAGCGGCTTCATGCAGCCCGGCGTTTCAGGAAGAATCGTTCTGGAGATGGCAAACTTATCTCCCTTCACTATAGCGGTACATCCCGGCACCAGGGTATGCCAGATAATCCTTGAGAGCGTAAAGGGGCGGGCAAAGTATTCCGGTAAATTCAGCGGACAGACGGCTCCGTGAACTGGTTTCTTATGAGGTTAACAGGGATGGCTAATTGCTTTGGTCTCTTTTTAGAGAGAATTTATAGTCTTGATGCAAGAGAATTGTTTCTGAATATTATAGCCAGCAGTATCAATAGGTAAACTATCGCAACTCCGACCACAACCACGTTCAACATATTCCTATTACCCCCTTATACTATATTATAGAACGCACTGAAATAAATAATTTTTGTTTTTTGAAAGCTTTTGTCGGCGGATTTTTGTAAAAAGTACAACTATCCCCTCTCTTTTACACCGTTTTTGGGGCAGAGGTCTTTTATAACGCACTTACTGCAAAGCGGCACCGTGGAGTGGCAAATTCCGTGTCCGTGGGCCTTCAATATATATGCTATGTTTTTCCAGTGTTTCCTATCCACTATCTTCATAAGGTCCTTTTCTATGTCATCCGGCTTTCCGCTCCTGCTCAATCCTATCCTATAGGACAGCTTTATCACCCAGGTGTCGACCGGTATGCCACCGACGATCCCGAAGGCGTTTATCAGTATCGTGTTTGCAGTTTTTCTTCCTACCCCCGGCAGACTCAAAAGGTCATCCATCCTGTCAGGGACCTTTCCAGAGTATTTCTCCCTTATGAGTTTGCAGGCCGCTATTATGTTCTTGGCCTTGTTTTCCGCGAACGTTACACTTTTTATCGCCGGTATAAGCTCCGATTCCTTCAGCTCAGCGAAGTCTTCAACAGTGCTGTACTTCTTGAAAAGAACCGGCGTAAGCTTGTTGACAACTACGTCCCTGGTCTGTGCCGATAGGATGGCCGCAACCAGCAGCTGAAGCGGCCCTGAGAAGTTAAGATAGTATTTTGTGTCGGGGTAGACCTTTTCCAGCTTTTCTACAGCCTCCTTCGCTTTCTTTTCATCCAGAAATCGGACTTCCTCCATTAAAACAATATGCACATTCCTGCATTAATAATTTGGGCCGACCGGCCTGCATTTGAATATCATGGTGGGGCCTATCCTTCTTACCAGTTTTCTTCTGTAGCCGTGGCCGAAAACTCTGTCGTCCATATCCAGCGGCTCGACCGTCTTTTCCACAGCGAACCCGGAAGAGAAGAGGCTGTTATAGATGTCGCTTACCTTCCTTCTGTACATTATGTGAACGTGCCTGCTGCCGTCCGGCCACTTCTCCTTCTCCTCGAACCTGCCGGTTTTGTAGTAGCTCTCACCTACCTGCATGGTTTCGGGGTCCGTTATCAGATAAAACGGGTGCTCGGTGCTGAATAAGAACACGCCGCCGGGTCTGATTACTTTCCCGACCTCCTTGAACAGGCCGTCTAGATCTTCTATATACTGTATGGCGAATATCGAGATGACAATGTCATAATCTGCCCCGTAGAGTCTCCTAAGATCGGTCATAGTCGATTCTGAGAAATCAACTTCCACACCTTCCTCGGCGGCGAGCTTTCTGGCGTATTCTATCTGCCTGCGGGAAATATCAATGCCGGTGCATTTCGCACCTAGCTTTGCAAGGTAGATAGACGCCTGTCCGCCGCCGCAGCCGAGCTCCAGCACCCTCTTGCCTTTCACGCTACCGAGAAGTTTCAGTTTCTTTTCCGTTGAGCCAAAAGGCCCGTATATTATGTCGTTCGGAGCGTAGTGGCCAAGTTCCTCCTGGTAATATCCGGAAGCGTCATTCCACCATTTTTCTATAGCTCGCATATCTTTTTTTGCCATACCCGTTAATGTCAGAATTATCTGTCAGCGCTACTCTATCGTTAGGAATCGCAAGATTTAAATCTGCCTGTCTTTTAAGTTTATTATGAATGTGAAAGAAGGGGACATGTTCCCAGATTTCCTGCTGGACAGCGCCCACGGAGAGACCGTATCGCTTTCGATGATAAAAGGGAGCATCACAGTAGTGTACTTCTATCCTAAAGACAATACCCCCGGATGCACAAAAGAGGCCTGTAATTTCAGGGACAACATCGATAAGTTCTCGGAGTTGAATGTTCCGATCTACGGGGTCAGTGTAGACGGAATAGAATCACACAAAAAATTCAAGGAAAAATACCAACTTCCCTTCACTCTGCTCAGTGATAACAAGAAGGAGCTTATTACAAAGCTCGGTATAAAATCTATAACAGGAGTTGCCTCAAGGGTTACTTTTGTACTGGATAAGGACGGAAAGATATTAAAGATATATCCGAAAGTGAGTCCCGACCAGCACGCAGGAGAACTTATGTATTACTTAAAGTCGCTGGGGACTAACTGACCATGAATCTCTTTTCTGTTACGAACAGCAATGATTATCCGGCCGGACTTCATCAATCTAAATGGTACTAAACTTAGCATACACTGCAATTTTCGCGATGCTGTTCATCGGGGGCATATTCGCCTCTGTGACATCCTTTTTGACAATGTTTGCGATTCTTAAGCACAGAAAGGACAAGGCGCCGCTGCTTTCGTTTTTCCTAAACAAGGACAGCGCTACAAAGGAGCTCTTGATTTTCATGTACCCCGGAATTTTCCTTTTTATGGCAGGCCTTTTCACACTCATACAGAAGATAACAAGCTTTTACAGTCCGCTGTCCGCTATTAACAACGTAACATTCCTGTTGGCGTACGTCTTCGGACTTTTATCCCTGTTCCTTATAATACTGATAACATGGCGCTGGTTCGTCAGGTTCAGGAGGTTCATATGAATTTTGACTTTTACTACGGCGTTATAACCTTTATAGAAGGAGTGGTCATAATGGCGGCGGTATTTCTTCTCCTATCGAAACTTCACAGGAACCCTGTCGTGTTCCTGTCGTCGTTCTACAACAAGAAATACAAAAAATACGCATTCGTGATGTTTTTCATCTCTGTAGCAATACTGGCTGTAAACTACGGCATAACTACATTCATATCGCTGTCAAATCCGGCCACTCTTTTCTGGGAGTACGGTAACGTAGTCACCTTTGGATTCCTAGCGGTATTCTTTATAATGATGGCAGATTAAGAATCAGTTTAGTGTATTGAATACCTTTGTACTGTCTTCTCCGTCGTCCGTGCTTCTGTCAGCGGTAAATACCTTGTAGCTCTTCGGCTTGAAAACGGAAACGATGTACTCGAACGCCAGCGCCGGATTGCTGTTTACACCGCAGGAGTATATGTCCACTGTTGCGTACCTGCTCTCCGGCCACGTGTGCACTGATACGTGGCTCTCCTCTATAAGTGCTATCATCGAAACCCCCCCAAGATCCGGTGAGTTCTGTACATTGAATTGCTTCTCTAGAATTTCTATGATGTGGAGGTTTCCGACCTTCGACGCTTCTATAACGGCCGTTCTTATCGCAGATATATCTTTTAGGATTTTTTCATCTATATCGTAAAGGTTACCAAAAACGTGTTTTCCGATAACCGGTACAAGATTTTTTTCGTAGGTTTTTCCCGAAATTCTCCTTTTTTTCATTGATTATTTATTGATAAACTCTATTTAAATAATTATCTACGCTCAAGGGAAATTTTTCCAGGACGTCTCAGTTTATTTCCGGAACCTTGAAATTTTCCTTTCCCTTGAATATGTCTATCTCAGACAGCAGTTCCTTTGCCTTCTGTTTGTTGTCCTCAACTTTGATGTTTTTATCATC
>JAJYRE010000007.1 GCA_021794235.1 Nanobdellota archaeon
TTCAGGAGTCTGTAAAATATTGGCTCTCCTAAATACTTTACTATTTTGGAATCTTTGGGTATAATGTGTATCTTTCTTGCTATAGCAATTGAAATGAAGTTCCCTTCTACAAAGTAAATTTTGCAGTTTTTTGGCAAAGCGAACAGATCTAATATACTTCTTAATGTATTTTTTATCGAGCCGGAAAAGAAAGGGCTCATATGTTTTCTTGTCTTTATACCCAATGAGTCAACTAGGAAGACTGTGTTTTTGTGTCCAGCGGCATAAATAAATGCTATTTCGTCTGAATTTATTTTGTCCATTTAGATTATAAATCTATAAAGTATTTAAGGGATACCCAGCAGATTTTTATATGAACATTTTTGTAGTCGGTGGTGCAGGATTTATAGGTTCTGAAATAGCCAAACAGTGTAAAGACAGGGGTTTTTCAGTGTCCGTTATGGATCTAAAGCCCAGTAAAATAGACGGTGTTGACTCTATAATTAAAGATACAACCAACCCAGATGTTCCTAACCTCGATCTGTCCAACTATGATGTCTTAATAATGCTGGCCGCAGTAACCAACCAGGTAGAGTTTCAGAAAAATGCTATCAAATCTTTTTCAACAAATGTAATAGGGTTACTCAATATACTGGAAGCCGCGCGTAAGTCTAAAATAAAAAAAGTTGCATTTGCATCCTCATCAGCAGTTTATGGGAATACAAGTGAGATAGAGAATGAAGACATGCCAATATACCCCGACAAAGCAAATATGTATTCGACTTCAAAAATAATGGGAGAACACTTATTTAACAATTATGTTAAAAACGGATTTTTTGAGGGTGTTGCTATGAGATACTTCAATACATACGGGGTAGGCGAGAACGACAAGGGCGATTATAAGAGCATAGTTTCAATATTTCTGGAAGAGATAAAGAAAAAAAATACAGCAACGGTCTACGGCGACGGTGAACAGAAGAGAGATATGATCCACGTAAAAGATACTGCTAGAATAAGCGTAGAACTCGCCTTGAATCATTCTGGTACCTTTAATGTAGGCACAGGGAATGCAACTTCGTGGAATACAATATTAGATATTCTAGAAAGCAATGGACTAAGATTCGAAAGAAAATACATTAAAAACCCAATTAACGATTATCAAAAATTCACCCAAGCAGATACTGAAAAATTATCGGGACAGGGGTTGAAGGCAAATATTACAATAGAAGATGGCGTAAAAGAACTAATTGATTACTATAATATCACACAGCAATAATGCTTATATTATCTGTAACTTAAATCTAAGTATGGTAAAACTCTTAACAATCGCAGTAAGCAAGGAACCTGAAAAGATAAGCCTGGCTTTGGGCTTCAGCAGGAGACAAAAAGAAAAAGGACATGAAGTGAGATTCCTGTTTTTCGGACCAAGCGAATCCGCGATAGCTGAAAATTCAGAGTTAGCAAAGCAGATAACGGAGAGTTTTCCGGGCGCGGAAAGACCAAAAGCCTGCGTATTCATAGCCGAGAGAGGTAAAATAAAGGAGAAACTGAGCAGCATGGTTGAACTCCTGCCGGCAGGAGAGTTCATAACTACCAGCATAGAAGAAGGTTTCGTTCCTATAACATTCTAAATCGATTGCGGCTACCAAACCGGTTATAACGTATAAGTTTTATTATTTAATTACCTCCAATGCTAATATCGTTAGTGAGTACTGCTGGGATAGCGCAGCCTGGTAACGCGTCGGTCTCGAGAACCGATTTCCGCAAGGATTCGCAGGTTCAAATCCTGCTCCCAGCGTATATATATTCTAAAGTTTTCTATGGAATTTTCACTCTAAATTTAAGTTAACATTTAGGTTATTCTGGAGTAGTAAACTATATAAACGATAATGCTCTAAAATGTAGATGGTGAAAATAATCCATACAGATCCCAAGACACAAAGAAAACACGTCAGGATACGCTTGGAGATATTTACTGTGCTAGTAGTTGCAGTTTTGGCAACAGTTCTATTCCTATCATTTGCTAATGTATACACCGGAAACTCGCTCAATTCTGCACAGAGCACCCTAGTGACCGAAACCGGTAAAGTCAGTACACTCAACAACACTGTATCATCCCTTAACAGTACATTAAACTCGTATAGCGTTAAAATGGGTTCATTCGCTGCAAACGTTTCCGTACAGGCTCAGAAAATACAAAAATTGACAGCAGAACTGCAAGTCCTGCAGGGTAACAACTCGGATTTGTCGGCCAATAATTCTGCTTTGAAAGGCCTGATAGCACAGCTGCAGGCAAACAGCTTTAACGATGCATTTTCGATACAGGCTCTACAATCAACCATTTCTAGACTCGATTCCATCAATTCTGCGCTGAAGGTAAATAACAATTCATACAATAAACTGCTTGAAAATTATATGCCTGAGAACTTCTTTAGCTTAAAATTACCAACTAGTTTCAATACCACTACGCCTTTATCTTTTATTAACTATTCAATGTTAAGTGCCACCGCATATAATGGGTCATACGTTTTGGCAGTTGGCAGCAATGGAACCATGCCGATAGCTGGTCTTTACAACTCATCGTCTAATAATGCCGGTTTTTACTTTAAAAATAACATTATAGGTTTGACTCTGGAGTCACAATATAAAAATTGTGGGTTTTCAGCTGTTGCATCAAATGGCAACGAATTCTTAATAGCTGCAATATGCAAACCTAATTCGAGCACTTTCAACGCTCAATATTTCATTTACAATAACGGCAATTTTGCAAATGTTACCAGCAGCATAAACACTGGTAAAGATTTTGTGCCGATGGCGATGTCATACAATGGTAACTCGTATCTCATAGTAGGATACTATCCATTTAATAAAACGTGGCTGAACACCTCTAAGGCTTCGGGACTTTTCTCATACAGCGCTTCAAATGGCCTGAAAAACTTAACTGGCATTATCCCAGCAAACACATTTTCAAATAAAATATTTTCGAGTGTGACATGGGACGGATCCCAGTATGCGATATTGACACTGGGCAACAATGACACCGTGTATAATGGCGCTTTTTCCGGGGCAAACATAACAATGTACGACCCAGTAAATTCCAGTTTCACTACTCAATACAACCTATCAGGAGAAGTGATAGTAAACTATGGTAACGGCGGAATAGTGTGGGATGGGGCTAACTTCCTTATAGCAAATGCTGTATCTGGTGGGTTTATTACAGGCATATTTAACCCTACTTTCAAAAGATACATAGAAATTAATAATACGGTTGGCGTACCTGGTCAAGGTCTTGCATGGAATGGTTATGAACTCTTTATACCCGGTCTTGGATCCAACGGAATTTCTCCTTTCTTATATGTGTATAATAACTCACCTTGGAAACCGGTCTGAATCAACTCTTTTGCCGGGCTCAATCCTACTGATATAATCTAATGTGGTAATTGTTCAGTTTCTGTGAGTCGTCGAAAAGAAATGTCGCATCCACGCTTCTGCCGTTCAAAACGTGCGGCAGCCACACCCTGTCATCATCCCACATGCTTTCGAACGGTATCTCTTTCATATCGAACCATTTCGGAGCCATCTCCTCACTTTCCGCAGGTTCTCCGCTCCAGTCCCTGCAGACAAAAACGTGCATTTCCTGGTCGAATTCCGGTTTTCCGTCGAAAAAGAACTTTATCTCACCGATTTTTGAATAATCTTTAGGAACGACAGAAATCTCCTCTTGCGTCTCCCGCAGCATCGCGTCCTCTAGAGACTCGCCTTCCTTAAGCTTGCCGCCAACGCCGTTCCACTTTCCCATTCCGAAACCGCGCTTCTTCATCGCAAGAAGTATCTTATTTTCTTTGACTAGGAGGCACAACGTAACTTTTCGCAGTTCCCTCTCACCGTCCATTCTTTGGAATAAACGCGGAAAGTTAAATAGTTATTCGTTAAACTTCATGCCGGCTATACCGAATAATCCATTCATAAAGTGCTGAATTTCATCACAGTGCCTCAAAAATGAAACTTCGACCGTAAATCGTGCAAATTTATGCTAACGTTTAAATATATTGCCATACTAAAACGTAGATGGATTCCAAGGAAAGAAATCATGGAAGCAATCCGAAAGAAACCGGAGCAAGTAAAAAGAGCGTCAAGCTTCCGCTGATTATAATAGTTCCTGCAGTCATCGTCATAGCGGTTGTGGTAGTCCTCTCAATATTCGTTTTACATCTAGGGAGTTCAGCCCCTTCAGTGAGTTACACTCCGGTAACAGCATTTTCACCCTCATCGTTGGCATCTATAATAGGAGGAAACTGGACACTGGCCTACAATAAGACTGTAAACTCGACATTTGTAAAAGCACAGGCGACATCGTTTCCACCGGGTACAATATCAGCGAACGTGCAGGAGTTCATACCCTCCTCGGAGATTTCAGCACTGAAATCAAACTCCACATCCAAGGGACCATCGCAGGCATTTTCATCCGATGTCTTCTATCTGAATTCATCATCATCTGCTAAATTGGTTTTCAGCTATATCCAGCAGTCGGTAAGTGCTCAGTACGGAAACAATACAGGAATTAAATTTAATACGAGTTCCGTCGGAAGCTCCAGCATGGTTTACGTAAACGGGCTGCTGAATGCAACAAATAATACACCGGAAAAAATAAGCTATGCTTACATCGTAAACGGAAAGGATTTCATTTTGGACACTGCCATAAACAGCAGCTTCACCTATAAAAATGCGGAAAGTATGGCTACTTACCCATTTTCGGGCAGCTTGGCGTAAAACGAATTAAATAACCATTTCTTAATAAAAACATGGGAAAGGACCTGAGTGAATTAACAGAGATAGCAAAAAACTTCATAGACGAAAGGGACTGGAGGCAGTTCCAGACGGCCAAGGAGCTGGCGATAGGCGTCTCCGTGGAAGCCAATGAGTTATTGGAATTATTCCAATGGAACGACGGAAAAGAGCTGGATAAAATGCTGATGAGCGGAGATGATCAGGAACTATCCAGAAAAATAAAGAATGAAACAGCTGATGTGTTATTCGCCTGTCTCGCGATGGCAGACCACCTTAATTTTGACTTAGAACAGGCTTTCACAGACAAGCTGAAGGCACTGGGCGACAGGTACAAAAAAGAGGATGTAAAGGGCAAAGTAGTGAAGATACCTGAATACAAGTAGTATTTTCATTTCCATTCTTCTCTAATATCTAGTTTTAGGTGTTCTTATTGGATAGAATCGTAAAACTTAAATCGTAAACTTTTTATACTAGTATAACTAGTATAACTTATGAATATAAGTGTAAAAAATGTAAATGAGGCAACTTTCAGAAAACTGAAGGCTATGTCGGCAGAATTGCAAAAATCAATGGGAGAAGCACTGACGGAGGCTGCAAATGAATGGATTGATAAAAATAGAAAAATATTGTCAGGCTTGGAAAATATAGTAGAAAAAGCAAAAACTGACAAAGACGTAGTTGCGGTAATACTGTTCGGCAGTTTTGCCAGAAGAGAGCCGACGTTCAGGGACGTCGACGTAGCTATCCTCCTCAAAGACGGGAAATACGATTATGTTAAGAAGGAAACAGATTACTGGCCTTCTGATATCTTTGATGTATCAATACTCAATAGACTGCCCCTGAATGTTGCGGCAGCGGTTCTCGAAGGGGGAAAAATTCTGTTCGTATCAGATTGGAATGAATTGGAGGACTTTTCGATTAGGGTGGTAAAACAGTGGTCTGATCTTAAACCGTTATACCGTGAACTTATATCGTCTGAATAGGCATGGAAGAAAAAATAGGAGAAAGAATCGGCGGAAGACTTTCTAAACTAGAAAGTTGTTTGACATTGCTAAAGAAAATGACTCCAGATACGTATGAAAAATACAAGGATTCCGGGATGGAAGTGAAATGGGATCTGGAGAGGGGTCTGCAACTCATAAGTGAAATCGAATTTGACATTGTGGTGCTTTTGAGCAAAGCATTGAAGAAGGGGCCGTTTGGCGAAGAATCCTCTCTTTTAATGTCCGTTTCAAAAGAACTGGGTGAAAATATTGTAGTGACTATAAAGGAAAGAAGAAGGCTGAGAAATGAATTGGTGCACGCTTACACTATAGATAATGACGAACAGGTATTTGATCAGGCTGCGGATACGGGAGATGTAGAAAGATTCAACCGTGCTGTAAAAGAATTGCTCGGAAAATTGAAGTGACGCGTTGCCGTATTTTTAATACGAACTTTTATTATCGATAAATGATTTATAGTCGTTTGTATCTAAATTATTATAGCAATGGAAGACAGAGACCTAAGCCCGAAAAAGTCCTACCTGCAGACATTCAAAAGCGGCGTATCCAGATTCATAAAGGAAGAACTCAAAACGAACCAGAAGCTAAATTCCATGAGCAGCGACAGGACCATAGACGGCTTCATAAATCCTACCATATACGCGAATGCCGACAGGAGCCGGCTGATTGCCGTATGCGGGATAAAATCGGATGAAGCTACGTATAACAAAGGACTGGGAAAACTGCTCAATACGGTGTCAGGAGATTCTCTCTTCGTTTACAAGAAGCAGTACAGGGATCTGTCAGTAAGAGTTGAATCCGAAGATAATTTAAGATTGAATACCCTTAAGCTGCGCGGTACAAGCAACGGGGCAGACGTGTTCAAGATAGAATACTCAAAGTCAAAATCCATAGAGTCGGCCAGCATATCCATGGACATATCAAAGGATTTTATAGAAAGCGGCTACGGAACGGACCTGTTCAACTCGGTGTGGAAGAAGACGCTGCTCAGCTGTCTTATGCCCGATCCCAGTGAGGAGAAAAAAGTTGTCGATACAATAGCTGCAAAGCTGAAAGCATTCGGTGCCGTCATATACAAGGGTGACATAGGGGTAGACGCTATATCAGGGTACAGGGACTTAAAGGGCAGGATTGAGGAGGAGGTGATATTCCCGTTTCTGCACCAGTCAGAATTGGAGTCATTGAATAAGCTTACGAGACAGAACGATCTAGGAGCTGCAAGAATAAATGCCGCACTGTTCTACGGACCCACCGGAAACGGTAAAACGCTTATGGCCAAGGCCTTGTCTAACAACAGCGATATAAAATTCATATATCTCCCGTTATCGAAAGTGTTCTCAAAATACTACAGTGAATCTCCGAAGAGGATGGCGGAGCTGCTAGACAACGTGGAGAACTACAGCAGGAGAGAGGGAAAGACGATGCTCTTCATAGACGAGCTTGAGTACATAAGCAAAAGGAGCTATGAGACTTCGACCGATCTGGAGGATTCCAGGGTGATAGACACTATACTGACTAAACTGGACGGGATACTGACGGATAGCAGAGACCTGCTTGTCGTAGGTGCAACCAACTTCAAGGATGCAATAGACGACGCACTCCTGTCGCGCTTCGACACGAAGATATACTTCGGCCTGCCGACACTGGATGATAGAGTCGAAATACTCCATTCCTACGCTACACAATTATCTGAAAGTGATTTGCATTCTCTGGCAGCAAAGACCGAAGGACTCTCCTGCAGGGACCTGTCGGGTCTTACGATGAAGGCGGGGAAATATTTCTTGTTTGACAGGACTAAGGGTCTTGCTAAAGAGGAAATCCCCGGTTTACAATACTACATAAAGGCTCTAAACCAGTACAAATCCGATTCAAAAGCCGGCGTTGAAGGGTTGTACAGCTGATGTACCATAAGTTTGTATACAGTTTGCCAAATAATTCTTCTCAGCAAATAGAATCGATTTTATAAACAATACATTCAATGAAAACTTTATAAATAGCACGCATCTCTATCGGATATGATCCCTGGTGATCCTACGGGGTCGCCAGTGTTTTTTTATGGAAACGCCGCTGTTCTAATCGATACTCATTACTTAGATTTGGTCTCGAAGGAATTCGGGCTACGTGGTGAAAAGCACATTGATATAAAAGGATTAGCAGTTCAGATGGCTAAGGAAAATAATCTGTGGCTAACGCAAGCATTCTTCTATACATGTCCACCATCCCAGAGTTCAAAACCAACGCCAGATGAGTCAGAGAGAAAAGCCAAATATGATAGGTTTAAAGCAAGAATTGAAAAGCTGGATATAGTCGTAAGGGAGGGCAGACTTCAAAAATTAAGAGTGGAGAACAATGGTGATATAGTAGATAAATTTACCGAAAAGGGCGTCGATACTTTGTTTACAATAGATTTATTGAGACTGTACAGAACAGATATTAGAAACGCTCTTCTGCTGACTTGTGATACAGATTTTGTTCCCGCTATAAAAGCGGCGAGAGAAGACGGAACTAAAGTCGTTCTTTATTACTATGCAGATGAAGTTAAGAAGAGTCGTTTTTCTCTATCTCGCCATCTCGCAAACGTATGCGATGAGAGTGTGTTAATCACAAAAAAATTAATGGAACAGGCTACACTGCGTTAGACTCTTTAATTTTATTGTTAGCTCTTAATCTATATATCTTAACAGTAGATAGTAAATTCTATGGCTTACAACGTAGTGATAGGGCGCAACGCAAGAGATACTGAAATCTACGGCGATCTGGCCACTACTTTCATAGGAAAACAATACATAACGATGGGCAATATAGTCAGCCTCGGGAATCAGATAATGCTGGATGCGCTGAGGCCGCACGTGGTACTAATAGCGGGAAAAAGAGGCTCTGGTAAGAGCTACACGATGGGCGTTATCGCGGAAGGTCTGGCTTCTCTGCAGCCCGAAGTCGCAGAAAACATAACATCCCTGATAATAGACACTATGGGAATTTACTGGACCATGAAGAGCCCGAATTACAAGGAGAGCAAGATATTGAAGAACTGGAACGAGGAGCCAAAGGGCTTCAAGAACATCAGGGTATTCATACCGAAGGGCTCTTTCGACAAGGTAAAGGAGCAGAACCCGTCGATGGCTGATGCCCCTTTCTCCATCTCCGTCTCCGACCTCTCGTCGAGCGACTGGTGCGACATATTCGGGTTTTCAATAAACGACGAATACGGAATAACAATAAACAGGGCGATAGAATCACTGATAGAGGACAAGTACAAGTACGATCTGAAGGACATAACAGAAAGAGTCAATCAGGAGGCAACCACCTCAGACACCGTAAAAGAAGCAGTAAAACAGCGCTTTGAGGCCGCAAACCAGTGGGGCATATTCCAGAAGGAAGGGACTCCTGTTGAGGACCTGCTGACTCCGGGCAACATAAACATACTTGATATAAGCCTGTACTCGCACTCCCTAGGAGAATTCAATCTTAGGGCACTGGTCATAGGGATCTTATCACAGAAGATACTTGAAATCAGGACTATTGAGAGAAGGGCGGAAGAGCTTGCAGATATGGAGTCCACAGTGTCCATGAGAAGAGAATCTGGAAAGAAGCAGATCCCCCTCGTATGGCTCTTCATAGATGAGGTTCATGAGTTCCTTCCCGTTGGATCCAGGACGGCTGCGACGGCCGCATTGTCTAGAGTGATAAAAGAAGGACGACAGCCCGGAATAGGGCTTGTGATAGCGACGCAGCAGCCGGGAAAACTAGACACGGACATAATAACACAGTCTGATATTATAGTATCGCAGCATGTTACGGCAAAACTCGACATAGACGCACTCAACACAGTAATGCAGACCTACATGGCTACGGACATAAAGAAATACCTAGCGGAGCTTCCGAAGCTTCCCGGTTCCTGCATAATCCTGGATGACAACTCAGAAAGGATATATCCTGTTCAGATAAAGCCAAGATACACCTGGCACGGCGGAGAGACGCCCAAGAGTATGCCGCCTCCAAAGACGGAGTAGGTTTCTCACAGTCTTTCGCAAGCAATATTAATCGCAAATGTCAGTTTTGATGATATGATACCGTTTCCATTCAGCTCGCTAAGAAAAGGCCAGGAATCCATAGTCAATGGGGTCAAGAATGCCATAGATAAGAGGAGCGTACTGATGATCCAGGCATCGACCGGTATGGGTAAGACCGCTGCTACTCTGCACAGTGCATTAAACCTTGCGAAGGAAAAGCAGCTCAGAGTGCTGTTCGTGACCGCAAAGCACATGCACCAGAATATAGTGTACGATACACTCAACAAAATAAACTCGATAACTCCCGACAGCGTAGTATTCACCGGTGTAAACGGGAAAAGATCCATGTGTCTTTTCGATAACAAGATAGAAGCCTCTGTTTTCGTAGAGTTCTGCAAGGCGGTAAGAGAGCAGGGCATGTGCGATTACTACAAGAATACCTTCACGAAAAGCAGGGATGTAAAGCCGCCTGCGATGGAGGCGCTTAGTCAGAAGATAAACGATCCGCAGAGCATAATGGATGTATCGGGGCAGTTCAAGGTATGTCCGTACGAGATATCCCTTCTGAACGCGATGAAATCCGACATAATAATCGCGAACTACTCGCACGTTTTTGACGAGGACGTGTCAAAGGGCTTCTTCTCAAGGACCTTAATAGATCCCGCAAGCACAATTCTGATAGTGGACGAGGCACACAACCTACCTGACAAGGTCATAGGGATAAACTCATTCTCAATATCTACAAAGACTCTCGACAGGGCCTACAGGGAGGCCTCGGTTTCCGGCTATTCCAATATCGCAAGGAAAATCGATAGAATCATGGAGGTAGCGCGCAGAAATCCCGACAACACCAGGATTAATCTAGGTGAGATATTTTTTGAGTCGGATTTGCTGGAGCTGGATGCGCTCGTAGAGGCGAATGAGAAGGGCTATAACATCCCGGCATCGTTTACACTGAGGAATTTCGTTTCCTATCTGGTGAAGATGGACGAATCGTACATCTCCTACATGTCATCTTCCGGTGATATGAGAAAGATCAACATCTCCTCCTTAGACCCTTCAGAATATTCCTCCAGGATACTGAAGTCATTCTACTCATCCATCCTGATAAGCGGAACATTCCAGCCTATGGATATGTTTGCCAGGCTTTTAGGCATAGAAAACTGCGAGAAGCTGGTGGTTAGTGAGGGGGTGATAAATGAAAACAGGCTCATGATTGCCGAAGAGGACGTTACTTCAAAGTTCACAAACAGGGAGATGCAGTATTCCAGCATAGCGGGTAGAATAGACGAGATTCTTGACAATTTCAGGCACAATACGATAATATTCTTCCCGTCCTACTCGTTCATGAACAACATATATTCGCTTGTCAAAAACAAGTATCTGATACTCAGGGAGGAGCCGAATATAAGCAGGGAGCGGAAGCATGAGATCCTCGCGGAGGTTATGAAGCCCGGGCGATCGCTTTTCGCGGTGATAGGCGGAAATTTCTCCGAGAGCGTCGGGATCAAGAACAACCAGGTGAAGCTGGTGGCGATAGTAGGTATACCGTTTGAACCGCCTTCTGTTAGGCTAAAGGCCCTGCAGGACTACTACCAGAAGAAATTCGGGAACGGGTTCGAGTACGCGCAAGTCCTCCCATCAATGATAAAGACGATGCAGGCCGCCGGAAGGGGGATAAGATCCGAGAACGACAAGGGCGTTGTGCTACTGATGGATTCCAGGTACGGAAACATAAACTTCAGGAAATACCTGCCACCAGAGACGATACATCTCAACGGGAGTCCGATAAAACTGATAGAAGAGAAAGGATTCAGCTAGAAATTCTTTTCGAACCGCTCTATTTCCATGAAATATCAGTCGACTATCTTTTTGAAGTCTTCTCTGCAAGGTTTTGTTTAATTTCTTTTTTCGCACGGCGCCTTAAAATTTATAAGCCTAGAACCTTAGAAAGTTGAATGATGCTCGAGACAAAACGGTTGATTCTAAGGCCGCCAAAAGAAAGCGACTGGGCTGATTTGGTGGAGGGCGCAAAGGACCTGGAAGTATCCAGAAATCTCCAGATGATACCGCATCCTTATTCGAAAAAGGATGCCATGTCGTTTATAAGGCGCAATCTCGAGCATAGCAACGCAAGGAAAAACGGCGTTTATAATTTTTTCATAGAGCTTAAGAGCGATGGGAAAGTGATAGGCGTCACCACCGTCGATTTATCCAAAGGCGATAAAAACGTAGGAAAAACCGGTTCCTGGATAAATAAGAAGTACTGGAGAAAAGGCTATATGCTAGAGGCAAAGGTTGCAGTTCTAGATTTCGCCTTCACCAAGCTGAAACTCAGGAAAATAGAAACGGCCGCTTTTACGGAAAACACGGCATCAAACAAGATGTCAAGAAAGCTGGGTTTTAAGCAGGAAGGTACGAAGAGGCAGGCAGTTACAGCTCTGTCCACCGGCAAAGTGCACGACGAGCATATTTACGGTCTTTTAAAGAAAGAGTGGAAAGAGAGAAGACCCTATATAGTCAATGAAGTAAATATGAAGGCTGCGCGCAGTCCTTAAATTAACTTATCCTGCTTCCTTCCTTAACGTCTTTGTCTACAGTAAGAACGGATATATTATCCTCGTCGGAAGCAGCCAGAAGCATCCCCTCCGAATCGAGACCCATTAGCTTTGCAGGCTTCAGGTTGTATATGACTATTATCTTCCTGCCGATAAGATCCTGCGGGCTGTAGTGCTTCTTTATGCCGCTCAGTATAGTCTTTGTTGTTTCACCGAAAGAGACCTTTAGTTTTAACAGCTTTATGCTGTTCGGGACTTCCTCGGCTTCAATTACCTTACCTACCCTCAAATCGACTTTTCTAAAGTCTTCTACGTCAATAAGATTGTCTTTGTGCTCTTCCATCGGTTTATTCTTCTACGTTGGATAGATATACAGACAGTTTGTCAACCATCTTTCTTATGTCCTGGACAACGTTGTTGTAATTTCTTATGTATTCCTTCTGGCTATCAAGTATCCTGGACGCCTTATCCAGGTCGGATTGCGATTCTATCAGTCTCTTCTCAAGGTTCTTTATATCCTCCAAAACCTTCTTGAAATCGCTCAGCTTTATGTATGCTATCGATTTGGGATTGGTCTCGAGTCTTAGAGCGTCCATTACACTCATACCCGCGCTGCTGATTGGCTCCAAATCCATACGCTGGGGAACTATCGGCGGTGGTGTAGGTATAAGCGGTATGGAAAATTCCTTAGGCTGCTCAGGAGCAATGGGCTTCGCTGGCATCTGTGCGGCAGGAGTGGCTGGCTGCTTCGCCGCTAGCTCTTCCTTCTTCATGCCGGATTTACTGTAATAGGGATTTTCCTTCTCTTCGGTTTTTTTCTTGAATAGACTCATATAATATGAATTGTCCAGTTTAGTATAAATATATTAGTCTGATGGTCTTATCTTCTATATCCGGTGCGCTAGTAGTCTAACGGCAGGACCGTGCCTTCCCAAGGCACTAATCCGGGTTCAAATCCCGGCTGGCGCAGTAGTACATCAAAAGACGTTCTGATCCATATCCGATATCGATTAATACGCAAATCTTTATAAGTAAGAAAAATCTTACTTAGTTATGGACACTATAGTGAAAACCGTATTGGTATCTTCAAAAGGGCAGATAGCAATCCCAAAAGAAATAAGAAAGGAAGCGAAGATAAAAAATGGTGACACGCTTCTGCTTATAGAAAGAGCGGATGAGATAATTCTTAAAAAAGCGAGTAGATTATACACTCTAACCTTACCAGAAATAAAATCAACGGTAGTGCCGATACTTAAACGCTACAATGCCAGGAAAGCCGCACTATTCGGCTCTTTCGCCCGCGGCGAAGCTACCACTAGCAGCGACGTGGACATTCTGGTAGACCTTCCAAGCAACACCTCAATGTTTATACTCATCGATTTAAAAACGGAATTGGAAGAGAAACTGGATAGACCTGTAGATCTTGTTACTTATGACACAATAAACCCCCGCATCAAGGACCGCATTCTGAAAGAGAAGGTGGAATTGATATGATAAAGGACCAGCTTGTACTAGTTCATGACCTAGTTGACGCAATCGATAAGATAGAAGCCTATACAAAAGGGATGAGCGAAGAAGATTTTTTGGGAGATGCTAGAACGCAGGATGCAGTTATACGCCGTCTTGAGATAATAGGTGAAGCCACAAAAAATATCTCCTTAGATTTCAAAGATAGACACAGTGACCTTCCTTGGAAGAGGTTGGCTGGCCTCAGAGACATTCTTATACATAAATATTTTGATGTAAGATCAAAGGCGATTTGGGAGATGCTTAAAGTCGACCTGCCGCCATTAAAGGTAAAGCTAAATTCTCTTCTAAAAGAGTAGACATCTCTGGAAATCGCTTAACACCCGGTGATCTCAAAATTAGATATTGGTGGATCAAAAATCAGGTTACTTTCCCTTTTTCTTCTTTCTAAGCTCGGGAACGGTGAATCTGTTCCAGAAAAGCTTGTACATCTTGAGCTTGTCGGGCAGTTTGTTGAGATAAGGTATGAACGGGAAGAACATGAACACAAGGAAGATCAAAAGAGAGGCTACGCCGTTTTCCAGGTCGGTATTGTTAGGGAACCATATCTCGAGAAGGTTGTACGGCGCCATCCAATAGCTTCCGATCTGCCACCACTGGCTTCCCAGCTTTAGCATGCCGAACTGGTCTGTCTGCAAACCGCTGGCCGTACCGTACGTGTATAGTACCTTGGAATCGGCGAAGAATCTTATCTCGTACGTCTGGTCTAGGCTGCTTGGCTGTTCCTTCTGGAGTATAGATCCATATAGCCCCGTCTGCCCCATTTTCGTAAGTGTTGATATAACTGATATCATAGGATTCGTGGAATTGATCCCGCTTTCTATAGAATCGTTAGCCTCGAAATACGCATAGGCGTCATTTATAGTCGTGTTTTGAGCAGCGGGGGTTTCGGCGTAAAACTGCGTCAACCTGTTCTGAGATCCACTGGTGTTGATGTATACAGAATACGGGTAGGTCACATAGACTTTGCTCGTGCTGAAAGTGTACGGCTGTATCGTGTTAAAGTAGTTTGCCGTCCCGGAGGTATTTGTGAATTCGTGAAGGAGAGTGACGGCCATTATGCTTGGTGTGTTCTGTGCTATGGAAGTCGTAGTGAGCGGCGTTATATACGGTGCACGCAGGAATATCGAAAACAGCAGTACAATGATGAAAATGTAGACCATCCTCCTGTACATCTTCATGTGGTCCGCCTTTACCATGCCGTACGGTATATCGTTCCTGTACGGCTTGCTGATCCCTTTCTGCTTGACGAGCATGTAGTGTGAGAATATGAGTATCGCAAGAAGCACGGGTACGATAGCGACGTGCCATCCCAATAGGGCTCCGTAGTTAAGCGGATTCACCCAGAAGCCTAGGCCTAGGCCGTTCCAAAGGTCGGCTCCGGCCTTAGCATTCCACTGGGCAACGAAATCACCGCCCAATCCGACGCCGAACGCGTATTCAAGGAAAACTAGTAGCAGCAGTACGGAACCTATCATCCATACGAGCTTTTTGTTCTTGTAAGCAGACGTCGAGAAATTAACAAGCACGTGCAGAAGCATAAGAGTTACGAATGCCTCTGCAGCCCACATATGCAGGCTTCTGAAGAACGTACCCAATGTCGTAGTATCCCACCAGAACGGCCCGAATATCAGCATCACCATTCCGCTGAGTGTAAGTATAACGAACAATTCAAGCAGGTATATTCCTATTGTGAAAAAGAAGCTGTTTCCGTAGGAGGGAACCATCTTTATATATAGTGATTCCATCAGGCCCTTCATCTCCTTCGGGATCGATTGATTCTTATCCATATCCGGAGAATTGCCCAAACTTCTTTTCTTCTGTTGCATACCTACAAATAAATTAATACAAACCTCTATATATACTAGTTCTAATAAGATTGTGATAAAATCCGGAAGCAAATCAGCCATGCGTAACATGTCCCTTCTTACCAGTATAGCAAATGTATCATAATACAGTTAAATGTAAAAAATAAATGTATCACGATACATTTATATACAAAGTGGGCTAGTAATAGTTATGGTTGATATAAGTGATTTAACAGTTCAAAATCCGTGGTGGGTATCGGGTAAATTGGTGAATGATCCGAAACTTGAAGAGTACGACAGTTCTAAGTTTAAATGGGATCCCAGAATCAGGAAAAAAATATCCTTAGAAACAGAAGGCGTTTATATAATACGGGGTGCCAGAAGAATAGGCAAAACCACTCTTCTAAGGCTCGTTATACGCGATGTTTTATCAAAAGGCTGGAAAAGCCAAAATATATTTTTTTGGTCGTGTGATAATGTTAACGATAGAAAAGAGCTGCACGATATAATAAGTACATATCTTAAGTGGGCCGGCAACGAAGACATAAAACTTATTTGTATAGATGAAGTAACATTCGTTCCGGAGTGGGAGTTGGCATATAAGGCAATATTTGAGGAATTTGGACTCTCTAACAAAATATTTTTATTTACGGGATCTTCCTCCTATGACCTTAAAGTGAGCAGTGAACGACTGCCGGGTAGAAAAGGTAAGAATGGCAGAGCACAGATACTTTTTGTACCAATGAAATTTTCAGAGTATATAAAGCTAATAAAACCCAATCTTTACCGGCAGTTGGTTAACGCCTGGGGTATAAGCGGCGAGTTTGGAGTTTTGTCGTACCCCACAAAAGAATTGCATGAACTATTACTGAATCCAAAAAGACGGAAGGATTTGACGCTTCTGATTAATAGGATGATGCCATTGAAGAATCAGTTGGATAATCTTATTGATGGCTTTATCTTGACGGGAGGGGTTATAAAACCGATAAATGAACTCCTGTCCTCGCATAAAATAGAAAATTCAACCTACGAAATGTATATAGAATGGGTTCTTGGAGATATATCCATGTTAAATCTCAGCCAGAAGACTGCGAAAAACTTGATGAGGTCTTTGATTAGTAATACCGGAAATATGGTTGGTTGGAAGAGGCTTTGTGATAACAGTGGAATAAAGGAAGAAAGAACGGCAATGGAGTACATAGAAGCGTTAAATACAATCTTCCTGATAAATTACACAGAAAAGATAGATCTAAACAAAAAAGGCCCTGTTTTGAGGTCAAACAGAAAGTTTTATTTCACAAACCCTTTCTTCTACCTCGCCTTCTCAAACTATCTTAAAAACCCGGCGTCAGACTATTTTATAGAGAGCAAGAAATCACTAAACGACCCCGAGATAAAATCTAAATTGGTAGAGGGAATAGTTTACGATCACCTCATCAGACTTGCATACAACCTCAATCCGAGCGACCTGTTCGATCCAAAAGACATAGTATTCTATTCCTATGCAGACAAAGAAATAGACTTTATTTTAAAGAACGGAAACGCAGTTTCTGCGTTTGAACTGAAATATCAAAATAAAATCAATTCCGAGGATTATAAAGGGCTTCAAAAATTCAACGGTAACAAATACATGATAAGCAAGAACGAACTGGATCTAGAAAACATAATTACAATCCCCCTTTCGATATTTTTATCTCTTGTATAACTGCCGATACAAGATACAAAGAAATAGCTCCTGCTAGACGATTATCCTCTTTTGGTCTTGCAACGCGGACGGGACGTCTATAACGTTTGTGGGCATCGCCAACACTTCGATAAAATTCGGAAGCAAATCCAAACTTAAAGGATAAATAAGTTGCGGTGTTCAGATAATAGGATGGAAGACGAAGAAATAGAACTCAGGTGTACGATAGAGCTTATAGGGAAGCCAAAGGAAGAGACGGAAAAGGCGATCAAGAAGATAGTTGATAACATAGAGGAATCAGGCAAGAAGCTCGCGGTTAGCAGCCAGACATACGGCGAGCCGAAACTCATACAAGACGACTTTTATTCCGTTTACTGCACGTTCAATATAAAATCGGATTTACTGTCATTGTTCTACTTTGTAATAGACTACGCCCCGTCATCGATAGAGCTGCTGACAACAAAGCAGGTCGGAGTAAAAGCGGTTGACCTCCAGGGCCTTTTCAACGATCTTTCCGGGAGAATGAACGAAATGGACCAGAAGATAAAGATATACTCCGGTCAGGCAATGCTTCTGGCGAACGAATTGGAAGCCTTGAAGAAAGGCACTCAAAATCCAAGTAAATAATTAACACCATTATTGTAAAAATTCCAACAAAACCGTAAAAACGAAACCTTTTTAAATACCTAATTTGTTAATTTGTTAGGCTTAATCGCCTGTATATTAAAAAGTCTGAGTCCGAGTAGGTGAGGTAAAAACATGAAAGCAAAAGTAGTAAGAAGTGTAAAGAAATTAGCAGCAGTAGCAACTGGAGCTCTGTTCTTAGGAGCAACAATGGGAATGGCTAGCGTCTTCGCTAGTGGACTTTCTAGTCTACCAGGAGCATTTGTAAGCAACGGTCACGTTAACTCTGTATTTGTCGTAGGACAGAGCGCAGCAGTAGCAGACGTAATCGGCGCAATAGATATATCCGCAGCATTGACTGCATCAGCAGCACACACTGTAGGAGCATCAGGTCAGATATCTGTTGGCTCATTAGCACTTAGCTCAAAGGCTCACAGTACTAACACGTTCAAGACAAACGGAACACAATTGGCACAGCTTTTGCCATCAGTAAATCTGGTTGCTACAAACTTCACCTCCGGCGGTAAGAACTATACATCTGTAGAGAACGTATCATTCTCAAGCAGCATTCTTCCTAAAATCAATGGATTGAACGTATTGTTCCCAGCGGGAGCTTACTACCTTCAGTCATACATAGTAAACAGGTCTAACAACTCAAATAGCAATAAAATAGGAGTTGGAATACTTAACTTCACAGCGTTTTCATACGCTACAAACGTAACATATGCGTTAGGTAACAATGTTGAATCGCTTCTTAAGTTGAACACGACAGTAGCACAGTTTGGTACTACAAAGTCATACACTAACGTAAAGACACCTACAACAATAACTCAGGGCCCTAATTCTGTTTTATTGCAGGGTGTCGCAACATTCGCTGGATCCACACCAGGCACATCATACAATCAGCTAGAGATAAGCGTTAATGGTGGCGCATTGCAATACATAAACTTTAGTAAGTCAACGACAGTAGGTAACGTGACAATAAATCCAGGACCTGGTGTACTTTCAAATTCCACAGGGAGTTTCGTAAGGGCTGTTAGCATATCAAGCATAGCACACAATCAGAATGTAACCGGTTCGCATGTATCAGTACTATCAGGACTCGGATCACTGAATGTAACTGTTGTGAATGCTACTAGTAAGGCAACGGGTGGACAGTTCGTACTCACAAGTACAACTCCTTTCACACTGCCTTACAGCTTTAGTAAAGCTAGTAGCTTCAGTCTGCCACAGAACCTTACAACAGTCGACCTACAGTCATTAACACACACGTTTGTAGGCACAACTCAGGGACAAAACGTAACCTTAACCGTTGGTAAAGCCGGTTATGATAATGCAACCGTAAAGAACGCATCTACAGCAGCAGCCGCAGCAGTAGCTCTTACAAGCAACGTTCCAAACATAGGCGTTGGAGCAGGAGCTTTGTACACTAACGCAGTAAATGTACCTAGTACAATCCAATTTGGCCCATCAGCTACAAAAGCAAATGATTTAAACGCGACACTTTCGAATATACTTGCAAATAACTCTTTGCTATACAAGGTTAATGGTGTAAAGGGCAGTATTGCGCCTGGTACTGAAGGAATTAGAGGAAATGCAACTATAGCATTCTCTTCGCTTTCAACAGCCCCTGCAGGAGTATTGGATCTTGCAATTACAAACGCAAGTAAAACACACAGCAGTTACCCAGCATTTATACCAGCACTTAACAACACAGCTTCACCCGCATTGGTATTTTATACACTACCAAATGGACAGTTACTTGGTTTGCATTATAAAGCAGTAGCTTTGACAACCGCAGCGACACCTAGCGCATACAGGAATAACCTGACTTACATAATCAACTTTACCGCAGCTACTACGGCTAACCCTACAAATACTTCAGTGGCTTTCAATGCAAATGGTAAGTTTTCAATGAACTACGGTGGTTATAATTTAACTGCAGTTAAATTTGTAGCACCAGGAAATGCATCGGCAAAGGTATCTAATCTAAGTGTAAGAGCACCAGTAGCATCGTTTGGTGCGAGCGACTCAGTAGTACCTGGTTTTAGTGGTATATACACGAATAGTGGACTAATGCAATACGTGAACTCTACATCTGGAGCAACAAGCGCAGTACTAGGAAACTTTACTTTCAACGGTTCAGTTTTCAAGTTTACTGACAGACTTGGAGCTACAATACCAGTTATGGTGAAGTCGTATGCTAACGGAACAACTTATCTTGCAACTACAGCAAACACTACAGCAAACACATGGGGCGCATATGTTACGTTTACTAAAAGCGCATCAAAGGTGCCTAATGTAGCTAACTTCTACATACCTACACAGAACTACACTGTAGCAGTAGCAGGTTCGCAAGTCATAAGCGGACAGACAAACTACACAGTAGGTCAGACGATAACCGGTGGTAAATTACTGTCAATAGCAGGAGCAACAGGCGCATCAGCAGCTTCGTTCATAAACAGCAACCCTAACCTTGCAATGCAGGACAACAACTTTGCAGGCAGCACAAACAGTGTACCTGTTATAATAGTCGGTGGTCCAGCAGTTAACACACTAGCAGCAACAGTATTAGGCAGCTCAACACCTATATACGGTTCAGCATTTACCAACAAGACTGGAGTAGGCGCAGGTGAAGCATTGATACAGTACTTCAGCAATGTATCTGCATTCAACAACCAGCCCGCTATATTAGTAGCAGGTTACTATGCAAATGCTACAGTACTTGCATCAGAAGTGCTTGCAATGTCACTTGTAGGTGAGCCAGTAGTTGCTCTTAACGGAACAAAGGTTATACTTAGCGCAAACAGCGCAAGTTACACTGGCGTTACGATAAAAAGCAGCTCGTAAACAGTTTTAAATAAAGCGAGTTAGGGGCTTTTGCCCCTTCTCACCTTTTGTTTTTTAAACTTCTATATTTTTATAAGTCTTTAATTCCTAATCTCTATCTATGAAATTGATCATAAAAGAGCAGGAGGTAGGTAAGAAAAAACCTCTGAATAAAGAATTGATTCTAGTTGTTCTTGTATTTGTAGGAGTCGCAGTTTTCGTATATCTCATAGCTACAACAATAAACGGTCAGATACAGCAGAATAATCTCGCTAGCTTCAATGCGGAAGCAGCCGCCTACGGCAACCAGCTTACATCGGAGTTATCGATAAATTCTTCTGCCTGTCAGCAATCTGCAACTAGTAACAATACCAACTTGACGTTGGCCTGCGGAGCGGTGTTCTACTGCAGATACTCGAGCGCCTGCGAATCTCAGCTTCCGAATCTTTCCTCCAAAACAATAAGCATATTATGCGACGCTTTCAAATCAAACAGGGTTATCGCGACCGGAATGTGCTTCAAGCAGCAGATCTAGAGAAATACGAAATTTTAACTTATAATTTACATGGGATTAGATGAAAACGCCGGTATTTTGACTTTTGGCGGACATAGCTATGATTTTGATGGCAGGCTCTTCACCGAAAATTCCGATTTTATAGTTCAGGAGATAGAAGACGACGGCACGATACTCAGTACGGAAAGACAGGATTCTACAGGTCCGAGTGGAGAAAAGAAAGATTTTCTTACATTCACTTTAGTAAAGGAGGGGTTGTCCACTCCGGAGGCGATGCGTATGCTTGCCAGAGACCTGCACATCAACGTAAGAAGGATAGGATACAATGGAAACAAGGACAAGAGGGCAATAACCTCCCAGAGGATAAGCATATTCAAACTGGATTTCGAGCGTTTCAAGATCCAGAATCAAAATATGTTTTTCAGAGATTTCAACTACAGCGAGGCGGGATGTAAGATAGGCGCTATTTACGGAAACAGGTTCACAATCAGGGTAAGAGAGTTTGCCGGTGATGATTCCGATCTATCCGAACTTTCGGAGGAAGTAAAAAAAGGGCTTCCGAACTTTTACGGCCCGCAGAGATTCGGCTCCCAGCACTTAAACGTAGAAGTATCGAAGAAAATATTCGCAAGAGACTTCAGGGGGGCATTCTATTCACTGGTTTTGGAGGAGAGGAAAGACGGGAGGTCCGGCGACAAATACAGAGAAGACCTAAGGAACATATTCGGCAATTTTGTACTCAACGACGAGGAGATAGATATAGAAGCCGCAAGAGGGGCTCTGGACGCCCTGCCGGGCTTCATGTACAATGAAAAGATGATGCTCAGACACCTGATGGAGTATAAGCACGACTATATAGGTGCGATGAGGCTGCTTCCCAAGTATTTCAGGCTGATGATAGTCCAGGCATACCAGTCCTACATGTTCAACTTAGTTCTGAGCAGGCTTGTCGGGAGCATAGGCATAGACAACTTGCCTGAAGAGCTGCCGTCCATAGGATACGACTTGACTCTAGGAGAAGACAGAGTATCAGACGTAATAAGAGAAGTAATGGCTTCGGAGGGGATAGAAAGCCTGGAATCATTTAAGGTGACGCAGATCCCGGAGGCAAGCCTGAAAACGTTTAATAGATCCGCTTTGATAGTTCCGGAAAACCTGGACATTAAAAGGGAGGGAAACGACATTATACTGTCATTTTCCTTAAAGAAAGGCTCCTACGCAACAATACTTCTAATGAAGATGTTTCCCTCTATTTACAAAGATTGAACTTAGGATCATATTGACACAGCGTGTTCTTTAACTGTGCGGTATTCTCGTATCCCACGTAGGTATTATTCTCATTTATTATAAGGGTAGGGTAGTCTGTTACGTTGTACATCTTGTCTATCGCCTGTACGGGACTTATGTTTATGTTGGCATTCAATACTGTGGCGACAAGGGTATAATTCGACTGCTGTTCCAGATAACTGAGCTCTTCACCCTCATATACACAGTTGCTGCAGCCGTTTTGAGGGTATAACATCAGGACGTTCAGTATAGCGTTGTGGCACTGCGTTCCTATCCTTTGCGCCAGCAGCCAGTAGTCAAGTCTGGTATACGCGAACTGATTCACTATATTCTGATAGTCTTGGGCGTAAGTAGTATCTGTTTGAGCCGCATTTATCTCGGTATTAAGGGTCTGGAGCTGCTGGTTAAGGCTGCCGAGGCCGCTTTCCAATATGGCACATGACGTAGATGTGTTTGAGGTGCCTATAGCAGTAGTTAACGAGAGGGCTTCAAGAGACTGTTGGTCTAGTGTTAGGCTGTTCTGTAATATCGGTACTTTGAGATTTGCTATCGCGTATCCGGCAGAAAAGGCCAGGGACGCTATCAACGCAACGGCGAGAAGCGCCAGCGTAATTTTAGTCCTATTCTCTAATTTCGATTTGCGATTTTCCACATTACTCTCTTTCTAAATATGACACCGTTGACAAAGCCGTATAGCCACGTCATTCCAAGAAAATATGAGAAGAGCGTGACATAAATAGCTATCCCTATGGTATCCTTTATCGCGTCTATTCTCTTCATGACGCCCTTCAGTGAGAAGAACAGGGAGTACAATCCGAAGACCAGCAGGAAGATACCAAACAATGATAGGACATCAAAGCTATACCCGACGGCGAGTATCGTTTGCCACAGGGTCTGCGTTGAAAACACCACCCCGACATTCGTTACAGTAAAGAAACCCTCTAAAATCCAACTATATATATAGTATGCTATAAGTGGCAGCGCCACTATCGAGAAGAACACAGAGGTGAAAATCATCACCATTATGCTTCTGTCTATAAGACCGTGGTTATCCTTGCTCATTATAGTCTTCCTGTATTTCATCATATTGTAGAAGAATCCGGAATACCAGCGGCTTCTCTGCTTGAATAGAACGGATATCTTATCCGGTACGATAGTATAAGAAAACGCGTCTATGACGTTCTCCACCATATAACCCTCCGTGAGCAGGTGTATTGCTATCTCCATGTCCTCGGTTATGTTCTTCTCATCGAAGTATCCTATTTTTTTCAAGGCTGATACCCTGAACATTGAACCGGGACCCGGCGCCACCATCAGGTTGCCGACATAGCTGAACGCCTTTCTGAGGACTATCGAAAATATGTAGTCGTACTTTTGGATCAACTGCACGGCCTTCTTTGGTTTGTACACGGCCACCGAAGGAGTTACGGCCCCAACGTTTTTATTCCTGAACGGCACCAGCAGCTTTCTCAGCATTTTCCTGTCTGCCATCGAGTCGGCGTCAAGTGTGGCAACAAATTCCTCTTTTACGAAGTTCTTTATTACGTAGTTCATTACAGCGGCCTTTCCATTGACGCCGGTGTCAACTACCTTTACCCCTTTTTTCTCGAATGAGTATGCCACCTTTCTGGTTTTTCTGTCAGTGGACCTGTTCAAGGCTACATAGATCTTTATCTTGTCCTTGGGATAATCGCTCGCTAGCACGCTGTTTATTGACAGTTTAAGATCCTCGCCTTCGAACAGTGTAGGGATGACAAGAGCGACTTTCGGATAGGATTTTAACTCCTCTTCTGCCTTATCCTCCCTCAATATCTCGAAATATATGAACAGCCAGAAAAACAGCAGGAATAACACCAATATAGACATTATCTCGAGCAAACTTTGTGCGTACATATTATGCATCCTTTCCTTTAGAATATAAACTATTATTTGGTCCTGTCAAATTAAATATGTTTAATTTAGGATTTTCGTTATTGCCGTGCAGGCGTTCCGAATAATCGTGGAAGGGATCCTGGAGTATAGCATTATACACGCCTCTTCCGGATTCGCCCGGGAACTAGCAATGTCCTGGTTGACTCCGTTCTTCAGTGCGATTACAGGGGTGAATCGGCAGCTGTTTTGTGATAATCCATAAGTATACAGGTATATGCCGGATTCATTTCCCCTAAGGCTATAGTTGCTATTCTGGATAGGCCCGAAGTTTACTATAGGGTATTGCGAATAGTTTCCACCACGCGGATAGGTGGCGCTTATACCATAGTAATCCAGATAGACCCAGTTGTTTGACTGGACCGTGCAGTTTGTTGTGCTGTATGCCGAATACAGCAGCGATTTTGCGGAGCTTGCCTGTACACTTAAAATCCCGGAGTTGAATGGCTGAGAATACACGGCTGTATAGGCTATTACCATGGATATCAGAAAGAAGAGCGTTCCCGCAAGCAGCATCTTTTTGTTGAAGAAAAGCGAAAGGATCAGAGTCGCAAAGAGGGTAACCATCAAAAAGAACCTGAAAAACCCTATTCCTGTGGCATAGAGCGGACTGGCTAGTATGTATACTGCAAGTGCTAATCCCGCCGCGGCCGATAAAATCGTTATATCCAATTTTTTCCTTCTAAAAAGATTTTGCGCTTTTTTGTTATAGAGTAGTATCGCGATCGCTATCGGTATTAGTACGGCTAATTCCACGATGGCGCTGTACGTATACACATTGCCGTAAGACGCGCCGGAGTTCTGGTACAGCGAACTCGCAAATGTGAATATTATGTTGTGGTATAATATCAGGTTATAGGCGAAATAAGGGATAAGCGCCAAAAGTATGAACGCGACGGCTATCCCTATTCTTTTAAGAGACTTTATCCGGTTCCCATCAATCAGGAAAAGCAGAAGCGGGAGAAAGAACAGGCTGTCATACTTCGAGACAAACGCCAAAGCGAAGAATATCCCTGCGTAGTGCGGTTTTTTCACCTTTATCATGCTTATGAAGAGGAGTATGAACGCGTACATGGGCAGCTCCGATCCGTTCTTTATCGCGTAGAACAGGAAAAAGGGGTTGAATATGAACCCCAGAAGAACTGCATTATCCACTCCGAATGATTCCGCGAAGAAATAGACAGCTACGAAGAATATCGACGTCGCAACAGCAATGAACGCGTACACGGCATAGGATCCGAACGCAAACGACAGAACCCCTATCAGGAAGCTCTCCAGCAGCGCCCTCTGGTTCTCAAAGTACTGCCCGCCATGGAACAGGTAATTCGCGTTGAGTATCCTGACAATCATGTCCCAATTCGTTAGGAAGTTGAATTCAAGAGAGAAAAATACGACAGATGAGATCAGGAAAACGGCAATAATGTATTTTTTCTTTTTGTAAAGGAACTCATTGGCATCATCCAGCACGTCTTTTGCGCGTTCAAATCCTTTCATATTCGTTCCAGGCGTACTTTTCGGATAGGAGGTAATTGAATGCGAACGCTGCGATTATACCCACAAGATTAGCGATGAGGTAATTCATGAACGTGGATAAATAAACCGCTATCAACACGTTTATCACGAGTCCGACAAGAGCGACAAGATTGTACCTCGGCAACGCTTGCCTTATGCTGACTCTGCTTTCAAATGTTATCTTGTGATTGAGTATGAAATTGCTTAATATCGAGATCTCGGTTGACAGTATGAATACCAGATACAGCGGAAGTACGAGGTGGAACAGGAATGCGAAGAATTCGTTTACTACTATCCCGCTAAGGCCGACCAGCGCAAACTTGGCGAATCTAAACCTATTAAGCTCCATCAGCTGCAGGATAAAATCAAACATGACCTTTTTTGTAAGCTTGGACTCGCCGCTCCTTCTGACTCCGAACTTAAATTGTATCCGCCCTATCCTGCTGCCCTTTTTCATGTTTGCGAACACGTCTAACATTATTTTGTATCCGAATGGTTTTATTTCGTTTACGTTAACGGACTCCTTTCTGAATGCGAAGTATCCTGACATAGGGTCGTCTATTTTCTTTACCCTGTTCAGAAGCCCCCTCGCCATAGCCGAAGCCGTTTTGGATATCAACTTCCTTTTTATTGACATTTTGTTGTCGACTCTAGAGCCGTAGACCAAGTCGTATTTATCCAAGGATTTGAAAAACTCGGGGAGTTTTGATGGATCGTGCTGGAAATCGGCATCCATAACGGCGATTCTGGCAGTCTTATCCCTTACGGACTTTATACCCTCCAGTACCGCCGACGATAGACCACGAACGTTTTTCCGGGTAATCAGCTTTACGTTAGTGAATTTCCCGCAGATCTTTTCGGTCCCGTCTCTCGAATCATCATCCACTACAATGACTTTGTATCTTTTAAGAAGCGGGAGAAGATTTCTCAGGTTTTCGGCTTCTTTGTACGTTGGGATGATAACATACTTTCCCATTTTACAAAATTCTTCCCCTATCACAGAAGCAGAGTCCGCCTCTGATACTTCGGTCGTTCATATGTTAGATAAGTAAAATAACGTATATATATTGTGTATAAAACAGCTAGATTTACTCGAGAGGCATTCCCTTTCTCTCTCTTATCTGCTTCAATACAACGGCGTATATGTCCCTAGGAAGCCTTCTGTAGGTCTCACCGGCGAGCGACCACGATCCCCTGCCCTCTGTGCCGGAACGCAGCTCGTTCGTGAAGTTGAAAGTGGCGGCTACCGGAAGCTCTGCGGTTATGATCGCCTTTGTCTCCTCGTCCTTTACGTTGTCGATTATGCCCCTCTTTGACTGGACCAGGGCGCTTATGTTGCTCAGGAATGCCATAGGAAGGTCTATCCTTATGATCTGTATAGGCTCCAGAAGAACCGGCGATGCACCCATTACTGCGTCCTTTACAGCGTCCCTTACCGCGGGTATAACCTGTGCGGGGCCCCTGTGTATCGCGTCCTCGTGCAGGACCATGTCCGTAAGTACAATCTTTACCCCGCGGACCTCCTCCTTTGCCTGAGGGCCTGTCTTCATCACTTCGTTGAACGACTCTATGCACATCTCCAGTACCTCGCCTATGTGCAGGATACCCTTTGTGCCGTCGACAAGCATGTTGTCACCGTAAATGGCCGCTATCCTCTTTACTTCGTCCCTGTCCATTCCCGCTTCTATGAATTTGCTGATGGTGTCAGGAGTGAGCGTCTTTATCGTGCCTGTAGGAACCCCTTCATCGTTTATCACGTTTATGACTTCTGAAGAAAGCTGTTCAGCGTACAGATAGAATCTGTTGTGTTTGTTTGGAGACTTTCCTTCGACTATCTGTCCCCTTCCGGATATGCTTTCCTTGTAGACCACTATAGGCTGTGAACTGACTATGTCTATCCCGTATGTCCTTCTGAGCTTGTCCTCCACTATCTCCAAGTGCAGAGTACCCAATCCAGCGATAAGGTTCTCGCCCGTCTCGTGGTTGATGGATACCTTAAGCGTTATGTCGTAGATCTCAAGCTCTCTGAGTGCGTTGATAAGCTTTGGAAGATCCTTAGGATTCCTAGGTTCTATAGCCTTTACGACTACAGGCTGCAGTATGTGCTTTACAGGCTCGAAAGGAGTCACACCCTCTATGGACGTAAGAGTCTCACCGGCGATTATGTTCTTTAGTCCTGCAAGACCCATCTGGTTTCCTGCCGTAGCCTCCTCCACCTGGAACCTCTGCGGTCCTTTCCATATGTATATCTGCTGGACTTTGTTGACCTGCTTATTGTTTACAAGTATGACATCCTGTCCCTTGCTTATCTTACCCGAGAATATCCTACCGACTGCGATTTCACCGGCCTGCGGATCTATCTCTATGTTCGTTATCGAAATCATCAGAGGAGCGTCCACTTTGCATTCTTTCAGTGATTTTCCCAAATCACTCTCGATGTCGCCGTGCCATATTATCGGAATCCTGTACTGCTGCGCCTCTACAGGGCTTGGAAGGTGCTCTATGACCATGTCCAGCAGTACCTTGTGTACAGGGCTCTTCTTTGCCAGCTCCTTTATCCTCTCCTTGTCGCCGGACATGTAAACGTCGTAGACATCCTTGAAGGAAAGACCAGTCTCCTTCATTCTCTTGAAGGAAAGGGCCCAGTTCTCCCTGGATGCACCGAAGGCTACGGTATTGTCCTGAACTGACACCTGCCATTTCTCCTTCAGCCCCTCCGGCGCAAGGTCGGCTATGAATGAGTTTATCTGTGTTATAAGCTTGATAAGGTGCTTCTGCATCTCCTCCGGAGTGTATCTCATCTCCATGATAAGCCTGTCTATCTTGTTGATGTAAAGAATAGGCTTCACCTTGTCCCTTAGAGCCTGCTTAAGGACCATTTCGGTCTGTGGCATTACTCCCTCTACTGAGTCCATTACGACTATTGCGCCGTCTATCGCCCTGACCGCACGCGTTACGTGGCCGCCGAAGTCTACGTGTCCCGGCGTATCGATAAGATTGATAAGGTATTCGTCCCCCTCTGATCTCTCGTAAACCATGTTTACGTTCGATGACTTTACCGTCATCTGCCTCTCCTGCTCAACTTTTTCAGAATCAAGATACAGCTGTTTACCCGCCTTTTCCTCGGAAAGCATACCGCACCCGGCAAGAAGCGTGTCGCATGTAGTCGTCTTACCGTGGTCTACGTGTGCGATGACCCCCATGTTCCTTATCCTGCTCTGCTGAGTCATCAGCCTTACAACTTTATCTGTTAACGATTCTTTTTCCGGCATAAAATAGACTTTTAACCTCTATTGTTATTTTTAGAGTTTACAGTTTATACTATTTATATCTTACCTAATAAGCCTTATCAATCTGTAATGTGGTAGGTGAAGGTTATCTCCTGTGGGTAGGTAGTGCTTATCCTGCCGTCTTTATGCACGAATTTCTTGAAGGATGCCATCTTCTCAAGTCTCGAGTCCGGGGATATGTAAAACTCTATTATCTTTGAACCGGATGGCAGGTTGGGATATTTTCCCTCTATTTCCCCGAACTCCAGTTCGTACCTGTTCTCGGAGGTTTTTCTTATCCTGTCCTTGTACTTCCTGTAGATGTATCTGGGGTCGCTCTCCAATATCGCACCGTACACCCCGTATCTGTCCTTAACGGCGTTTTCCGTCCTGTCAAATTCATCGCCGTCCGGCTTTCTGAACTCCGTGACTTTTTTGATGCTCATGTTCTTTCCGAAACTGAACTCGGTCCTCCCGATGGCGCCGTAGAGCGTGAATGTCCTGCTTGTAATACGGACCCTGTAAAGAACATTTTCGATGTCACTCCTGGCCATCCTGGCCTCCCCTGTGACTTTGAATGATTTGAGGTCGGATATTATCTCGCCGAGGCTCTTCATAAGAATAACTGCAGTGCGTGATTATAAGATTTTTGTTTTGCGGCGTTTTCATTGCAGAGAGAGGGATTTGAACCCTCGAAGGCCTAAGCCACTAGCCCCTGAAGCTAGCACGTTTGACCGGGCTTCGCTATCTCTGCGCATTATGTCAGTGACGCAATCAGTATTTAAGTATCGGTACATATAAAAGAATATATGGGTAAGTACCTTTTTCTCATACTTACAAATCCGGACCGAGACGAAGAGAGCGCCTTCAGGGTGTTCAACTCACTGAGCAATGCACTCGAATTCAAGAACAACGGACACACCGTCGCCCTCTGGTTCGCAAGTTTCGGCCTTCAGTCTTTTCTTACAAACAACGAGGAGATCAGGAGTCTGATGTCCAAGCTGAAGGATGAATTGAGAATACCCTATTCCGTCTGCGGTTACTGCGCCGACAAGCTGAATCTTGGCGGTGCACTCTCCGCTCTGCAGCTGGAGACATCGTGTTTTGTCGGAGGGCATGATGACTTCAAGGGAGTGAGCGGTTACGCGTCGCAGGGATACGAAATACTCATATACTGACCGGAAATTTCCCGGATTTATTTTTTGAAGGCGTAGTTTTCACCGTAACAAAAAATGAAAAATTATTTATAGTATCAGTGTAAAATTATTAACATGGCAAAGAAAGCGTCTAAGAAAAAGACGACAAAATCAAAGAAGAGGAAATAAACTTATTAGACTTATAATCTAATAACTTCAAAAATTCAACCGTTAAAACGGTTAATTATTTCCGCTTCAAACAAGGAACAAGTTTTCTTTTTTTATTTTTTTTATTTATTTCTCAGAATTATTTCTAGATTCTCTCTATAGGAGTAAGCCCGAGCATCTCCATCCCGCTCCCGAGTACGTCGCGCACGGACCTCACCAGCTCTACCCTGAAGTCTCTTTTGTCTTCCTCCGCGTTCAGGACATGGACGCTCTCGTAAAACGAGTTGAACTCGAAGCACAGAGTCGATATGTAGGTCGAAAGAGTTGCTATGTCGAGGTTCTTCGTGGCGTCAAATATGACGGATGGGAACTTTGTCAGAAGCTTTATCATCCTTTTCTCCTTGGCTTCCAGTTCGGTAGTCTTGACGGGCTTCCTGCCGTTCTGCATCGCCTTGCTGAGTATGCTCGAAGCCCTTGCGTACGTATAAAGTATATAGACTGCGTTCTTTTCCTGGAGCTTCAGAGCCTCGTCTATGTCAAAAACCGTCATTCTTTTAGGATCGGTTTTCACAAGCTCGTATCTGAAGGTGGATATCGTTATTCCCTCCGCTATCCTCTTGCACTCGTCGTCGCTTATCTTGTCGTTTCTGCTCCTGGTCTCGGCGTAAACCTTCTCGTACAGCTGGTCCAGGAAGCTGTCCGTGTTTATCAGTATCCCCTTTCTCCCGCTCATGTTGAAGACCCGAGCACCCTCCTCCACATCTATGCCGAACTTCTTTGCGGTCTCCGCCGACAGTGCTACGACTTCGTACAGATAGGGTATGTAGTCGACGGGTTTGCCTCCGGCTATCTTCTTTATCGCCCCAGAGACCACTTCCTGCTCGTAGCTCTGCCTGACATCCATTATGTTTATCGAGGTTTTCACATCATTGAACTGCGGGTGGATTATGTCAACCTTGTCTTCCGTGGTTTCCCATAATATCTGTCCGTTCCTTTGGGTCTGCAGCCTCTTGTACCTGAAATCGGTGTTTAGGAGGCCGTGCTTCCACATCGCGTATGCTATATCCTTTCCCGCGTACACTACCGTGCCGTCGGACCTTACCAGTATCTTCTCCTGGCCCGCTAATTTATGTCCTTCCGGTATAAACACCCAGCATCCGGCCTTTTCTCCCGAATCTTTGAGTTCTACAATCTTCATGTCCTTCAGCTGCTTGAAGGCGGTATCCCAGAATTTATAGGAAAGTATGTGGGACTCGTGGTTGAACAGGTCATAGTATATCCCCAGCCTGTCGAATGTCTGCATCTGGGCATTTATCACCTTCGAGACGAGTTTCTTAGCGTATTCGGCTATCTCATCCGAGCCTTCCTCTATGCTCTTAAGCACCTGCCTTCTTTTCTCCATAAGAGAGGGGTTCTTCTCGTACTCTTCAGTCGTTTTTACGTATACCTCATTGCCAAGATAGATGTCCAGCTTGACACCCTCCTTTTCTTCAGGGAGGTTAAGAAATTTTATACCGACTATGTCGTCAGCCACCTGTGCGCCCGTGTCGTCTATGTAGTTCGCCACTATCGTCTTGTAATTCACAAATCTCAGCAGTCTCCCGAGGGAGTCTCCTATGCACGCGTTCTTTGCGTGGCCTATGTGCAGAGCCTTGTTAGGATTCACGGATGTATGCTCCAAAAATACCCTGGCGCCGTTTCCTATGTTTATCTTTCCGTACGATTCGTTTATTGCACCGAACAGGCCCGTGGATATCCCGCCGTAGTCATAAAATATGTTCACGTACGGGCCGAAGACGTCTACCTTCTTCACGAACCAGAGACCATCGAGCTTTTCCTTTATGTACTCCGAGGCCTCCTCGGGGTTCTTGCCGAGTTTCTTCGAGAGTATGAACGAAGCCAGGGCTATGTCCCCGAGATCCTCCCTGGGCGGTTCCTTTACGGATTTTATAATTTCATCCGGAGATAGGGAAAGTCTGCTCCCGAGTTCGTCGAGTATTGACAGTTCACCGAAATTTAAATCAGCCATACCTTTACGATGCAAAATTTAAATTAATACTCTTCAGGCACTCATCCCTGGAGAGGCCCATAGTGCTGCTTTTCTGCTTCCACAGGCTCTCTGAAAGCTGCGATCCCCGTTACAACGCTCGATGCGGCGAGGAAAAGCATGGCTGCCGGCAACGCGTAGGCGGATAGGATCCCAAGAAACACAGATGAATCAACGACTATTATGCTGGCTATAGACAATGCTATGCTTCTGTCGATTTTCTTTTTCGGGCTATACCTGAAAAGTATCTCCAGCGCTGTGTAAACGCTCCAGAGGGCTGCGATAACCGCCAGTGTTAACGTACCCGCATAGTCCTGCAGCGGCAGAAGGATCATCTGCGATGAGGCGAAGTACAGGAAATAAATCACCGCGATCAACCCCAGCAGGAGTACGAACAGCCATGTGTACCTGTGCAGGAGGTTTTTGGAGCGCAGCCCAAGGCGCCTCCAGTTCTGCGTTCTGATCACCAGCGAGAAAATAAACAGGACCAGTATGAATGAAAAATTACCGAGGGAAATTCTTGTCGATATTATTATCTCGAGGAAAAGGACTGCTACCATCAACTCCGTCAAAGCAGAGATGAAGAATCCCAAAGAGCCGGCGAGTTTAGCTGTTTCCATTTTTCATCTGGTAGGACTGCTTGTTAATGAGTTTTAGCACGTCCGCCTGGAACCTGTAGGGTTCCCTGAGTCCGTTCAGCACGGCCGTGGACCTGCTTGGGTCGTCCTGCCTTATCACAACCCTGCCGAGTTTGAGCATCCTGTCTATTATACCTATCTCCACCGACACGTCGCCTATCTTGTTCGGAAGGATTATATCCGTGGTCTTACGTATTGCACCGCTTCTTATTATAACCCTGAAGTTTGTGACGGCGTATTCCTTGAAATAGGTCTTGAATTCCGCGTGTATCAGGTACAGGAACCCTATTATCTCCATAGTTGTAGATATGACGGGAAGATTGAAGAAGAATCCGTTCATCGATAAGCCCAGGTAGGACAGAACTCTGGTGAAAGAGTAGTTGTATTCCGGCGCGATTATTGAAATAATCCCAAAAACAACCATAGAACCTATAAGCAGGATTATCCCTATCCAGAACGATCTGTCACCCAGGACTGAAAGCTTCGTGGAATTCACCATCTTCTCATCCTGCAAAAGAACCCCTTTTAGCATAGTTATTATGCTTTCTCCCTGATAATAAATATTTTAATTCTCAAAGTTACAGAATAATGGATGAAATTAGCCGCATTATTCACGGGAGGAAAGGATTCTACCTATTCGATATACAAGGCATCAAAGGAGAACGAGGTGGTCTGCCTTATGAACGTCATCTCAGCCAACACGGATTCCTATATGTTCCATACAGTGGGTTCAGTGCTTGTAGACATGCAGGCGGAAGCCATGGGCATGCCTCTGGAAAGGTTCTACACGAAGGGCGAAAAGGAGAAGGAATTAGACGATCTAAAGGAATTCATATCCAGGATAAAGGAGAAGTACGGGGTAGAAGGGGTTGTAAGCGGTGCTATAGCCAGCGAATACCAGCTTTCGAGGATAGGAAACATACTTAAGGAACTCGGACTCGTATCCATAACTCCCCTGTGGCACACAGATGTAGAGGAATATATGCACAGTCTGGTCTCGGACGGGTTCAAGGCCGCGATAATATCGGTGTCCGCTGAAGGCCTAGATTCTTCCTGGCTAGGAAAGGAGATAAACGAGGAGACCCTGCGGGAACTGATAACCCTGAGCAGGAAATACAGATTTCATCTCGGGTTTGAGGGCGGAGAGGCCGAAACTACGATGCTGGACGGACCGATATTCAAGAAAAGGATAGTGATAAAGGAGTACAAAGTAATCGACGAAGGCCAGAAGCACTATATGGATATAACAAAAGCAGAGCTGGAAGACAAGGTATAATCAGATCTTCAGGCAGCCGATCTTCTTCATCATATCCCCCACCTTGCCGACGATGGACTTGTCGTTGTTGATGTGGTTTGTAAGCTTGAAATCGGACATCTTAGCCGTCAGCTTAAGGTTGAATATCTTCTCTTCCCTCCTGTCGTGCTTCACGAATTCGCAGAACGATGCCGGCATGTCGATCCTTTTCCTCTCAGTTGTTCTGCTGTATCTTATCCTCCTTGGCGCCCATATGTATATGTTGTAGAATTCGAAGTCTTTCAGCCCCCTGTAGAATCTTATGTCTCTAGGGAACCTTATTCCGGGGACTACAAACCTTTTCTTTCCGGTTTCAACCATCCTTTCATAGCAGAGCTGCATTATGTAATCCGGTCCGTGCTCCTTCCTCCAACGGTTCTGTATGTCCTGCTGCTCTTCCCGCGTTATCTTCGTGAGCCCCTCTTTTTTCATCTTCTCCCTTATTATATCACCTGGAGAGATCTTGTAGAAACCGTACTCTTTGATGAGTATGTCGGCGACGTAGTCCTTTCCTCCTCCGGGCAGGGCGGTCAGGCCTATTATGATTTTTTTAGACTCGCTGCGCATGACAATCTATATTTGCACCGCAAGAATAAATAACTGATTTCAGTTTATGCACAGCTTATACTGTTAAGAACCCTGCTGAATGCATCTCTGGTCGAGGATATCCCATTCTGTGACGCGGAGGCGCCCATTACGAAGCAGAATGTCTTGTTGACGTAACTCATGGCAAAAGTGCCACCCGTCAGCTTTACCTTGTTGTCAAATGTGAAGTTGCTTATATTGACTATCGTCCATTCAGTGCCTTTTATCGTCATAGTGGACTGGCTGAGATTGCTTATTCCAGAAGAATGTGTAAGGCTTGTGAACAGGGAGCTGTTTACAATGTTGCCGGGAGTTATGGCGGTAGTGTTCTTGTAGTCTACACTGCCTGCGAGTACGGCGTTCATGTTCTTGGTCATAGCGTTTATGACTCCGCTAAGGTTCGTCTTGTTAGTAAGGAGGTTTAATATCAATGAAGGCGCCTGGAGCAGCTGGCCTCCCATAAGGGATCCGGGTACAACCATGGACAGCGTGTAATTTGTGTTGTTTGTGAACGTCTGTGTGTTTACAAACTTCGATATTATGTCAGGGCTGAAGGACACCCAGTTTGCCGGGTAATTGAAACTTACTCCGCTGGATGAAAATGTCCTGTTGGAAGATGCGCTGCTGAAGTAAGATGTCACAGTGCTGGTTATAGCGCTGCCTAGCTGCGGAAGCAGGGCTTCGAATACCGTGAATCCAAGTGCAGGCAGGACTATGAAAAGTACAACCAACACTACTACTATCTTAGTTAAAATGTGCATAGTTAGATATGATTTTGTGCATTTATAATTCTTATCAGGGGCCGAAAAAGTACTTATTTTTAACGTTTTCATACTATTATATCTCTGGGTCTTTAGACCGGTATTATAATGGAAAAAAAGGAATTCGATGCGCTTCTGGAGAACTGCAGGCTGTCGCTGGATGAAAGCGAATACGAGAGGATAAAGGCCGACGTAGACGAGATAATAAAGTACTTTGATCAGATAGACAGCATAGGAACAGGTGACTATAAGGAGGCCTTCCATCCCGTCGAAATACCCGGAGAATACAGGAATGACGATCCAAAGAAATTTGAGGATGTAAAGGGCATCTTAGAGAATACCAAGACACACAGGCTGTTCGTGCTGGGTCCAAAGATATGAAAAGCTACATAAAGGAATTCGAATCGATGGATAAGCCGTCCGGATACTACACAGAACTTGTAGGGAATCTGGAGTCATTAAACACCGAGTTAAACGCATTCAACGTGATAAACAAAGAACTCAAGGATGGTCTCCCGTTCAGTGTAAAGGATAATCTGTGTGTTAAAGGGGTGGAGAGCAGGGCTTCTTCTAAGATACTGAAGGGATACATACCACCTTTTGATGCTACCGTAGTTTCCAGGTTCAAAGAGAAAGGATTCGGATTTCTCGGGAAGACGAATATGGATGAATTCGGATTCGGAACTTTCGGTACAAACTCCGAGAAGATGGCCAGGAATCCATTCGATCCCGCGTATACCGCGGGGGGGTCGAGCAGCGGCGCGGCCATCGCAACCTCGATAATGAAATACCACGCCGCGATAGCGGAATCCACAGGCGGGTCGATATCGGCTCCTGCAGCATTCTGCGGAGTTGTCGGATTCACACCCACCTACGGCGTAATCTCAAGACACGGTCTTATAGACTATTCAAACTCGCTTGACAAGATAGGATTCATGTCAAGGTCGTCCGCGGACACGCGGATAATGTTCGACGCGGCCAGAGGCAGGGATCCAAAAGATTCAACGTCGCTGGATGCGGAGATCAAGAATACAAAGTACACAAAACTGACGGTGATAAACCAGCTTATGGACGGCGTGGATAAGGATGTCAGCGACAGATTCGAAAAACTTCTCGGCAAACTGGAACAGCAGGGCTTCGCTATAAACCGCGTTGACTTGCCCGAGATAAGCGCAGCCATACCGGCTTACTACATAATATCCATGGCGGAAGCGTCTACAAACCTCGCAAGGTACACCGGATTCAAGTACGGTGCGAAAGTTGAGGATTTTTCCCTGAGCTACAACGATTTCTTCAAACAGGCAAGGACCAACTTCGGAACGGAAGCCAAGAGGAGGGTCATCCTAGGAACGTTCGTAAGGAGTGCAAGCGTCAGAAGCAAGTACTACAACAAGGCCCTGAAGCTGAGGGCTATGCTGATAGACAGGATGAAGAGGGTACTGGCGGATTCCATGCTGATATCTCCTACAATGCCGGTAAAAACCCCGAGACTGGACCTTATAGAAAAACTTACACCTGTGCAGGTATACTCGATGGACGTTCTTACGGCTTCACCGAACTTATGCGGTTTCCCGCACATATCATTCCCGTACGACTACGCAGACGGGATGCCGCTGGGCGTGCAGATCGTCGCTGATCACTTTCAGGACCATTCATTGATGTCATTTACAGACAAATGGGAAGAATCGTTTGAATACAAGTTCAAGCACAATCTGGGTGAATTATGAAGATAGGATTAGAAATGCACGTAGCGCTTCCGACCAAATCAAAGCTGTTCTGCAGCTGCTCGACGGAACAGGTCGAAGAGCCCAACGTCAATATCTGTCCGATCTGCATGGGCTTTCCAGGATCGAGGCCTGTTCTGAACGCGGAGGCCGTTAGAATAGCTAAAGCAATTGCCACCGTGCTGAAGTGCGAGGTGAAGGACAAGATTTCATTCATACGTAAAATCTATTTCTATCCGGACCTTCCGAAGTCATTCCAGATAACACAGTTGTCGGAAGCGATAGGATCAAAAGGCAGCCTAGCGATAACAGACAAGGACGTAGGGATAAGGAGGATACAGATAGAGGAAGACCCCGCAAAGATAGTTAGGCAGGACAACTATTCCCTTATAGACTTCAATAGATCAGGTGTTCCCCTTGTCGAGATAGTCACAGAGCCGGACATCGCATCGGAGGATGAACTTAAGGAAGCCGTCTCAACACTCAGGTCCGTGCTTTACTACATAGGTGTGGATGTAGAGCAGGAAGTAAAGACAGATCTGAATATTTCGCTGGGAGATGAAAGAGTGGAGATAAAGAACGTCACAGGGGTAAGGAACCTGATATACGCCGCCGAGTACGAGATTAAACGGCAGGGGGAGATAGTCCAGAAGGGCAAGCAGCCGGAGAAGGAGACCAGATCGTTCGACGAGCAGACCAGGACAACAAAATCATCCAGAAAGAAGGAGAGCGAGGAGGAGTACGGTTTCATATACGAACCGGATCTTACCGACTATGAGACATCCGGATTAAAGGTCGGAGAACCGATTATACCGCACGAGGAGGCCGCAAGGATATCTTCGGAGTTCGGATTCTCCTATAAGACGGTGCTTGAACTCATATCTTTCGACAGAAACTCACTTTCGCTTCTTAGCAAGTCCGCAGGGAAGTTTGATCAGAAGGCCGTCATCAGCACCTTGGAGGATCTGAAGAAATTCGACTCCACCGGCATAGGGCAGGAGGGGTTCGAGAAGCTCGTTAGGATGTCAGCCGATGGAGTGACAATAACGCAGTCAATCGTATCTGGGATAAAATCCGGAAGGGAGGTGACTGTAAAGAGGGCCACCCAGGATGAGATAGACGCGGCCATAACGGAGCTGCTAACAAAAGACAGGACGCTTCTGGAAAAATACAAGGAGAACAAGAACGTCGTGAACTTTATAGTCGGTCAGATATCCAGAAAGTACGGTTTACAGCCAAAGGATGTGCTGGATAGAATCAAGTTTATAATACAACGAATGTCTGATAATTGATTGATATGGATAAAAACTGCGGTGAGATCAGAGCGGCAGACGACGGTAAGGAAGTCGTGATGTATGGATGGTGCAGAAACATACGTGATCACGGCGGCAAGCTTTTCATCGATTTAGCGGACCGCTATGGGATGACCCAGATAGTCTTCGAAGGGGACATAAAAAAGAAAGCAGATCTTCTCGGGAGAGAATATACCGTAAAGATTTCAGGAAAAGTAAGAAAGCGTGAGGCCGATGCGGTGGACGCCACAAGCAATACCGGTGATATGGAAGTCTATGCATCGGATATAGATACGATTAACGAGGCCGAAATCCCGCCTTTTGAGATAGGCGATGAGAAGGAGGCTTTTCTTCCGGGTGAAGACATCAGATTAAGATACAGATACATAGACCTGAGAAGGAGCAGGATGATAAAGAATATAGTCTTCAGGGACTCAGTAACAAAATCCATAAGGAAATTCTTCTGGGAGAATGATTTCCTGGAACTCGAGACACCGATACTGGTGAGGGATACCTACGATGCAAGCGGGTCCAGAACCTTTGTAGTACCGTCTAGGGTGAACAAGGGGGAATTTTTCGCCCTTCCACAGTCTCCCCAGCTCTATAAGCAGCTGTGCATGGTAGCCGGGCTAGACAAGTACTTCCAGATAGCGAAAGTATTCAGAGACGAAGATCCCAGGGAGGACAGGCAGCCTGAATTTGTACAGATGGATGTAGAAGTATCATTCAAGGACGAGAAATACATACAGAATCTAATCGAGAAGCTCGTTCAAAGGGTCTTCTCGGAGAATCTGCACAAGGAAGTAAAGATTCCGTTCAGACACATGGATTATTCCGAAGCGATAAAGAAATACGGGAACGACAAGCCGGACATGAGATTCGATTATGAACTGGTCGATATCAGCGACGAAGCAAAGCGCAGTAATTACAACATCCTCAAGAGGGTATTAGAATCCGGGGGAAAGGCGATTGCCGTGGCATTCGACGCAGATTATGGGAGTGAAAAGCAGAGATTCGACAAGGACTACATGCTGGAATCCATAGAGACGGCGAAGAACTTGGGGCTAAGAGGCTTGACCTGGATGTATTATAGCGGAAACAAACTCCACTCCGTTCCGGAGAGCATAGCCGCATCTTTCGCAGGCGTTGAGAAGGACCTCAGTGAGAAACTAGAGCTGAAGGACGGGAACGTAGTGATAATAGGCGCAGACACGTCCGAATCTACACTCCTCGGTGCGATGTCAAAACTCAGGAGAATAATAGGGATAAAGATAGGGAAGTTCAAGGAAGAACATTCATTCCTGTGGGTCGACAAGTTCCCGCTTTACGAGAAGGATGAGGTAACAGGAGCATTGCAGCCCGCACACAATCCGTTCGTAGCCCCTACGGAGGAAACAATGAAGTATCTTGACTCAGAGCCGGAGAAAGCGCTCGGGAAAAGATATGACCTTGTCCTCAACGGCGTAGAGATAGGCGGAGGGTCAATCAGAATACACAAGCCGGACATGCAGAGAAAAGCGCTGAAGAGCATGGGTCTGAGCGATGAGGATATTGAAAACTCACTGGGCTTTTTGCTGAAGGCACTTTCATACGGCGCCCCCATCCACGGCGGCATCGCATTCGGACTCGATAGGTTCGTAGCAGTGATGGCAGGAAGCGACGACATCAAGGACTTTATACTCTTCCCCAGAAACAGGAAAGCAGAATCTCCTCTTGACGGTTCACCGTCACCCATTGATTCGAAGAGGCTAAAGGCAGACTACGATCTTTACAAGAAGGAGCAGTAAGTCTTACTAACTGTCATCCGTCATCGCCTTTATGACGTCCGACTCGTCTTTGTTGTTGGCAAGAACGCTCATCAGCTTCACGACGGCATATTCCGAGGTCATATCATCCAATCCTATGACTCCCGCCTTTTTCATCTTGTAACTAACGTCATACGCATCGTCGCCGTCCAGCTTTACCGCACCGCTCATGCACTGGGTGACTCCAAAAACCAGGACTCCTTTACTTCTTATGTAGTTTATGCTGTCAAGCATGGAGTTTTCCTGTGTGTTGCCGCCTCCCGACCCGAAGAGCTCCATCACCACCCCCTTGTATCCTGCATCACCGTAAAATCTTATTACATCAGGGTTCATTCCAGGAAATAGTTTTATCAGTCCAACCCCGCCGCTTAAGTCCGTCGACGGCATGTAATCGGTCTTGTCGTACAGAATCTTTTGAAGACTATCTTTTGCGACTAAAATTTCCGTGCCGTTGACTTTGCCTACGTCAGGTCTGTTGATGCTTTCAAACGCATCGAACTCCTGCGGGGATTTCTTCCTAGCTCTGTCTCCATACACTATCCTAGAATTGAACACTATGTAAGTGCCGTGTATGTCTTTCGACGCAACCATGAATGCGTCGTGCATATTCTTCGGCGCATCGCTGTTCTCCGAAGTAAGCGGCACCATCGATCCGGTAAGCACTATCGGTTTGTAGGAGCCGTGCAGCATTATCGAGAGCGCTGCGGAGGTGTAGTGCAGCGTATCGGTCCCGTGGGATATAACGAACCCGTCGTAAGAGTCATATCTGCTTATTATGTACCGGGCGATCTTCTGCCATTTACTGGGAACCATATCAGAGCTGTCTATGGGTTCTATCACATCATCAATTCTGTCGAAATCGGCAATCTTGTCAAGGCCGGCTACGCTGTTTATGAGTTCTTCCTTCGTAGCCATCCTCAGGCGCCATGTTTCCTTGTCCGTTATCTGGTCTATAGTGCCGCCTGCTCTTATCCAGCAAATCTTTTTTCGCCTTTCAGGATTGTTGCCGCCTACCAGCTTGTCTAAATTAACTAAAGAATTTACCTTATCGTCTTTTTCCGATGCTGTTTTCATATGTGATTAATGCCAGCGCACTAATAACTATCACTTAGATTCCTTCTATAATTAATACTTTATCCTAGTAAATTTTGCAGTTAGGAATATTTTAATACTCAATCCCATCACGAGATACTATGACTTCCGCCGGTGACATAAGGAAATCGATCAAATCAAATTCTATAAAGTGGGTAGACCTTCAATTTACAGATTTATTCGGTGCTCTCAGATCCGTTACTATACCAGCAGACGATGTCGATGAGGCATCCTTCAAAAAAGGCTTTGAAAAACTCGACGGCAGCAGTATCAGGGGATTCCTCGAGATAGAGGAAAGCGATATGGTTCTGATGCCGATACAAAAAACATTTGTCGGGATACCGTGGCAGACCGGTGTAGCAAGGATACTAAACAAGGTATATTACAAGTCCGGGGAGAAAAGGTTTGAGAATGATCCCAGGTATATAGCGGAATCAACCGTTAAACATCTTTCTGGCCTTGGATACAACAGCTTCTTCGGACCAGAATTGGAATTCTTCCTTTTCGACAAATTATCCCTTGATGTCAGCAACCCAATATCCGGAACCGGCTACAGGATAGACTCTAGCGAGTCACCGCTTTCCAACAACGGCGACGCCATAGGCTACAAGCTCGGCTATTATCCAGTAACACCGCGCGACAAAACTTACAACACGAGGCTTGCGATAGCGAACGTTTTGAGCGATAATTTTGGAATATCGGTCGAAGCGGTGCATCACGAGGTAGCAACATCCGGGCAGTGCGAGATAACCTACAGGTTCTCAGAGATGCTTGACGCAGCCGATAGCCTCCAGACGGTGAAGTACGTCATAAGAAACATCGCAGCAAAGAACGGACAGGTCGCCGTGTTCATGCCTAAGCCCTTCACAGGCGATAACGGCAGCGGCCTTCATACAAATTTCAGTCTGTGGGGAACCAAAGACAGGAAAAACTTATTTTACGACGGGGCCGACAAGTACGCGGAGCTTTCCCAGCTGGGGCGCTATGCCGTCGGCGGAATACTCGAACATGCCAGAGCGCTTTCAGCGATAGTCTCGCCGACCACGAACAGTTACAGGAGACTGGTGCCCGGCTACGAAGCGCCGGTTTATGTAGCATGGGGCAAATCCAACAGGAGCGCCGTCATAAGGATACCTTCCTACAGCAGGAAGAATGCAAAGACAAAGAGAATCGAATACAGGGCTCCGGACCCGACCTCTAATCCTTACCTGTCATTTTCTGCGGTCGCCATGGCTGCGTTGGATGGGATAAAAAGGAAAATAGATCCGGGGGATCCTCTGGACGAGAACATATACCACATGACAAAGAGCAGAAGGAACGAACTGAAGATACGCGAACTTCCGGGAAGCCTTGAAACCGCGGTAGAAGAGTTGAAGAGCGACAGCGATTTCCTACTAAAGACGTTCCCAAAGGCTATGGTTGAAAAATACATAGATCTGAAATCAGAGGAGACACGTGAGATAAACAGTTATCCCAGTCCTATAGAATTCTACCACTATCTGAACATCTGAACAGGTGCGTATTACAATCAAAAAGTACTTATTCGAGCTGGCTTCATATTTATTATAGGTTAAAATGGGTAAGACTGACCTTGATGTTGTCTTGGCTACGAGCCAGTTCAAAAAGCAGGTGGATTCTCTCGGGCCCGACCTGTTCTCTTTGTTCTCGGATTTCTATGAACGCGCCAAGGTGGATGAATTGGCCAGAGAGATGTTTCCGGAGAGCAAAGCCGCAGAATTCGAGGAAGTCAGCAGAGAGCTAATGGATAACAGGGGGGAGAATATGGGCCTTATGCACAGGTACCTAATGGATTCCAATGATTTCAGGATGCGTACGGTCTTCGGCAAAAAATACGGCGATCTTCAGGACATGAGGCGTGTAATACTGGGCAGCAGGGGGAAGGAAGGATACGCTATGATACTCAACAAGTTTGCTATGAACGTCTACTCCCACATGATGGTGGATGACCAGGGCAGGGCATTCTATAGATTCAAAGGTGTAAAGTTCGTACCTAACAACGACGACGAATTTTACATACTGCTGTACGCTAAAACGATAGAGGGTGTGTACGACAGGCTATGCAACGGGGGCGAAATAGGTTATGGACAAAGAGAAGCTTGAGAAGATACTGTCATCTTCGGAGATAAAGAACCAGTTCTACACGCTGGGCTACGGTCTATACAATATATATGACTACATATACAACAGATTCGGATACTTCCAGGATTTTACAGAGGATTCCGACAGAAGGTTCCAGGATTTCAAGGAGGCTCTAGAGGACAAGGCGGAGATAATAAATTCCTACAGCGGTGCGGTGATGCTCAGGTACTGGATGGACATGAATGCGGATTCCATAAACGAGAGGCTTTACGGTGACAGGGCGGAACTGATCAACAGGATGGAAAGAAAGACGATACGCAATCCACTGATGATGGATTTTACAAGGATAGAACTGGCCATCAAATTCATGGAGACTCTCGTGAAATACGGCGACGGCGGACACGAGGAGATAACGGACGATGTGCAGCTAAAGAACAACGAGAGGATAGTAGGACACGTTTACGACAAAAAGTCGCCTAAAGGCATAGACCTTCTGAAGGACGTGTACTACGAGGCGCTGAAGCGGACGTACACCATGTATAATTTCGCACTGCTGTGAAGTTTATTTTAGCCTGAGCGCGTCCAAAACGTGCGGAGCCTGCGTGTCGACTTTGAATCTCTTCCTCATGAACCTGGACAATTCAAGTATCTTGCTCTCTTCACCGTGGTTGAGCACTATCCTTCTAGGCCTTGGCCTGAGATCGTTGACAAACCTCTCCAGCTCTATCCTGTCCGAGTGGCCCGAGAACCCTTCTATTGAATATATCAGTGCATTTACAGTGAAGTGTCTGGTTTTTCCAGCGAACTCTATCTCGACGTCCCTTCCGCCGTTCTGCAGCGTCCTGCCGAGCGTACCGACTCCCTGATACGATACCAGGACGATAGAATTGTGCTTGTCCTCGCATAGGTTCGCGAAGTAGCTGACAGACGGCCCGCCGTTCAGCATACCGGACGTCGCCAGTATTATCGCAGGACCCTCAGAGAGGACCTGCTGCCTCTCCTCCTCACTTACCGTGTGCCTGAATACAGGAGAAAGGAACGGGTTGTTGTTGTATCCGACTATCCTGTTCTTAGTCTGTGTATTCATGAATTCCGGATAGACGGTGTATATCGCGGTGACATCCCAAAGCATACCGTCTACTACTACGGGAACCTCCGGCAGGATTCCGTACCTCTGCCACTCCTCTATCATAAGCATTATCTCCTGTGCCCTTCCCACTCCCAGAACCGGCACCAATACCTTCCCCCCTTCGGAAACGGTTTTCTTTATTATGTCAAGGAAGAACTCCTCAGCCTCCTCCTTCTTTGGCTGCTGGTCGTTGTCCCCTCCGTATGTGCTCTCCATTATTATCGTCTCCAGCCTGTCAAACTGCGTCTCTGTCTTGTTAAGCGTCTTTGAATTTGCGTATTTGAAGTCTCCGGTATAGACCACGTTGTGGAAACCGTTTCCTATGTTGAGGTGTATCATCGATGAGCCGAGTATGTGGCCTGCGTTGTGCATTGTTATTCTTATATCAGGGGTGATGTCGGTCACTTCGTGGAAGGGAAGTGCTATCGATCTCTTAAGCATCTCCTTGACCTCGTCAAGACCGAACATAGCCTTCGTATTTGTCTTGTTGGCAAGCGATATGTAATCAAGGTGCAGCAGAGTCATTACATCGCGTGTCGGTGCAGTTGAATATACCGGCCCCTTGTAGCCGTATTTGTACAGTGCCGGGAGGAATCCGCAGTGGTCCAGGTGGCTGTGGGTTATAACGACCGCGTCCAGCTTCGAGATGTCGAATTCCGGTGCGTCTATCCTCGGTACCGGCTCTCTAGGGTTGCTGACGTCTATCCCTACATCGAGAAGAACGGAGCTTATCGGAGTCTGAACCAGGACGGCGGATCTTCCGACGTGCCTGAACGCCCCGAGGGCGCTGATTCTAGTCCAGTACTTGTCGTCTACTGAGAACTTCGAGTTGTATATCTTCTCGCCTATCTCGTTGAGCATCTTCCTTCTGAATTTTGAATTGGCGTAAAGCATTTCCCTGATGGCCCTCACTATGTCGGACTTTATCAGAGGGGCCCTTGACATTATCACGGACCATCCCGTCTTCTCCTTTATGAGCGATATGACCTCTTTTTTGTTGGCGAGGAGCAGTTCCGGCCTTACGAGCTCTATCGATACAAGACTCCTCTCCTTATCGAACCACATCTCCTTGATGTCGGCTTCGGCGGGCGTTACCGATTTTATCTCCTTTTCGGCTTCTTTCTCGTCCATAAGGAGTGATGGGTCCAATCTGACCTCTATCCTCTTCTTCTCCTTGCTTACAAGCGCCTTTATTATCTCGGAGTTGTCCAGGAAGAAATTTCTGTTCTTAGTGTATACTATTACGTTTGATACCTCGAAGTTTATCTCTTCGATCAAGGATTTATCTTTTATAAATTCTACTATGTCTTTCTTAATGTCCACATCTACCTCGTGCTAAAATATCTTAACGAGATACTATTTTCTGTACTTCTTCGTCGGTCATTTTCTTGTAACCTTTTTTGTTCATTATTGCTATGTCGATACCCTCTCCGGTATAGACATCTCTCTTTATTGAGGATGAAACAGCTTTGAATGCGAGTTTGATTGCTTCCTCTTCCGTCATGTTGTCCTTGTAGTCTCCTTCCAGGACGCCCAATGCGAAGACGCCTCCGCTTCCCGTCACGGTAAACTTGTCCTTTCCCTGTCCGCCGGCCTCGTCTATGGAGTACAAATGCGGTGCAGTGTCGTATCCACCGACTATGAATTCTCCATATAGTATGTTAAGTGAAAGCCTTCTGTTGAAGAGTATTGTGCTGAGTAGGCCTACCGCGCCGTCAACGCTCAGTTTTGAACTGGATCTTATCTCGTGAAGCGTGAGTTCCGATCTCATTATCCTTACTACTGCCTGCAGGTCTGCGACCATACCGGCCGTTGTTATGCCTATTCTATCGCTTATCGCCATCACTTTTTCGGCGGTCTTGCTTGCAACGATGTGTCCTGCCGTAGCACGCCTATCGGCTGCCAGAACGACGCCGTCCTTATACAATAACCCTACAGTTGTAGTTCCTGTCTTTAATTGTTCCATAGTTAATAGTAACAGAATTATTATTTAATATTGTTTTATTATAAATACTTTTTCTTTATCCGCAGCAGTAAAAACATAAAGAAGATTTATATATATAAGTTATTTCCTTTATAGTGATTATGAAATCAAGAGCATCGTTCACAATAGATTCAAATGTGCTTGCAAAACTGGACTCCGTAGTCGACAATATATACTACAGGTCGAAGAGCGAGGCCGTAGAGGATATACTTAGAAAGTTCTTCGAGAGGCAGAATACGGCTATAATACTCTGCGGCGGAGAGTTCAAGGTGGCTGGCACGGAGCTGTACCGTCCGCTCGTAAAGATAAACGACGCTACGGTGATAGAGAACATAGTCAACAGGCTCAGGCTTAACAACTTCAGGAACATAATGATCTCCGGCAAGACGGAGCTGCTTAAGCAGATATTCACACTCCTTAAGAACGGCGAGGGCTACGGGGTCGACATAAAATACGTAGACGACAACAATCTCAAGGGAAGCGCCAGGGCGCTCGAGAGGGTGAAGCAGTACGTAGGCTCCACGACTCTTTTTGTAACAGGGGATTCGGTATTCGACATCGATCTTAAGGACATGCTGAAGTTCCACATAGCCCACAACAGTCCGGCTTCCATAGCGGTTTCCGTCGCGCAGGACAGGACAGAGCAGACAAGCGACAAGCTGATGATGAAGGGGAATAAGATCGTGCACTACGAAAAGCTGAATGACACTTACAACTCAAAGATGGTTCCGACATCGGTTTTCATGCTGGATCAGGACGTATTCAAGTACATTCCGCCGGGGGACATGACCTGGGATATAAAGAGAGACCTGCTGCCGCTTCTGGCAAAGGATGGACTTCTTTTTGGATACATCTACAACGGAACTTGGGTGAATGTCAAGACCAAGGACGATATCGACAAAGCCGTAAAGATAGTAAAGCAGTAAACAGCGTCATTTTCGGCTTCTGCAAAAACTATTTAATCGTACGTATTTTATAGGGTATATGGAATTCAAAGACCTGGATGAGCCGTCGGAAAAAATAACAAGGGAGGGATCCCGAAATTTCATAAAAGTGAACCTTACAAAGGGTGTGGAAGGCGACAAAGAAATCACTTTTGTCAGCATCAAGAAAGGATACACCACCGAGATAGACGGAAAGCAGCAGGACAGGATAAAATCAAGCATATCGCTTAGTTTCGAGGAGCTGTCTCTCCTTATAGACGCTCTGACAAACTTCAAGAGCAAGTTAGAGTCATCCGATTTCAATTAAATTATTTGGAAAACTCCCAAAGTTTTATAAATATGAGCGGTGTTATTTCGGTATTATGTCAATAAAGACTGGTCTATTTTTACTTTCGGCAGTGGTCGTAGTCTCCCTTTTCGCACTAGGTGCAGTGGGTGCGCAGCCCGCAGCTTCCTCGAGTCTTAAGGTGTACGGTTCGACAGGGCTGTATATATTCGGCGTGACCAACATCAACGGGACCATAACTGGAGTTCCAGCAGTCCTGAATCTAACTGTTACTAACGGTACCGGACAGGTGTTTTTGGGTTCTACGCCTCTGACGCAGACGGATACCCAGGCGCAGGCTGTTCTATCGACGGACGTGGCGTGCAACCTGCTAAATCTTAACTGCGACAACTACAATTTCTATTACTATATAACATCGGCTTCACCGGAAGTCGGCGGGCCAAGTGCCGGTTCGGCTTTCACGATGGCGGCGATGTCGATACTGAGCGGCAAGCCGCTGAACAAGAACATAGCAATGACCGGGACAGCAAATCCTGACGGCAGCGTAGGCATAGTCGGAGACGTATCACAGAAGAGCATGGCAGCCGCGAATCTAGGGATAAAGGTATTCCTCTATCCATCTACAAACAACGTCTCCTCCTCTTCACTGCAGTACGATGAAGAACACGGCCTCGTTCCTATACCGGTTTCCAACGAGTACCAGGCATTTCAGTATTTCACTGGATACAACTACACCCCAACCGTGAACAGCAGCATCAACTCCCCTCTTTACAATAAACTTATGAACAAGACGTACCAGGAGTTCCTGACATACCAGAACTCAATATACAACTCGATACCCAACCTGAACTCATCATCCGCGGATATCGCTTCCCTTATCTCAACCGCGCAGGTGCTGATGACAAACGAGACCGCAGCAGCAGCCAGCGGAAATTACTATGTAGCCGCCAGTGAGATGGTTTCCTCGTCGTCTTATCTGCTCGAAGCAAAGGTTCTGGAGAATATGCAAAACTCATCCGACAATGCCACATTCATATCGAATCTGGTCTCGGCTCAGAACGCAACGATATCAAAGACGATGAATGACATATCCAGCAATTACATTACTAACAGCACGACACTGATGCTCAAGTTCATTGCACTGGACAGACTGGCGGAGGCGCAGAGCTATATGAATCAGTCTCTTAGCAGTTTGTCGAGCGGCAGCGTCCTAAATGCGGCTTCCCTTTACGCTCTCGGAGCAGTAAAGTCGAATACGTCCTACTTCTGGACGTCGATACTGCAGAGGGGCAATTCAAATTTCTCGCAGAGCGAATACAGCAATCTCAGCAGCTATTACCTTTACAAGGCGCTATCATATTCAACCTACGCATCGCTGCTCGGTGCGCAGGTACCATCCCAGTCGACGAGCATGCAGACATACCTCACGCACGCACAGAACTGGTATAACAGCGGACAGTACGTGCCTTCAATCTTTTCATCGATAGAAGCGATAAGCGTTGCACAGATGCTTATAGAGGAAAACAGCCTGATAAATACGTCCGTCCTGTCTCAGATAAACAACCAGACGGCTTTGTCAGCCCTGAGGACAATCAACTCCGCAGAGAATGTAGGGGCAACACCATTCCTCGGGATAAGCTACTATTACTTCTCCCTCCAGTTCCAGAACACTTCGGAATACAACTATCTGCTGTTCGGATCCGAGGCAAGGAACCTCGCATACTTCGGGATAAGACTGTCATCCGGTCAGATACATCCTTATACTCCAAACCTTAGCCCTATAAACGTGGCGACGCCGCTATCACCTTCGTATCTCGAAGGAGCGTACGTGGCATTGGGGTTGGCGATAGGAATAGTGATTAGCGGAGTGCTGTTCGAGTACAGATTGGCGAGAATGAACAAGAAGCCATCCAAGAAAAAGAAAAACAGCAGAAAACGCTGAGATTTTTGGCAAATAGATATTAATTTGCATCAAAATTTAGTATACTATGAAAACCGATAATGACCTTTCTGTAGAGGACAGGCTTATGAAAGTAGCCCTGTCCCGCGGCATATACTTCAAGACGGCGGAGATATTCGGCGATAATATAAGCGGTTTTTGGGAATACGGCCCTACAGGCCTGAGGATATTCAACAACCTGCTTTCAGTATGGAGAAAGACCTTAGACAGGATCGGTGCACTTGAGATCTCCGGAAGCTCAATAATCCCGAGAAAAGTACTGCAGGCATCCGGCCACGAGAAGAACTTTTTTGACGTAGCAACCACATGCGAGAAATGCGGTTCCGTCTACAGGGCAGACAAGCTGCTGGAGGCAGCAGCACCCGATACTGTTTTCGAGGGCATGCCGGATGACCAGCTGGTCGAGTCTCTTAAGAAATACGGTATAAAATGCGAGAAATGCGGTTTCCCGCTTACAAATGTAAGGCACTTCGGTTCCATGTTCGGTCTGAACGCAGGCGCAGAAGACAGCAAGGAAGTAAACGCCTATCTGAGGCCTGAGGCGTGCCAGTCCATATTTCTAGACTTTGACAGGGTCTTCAAAGTTTACGGAAGGGCCCTTCCGCTTACACTGGCACAGGTCGGTAAGGCGTACAGGAACGAGATATCACCAAGGAACAGCCTGATAAGAGAGAGGGAATTCTACCAGAATGATATCGAGATATTTTTTGACGATGAATCCAAGTTCGAACTTGGCGATGACAGGGAGATAACAGTATTCGATAAGAAAAATCCGGATGCATCAAGTATGAAGATATCAGAATACCTGTCAAAGGGCGTAATAGAGAGCAAGGTCACGGCGTACGCACTTTCGATTTTGGACGCTTTCCTTCACGACTTGGGATTCAAGAGGGAAGAGATTAGATACAGGAAGCTCTACGAGGACAAGGCATTCTATTCCAAGGAGTCTTTCGACGCGGAGATAAAGAAGGGCGATGACTGGGTGGAAGTCACTGCGTGCAATCACAGGGGCGACCACGACCTGGCAGCATACAAGGAGTACGGAGGATCCATAGTCGAGATAGGCGGCAGGATACCGCAGATATTCGAACTGTCCAGCGGTACAGACAGACTGTTTTATCTCCTATTATACAGTTCCTTCAAGTCGGACGCGGAGAGGGAATGGTTCGAACTGAACGCCAGCCTTTCACCGTACAGAGCAGCGGTCTTTCCGCTGATGCCAAAGGACTCTCTGGACGAGATAGCGATGAAAATAAAGACGGGTTCATTCTACAGCGACGTGATGTTCTACTCGGCGACGGCCAGCATAGGTAAGAGATACAGAAGAGCGGACGAGGTAGGAATCAAATTCGACTTTACCGTGGACTATCAGACCAAAGAGGACAATACGCTCACGATACGCGACAGGGATACCATGGACCAGTTTAGAATGAAGGTCGAAGACATCGATTTATTGATAAAGGATTCGACCAAGGTAGAATTTTCAGAATTAAAAGGCAAATACGCTCACTGATGTCTCCACTTGGTGATAGTTTCGTATATCCCGTTTACTATATCCATAGGAGACAGTGATTCCCTTTTAGTCTTAGCCTCACGCCTTCCGGTGTAACCGTTGATGAATGCCGCGGCAGCGGCGGAGTGGAGTATGTCACCCCTCTGTCCGAGAATTCCCGCGCAGACGCCTGTAAGCACATCTCCGGTTCCTCCCTTAGTCATGTAAACGCTGTTTGTCTTGTTGAGTAGAATAGTCTCCCCGTCCGATATTATATCTACATGCCCCTTCAGCAGTATGTTCGTTCCGAATTCTTTTGCCTTTTCCTGGACAACCTTCATCCTCTTTTCCAAATCCGTC
>JAJYRE010000015.1 GCA_021794235.1 Nanobdellota archaeon
AGCCTTTGGCAGAAGTTTCTTGAGCGTCGCGGAGTCACCGGTCCACTTGTAGTATTTTATCAGATCAATTATGAAAAGCGCCGGTGCGTCCATCGGGAAAACGTTTCCACCGATGACATTCGGAAGTCCATTTTCTGTTACAGCCTCTGCTATTTTCTCCAGAACATCCTTTACAAACTTTGCATTGTTCATAGAAAGGAAAGACGGCAGGACAACGAGGGCGTCCCTCGTCCAAAATTCGTTGAAGTATGGAAATCCGGCGTATATCCCCTTGTTCAGCATATCCGCATACGAGTAAATGCTGTCTATTACGTCCTTGTAGAATCCGTTATCAATGAAATTCATGCCGCTGTATGCGGCGGCTGTGGCGTTTATCAGGTCTCCGTGCTCCTTGCTGTGGTACAGCCTGTTCTTTACAGCCTTGTACAATCCGTCCCTGTCCATGTCCTCCAAGGAGAGTACTATTGTGAACTCCTCGCCGCTTCTTAGTTTTGCGGTTATCCTCCCAGGGACGTACCTGTTCTGTACACTGCCGTCGTCCAAGTATCTGGTTATCCCCTTCTCCAGCGAGTATCTCCCTGGCGAGTGTATTCCGTAAAATTCATTTTTTTCGAATTTTCCTTTATCGAATAGTATGAACGCCTTCAGGCCGTTGATTTCCGTCTTGACTTTATAATCGTCCTCAGTCGAGGTTTCATACTTTTTACCCTTATTGTAGTTCTCGTTCCTGTCCCGTATGTTTATTCCTACTTCCGCAGACGCCTCGCATTCGAACCTCGGCTTTATCGTCACCATTATGTTTTTATCGGTGCATACCACTTCCTCATCCACTGTGCCCTTGGATGTCTTGAATTCCATCTTTGAGAACTGGGAGTTGTAATACTGAAATCCGTCTATGTTCTTCTCGGATAGGAATTCCCCATCTAGCTCAAAAGCGAAATAATCGAAGTACTTGGTGCGCCCGTTCCAGACCCCGCACCACTTGGAACCGAATTCCCCGTTATTGAACCTAAAGAGAAAAGTCCCGTTCTTTGATAGAACATGAAGTAAAGGTGCCATACCTAATCTAGGCTGCGATGATTAAAATATTTATCAGGTATTTATAGGCGTGCACTGTATAGATAATAAAATATTTTGTGAAAGACTATTATATTGTGCAGACAGAATGGAATTAGAAGACTTTCCTTTTAAGACACATAAGGGGATACCGGCGGCATTTTACAAGGATTACGCTATAATAGGGGATATACACATCGGCTTTGAGCGCAGATTCGGCGCCGGCGGCTTCAATGTCTGGGACAAGACCAAGGAGATTTTCGATGGCATAGTCGCACTCGGGTCAAAAAAACTGATAATACTCGGGGATTTAAGGGACGACTATACTGAGATAAGACCCGATGAGGGAGGATTGCTGTTTAAGTTCCTTGGAATGCTCTCGGACAGGTTTGAGGAGATAATAATAACAAAGGGAAACCATGACGGGGGCCTGATAAAACTCACCTCCAGGCTCGCTAATGTCAGGCTCGAGAGGGAGTTTATGCTGGATAATGTCGGGTTTATGCACGGCCACAGCATGCCTTCCAAAAAGTTCGCAGAGAACGTGAGCACCGTATGCTTCGGACACCTTCACCCGTCTTTGGTAGTCAGGGATTCGAACGGGGTGCCTTACAAGAGCGACTGCTGGCTGCTGATGGACGTTGACCTGCCGAAGAAAACGTATGCCGTGTGCACCCTAAAGTACGGCGTGTGCTTCCCGAAATTCAACAGGTATATAGGCAGTACTGACAGAATAGACGATATAGGGCTCATGAAGTACTGCACAGTCACCAGAAGACTGACTACCGATTTGCTGCTGGTATAGGCACCTTTGTGTATTATCAAAACAAAGTTATTAAAGATAAACAGATTCTATAAATAATATGAATCCGACAGAATTTTGGGCGTTTATAATAGGCGTCGCAGCAATCATAGCCCTTTTCTTCATGAGTCTTATAATAAGCAGTCTTTACTACGTTTTCCTGCTCGTGCTTTTCGTAGTGGCAGTCGCCGTGTTCTTCGTGACAACCGTAAAGAAATACACCCAGTTCGAAAGGGGAATAATCTTCAGACTCGGCAAGTTCAACAGGATAGCCGGACCTGGCTGGGCAATAGTGGTACCTTTCTTCGAAGAGGAATACAAGAAGGTGGATGTGAGGGTCAAGATGCTCGACATAAACTCGCAGGAAGCATTCACTGAAGACGATATAAAGATCATGATAGACGGAACCATATACTACCAGATAGTCGATCCTGAAAAGGCGACACTGCAGATAGACAACTACGGACAGGGCCTAGCGACCCTTGTTCAGTCATCGATAAGAAACGCAATGGCTTCGCTTAGCATGAGGCAGGTGTTCGGAAATCTTGATAAACTCAACGATATACTGGCAGACGCCATAAGGCACACCACCTGGAGGTGGGGAATAGACGTACCCTCTGTCCAGATAAGAACCGTAGCACCGCCTTCGGAGGTCATACAGGCTATGCAACAGCCGGAAATCGCAGCAAACCTTCTTCAGGCGCAGAGGTTCAAAGCGGATGCACAGAAGATAGTTATAGAAGCGATAGGAGAAGGGGGGAAATCACTGGACGACAGATCTATAATGTACCTTTATCTTCAGGCTCTTAAGCAGATGGGCGAATCTAGCTCTTCGAAGATAGTACTGCCGATGCAGTTCATGCAGAATGCCGGCAGTATGCTCGGTGGAGTAGCCGGGTTATCGGCAGCCGGAATGGCTTCGCTCGGAGGACAGCAGAACGTCCAGAATGTAATAGACAAGATAAAGGACAAGATAACGGAATCCGCCCAGAAATGAGTCCTAACGCCCATTCAGAAAAATTTTAATATTATTCCCGAATTAGCTTTAGATGCCTCTGTAGCTCAGCGGTAGAGCGTCTGCCTTGTAAGCAGAAGGTCGCGAGATCATCACTCGCCAGAGGCTTCTTATATTCAGGCTATACCGCCTGCGTCCGCTTTTAAACTTTGTTTCCCCCTCACACTAAAATTATTAATTGAACATTATAGATAGTTATTTATGGATATGTATGAAGTAGTTGAACACCTTAAGTCCGGATCCGCGGGGCAGGACGGAACTTTCACAGTGGTAGCAATAAATTACAAAGAACCGACTTATATTAAATTCAAGAGTTCCCAGGATTTTAAAGTGGGGCAGAAGGTCAGCATCGACAAAAATGCCGTTTTTTCGGACGGAAAACAGGTCGGAGAAGTACAGACTACAAAGCGTGCCAATGACGTAAAGATAGATACCCGTTACGACATAAAGTACACCGGCGGCTATTCTATGGACGGGAAAAAGGTGTATCTCGACGAGCATTTTCCTAAGATAATAAATGTGGATGGAAAAGAAGTGGATACCGTGGAGAGCATAGACAGGCACCACGAAGTAACGGAGAAATGGCTTATAGACGATGCATACGAGTACGCTTACGCCCATGAATTGGCTACAAAGATAGAGCGAGAGTACGTGGAATCGCTCGGGGTGAACTGGGACGATTACTGCAGGGAAGTCAACAAGCAGCTGCATCTTGTGTACGCAGGCAAGGCCGAGAAGACGCCAGCGGATCTGGATCTGGCACCCTATTTCTATTCCAGGGACGAGAAGGCCCTCAAAGAGATAAGGGAGACGAAGGGCGAGAAGAAAGCCTGATCATAATCGATGGAACCCAAGTTTGTGGACGTACATGCGCACCTAAGCGATCACGCATTCGACGGAAACGAAGATATGTTCGCATTGATGGAAGACGGGTATATAGTTCTAAATTCGGGAGAGAACCACTCGGATAACCTGAGAGTTATAGAGTTGAACAAAAAATATCCGAACATACTTCCTTGTGTCGGACTTCACCCCAATTATCTGTCGAATCTGGGAAAGGAAGAGGTGGACAGGGAGATTTCCGACGTCACGAAGGATGTAGAGGCGGCGTTCGCCGTCTCAGAGATAGGGCTTGACTATAAGAACAAGGACCGGGCCCAGATATCCGGGCAGAAGAGAATATTCAGGACGATGCTTGAACTCTCCGAAAAATTCGGTAAACCGTGCATAGTGCACAGCAGGAAGGCGATGGACGACGTTCTCGATATCGTTTCATCCTTTAAGACCAAGGTGGTACTCCATAATTTTGAGGGAAACCTTTCCCATCTTTCCAGAGCTGCGGAGCTCGGACTGGGTGTAAGCATATCTACGGGGTTCATCAAGTTCAAGAAGGACAATGTTGTAAAAAAAGCCGGAATAGATAGTCTGTTCGTCGAAACGGATTCTCCAGTTCTAAGTCCTGATCAGAATACAAACACCCCTCTTAATCTGAAGGTTATACTGGAATACATATCGGATATCAGGGGCATGGAGTTTAACGTATTAAAGGACACGGTATATAATAATTTTGAGAGGTTTTTTTATGATTGAAGGAACGTTTTTAGGGACTGCATCGGCTTTTCCAACGGCACTGAGAAATCATCCGTCAATTTATCTATCTATCGATGGTACGCACCTTCTCCTTGACTGCGGAGAGGGGACACAGAGGCAGATAAGAAAAGCGGGGTTGAGTCCGTCAGTAGACTACATATTTATAACGCACTGGCACGGCGACCATTCGCTCGGAATCGGTGGAATAATACAGAGCCTGAATATGATGAGCAGAAAGGACCCGGTGTTCGTTTTCGGTCCTGCCGGCACAAATGCCAGACTTGATCACCTTATGAAGACCTACCAGTTCCATTCCGCCATAAAGGTTGTTCCGAAGCCGCTGAACGCCCCGACGGAGAAACTGGTCATCACAATAGGCGATTACGAAGTGTATGCGGTAAACGTTAAGCACGCGGTGCAGTGCATAGGATACCGGATACGCGGCAGAGATACGCTCAACCTGCGCGAAGACATGCTTAAAAAATACGGCATAAAACCCAATCCTCTGCTTAAGAGGCTAAAGGAGGGGAAAGACGTCACAATAAACGGTAAAAAGCTGAGTTACAAGAAGTTCACTTACGTAAAGAGGGGCAAATCTCTAGCTTACCTGACGGACCTATCGTATTCCGACAAAGTATACAGATTTGCCAGGGATGTGGATGTCCTGATAATAGAGGCGACATTTTCTTCTTCTATGACAGAGAAAGCCGGCTCATACCTCCACCTCACGGTTGAACAATCCCTTAAGATCGCTAAGAAGGCCAACGCAAAGAAGGTTTACCTAGTCCATACGAGCCAGAGATATGATAATGAAGACACACTAAGAAAGGATGCCGAAGCTGCGAAGGCAAAACTCGGACTGGATGCGGAGGTAATCTTCCCTAACGACCTGGACAAGCTGGAAATATAAAAAAGAAAGGTATATAAGTGAAATTGTTTTTATCTCTAAAATAAACGCGGATACCGCAGAGTAATAAACGTAAATAAAATGGAAACAGAACTGGAAACTAAGGAAGAAATCATAGAGACGACGGATGAGCGCCTCGCTGATTACTACAAAAGTGAAGAAGACTCGGAGTAAATAAAAGCATATGGACTCATTAACCGCGAGTGTGATAGGGCCGTACAAAGCCGGAAAAAGCACTCTTGTTAACAAATTACAGCAGAAAAAAGGCGCGGAGGAGGACGTATCGTTCTATTACTTCAAGTATTCGAACAAAAACGTTACTCTTATAGATACGCCCGGCGACATGGACGTTCCTACGACAATAGCCTCCGTCCTCAGCATTTCGGATGCCATAATATTCTGCATATCCCCCGATATAGGCATAAACTTTCAGGTCGGGGAGCAGATAATAATGGCCAGCTCGCTCGGAATAAGCAAGGGGCTGTTCTGTATAACAAAAACCGACATTTCGACCAGCGGAGAGGTGGAGAAGCTGGAAAGCAGCATAAGGGCCCTTATAAAAGGCACTTCTCTGGAGAACATAGAAATAGTGCCTATAGATATACACAACGAGCAGAACATAGCCGACATACGCGCAAGAATCTCCGCCATACCATACGACTCTTCAAACGTGCAGAAACCATTCAAGATACTGATAGACAACGCATTCGAATCCAAGGGGATGTCGATAGCGGTGGGTACAATGCCGACCGGAAAGATAGCAGTGCACACGGAGGGTGTAATCGCCCCGACGCCGTTTACCAAAGACATCTCGATAAACTCAATACAGATAAATCAGATCGAAGTGCCATCAGCGGAGGCCGGCGACAGGGCAGGTGTAGCCATAAAAGGGGTATGGCCTTGGGACCTTCCAAGAGGCGTAGAGATAAGACAGAAGAACAGTTTTAAGGACGTTAAATCCGGTGAGCTGAAAATAGAAGTCCCCCCGCTTTACAAGCAGCCCCTTGTGGATGGGTCGGTGCTTACACTTATATGCAACTGGCAGAATGTCAGCATAACCCTGTCGAATGTAAAGAAGGAGGGCAACACTCTAACCGCATCATTCGAGGCGGATAAGAATTTCTGCTTTAACGGAGACGATAAAATACTTGTGATAAACAAGGATCTTCCTATAAGGGTACTAAGGGTAGTCGGAAAGGCAACAATCTGAGTCCGGAGTTCCAATAATCTTTAATACGAAAAGGTCATTGCATATAGTAGTATGCCACATCCGGAAAATTTGGACGGTGAGATAAGAACCGATTACAGAACCGGCAGCAAGGTATTCTTTTCATCCATACGCAACAAGAAACCCATGGATTTCACACACAACGACTCCAGTTGGACATCCGATGTATCCAAGTGCCCCTTTGAACCCGGACGTGAGGACCTAAACAAGACCATAAGCTACATAGGCGGCGATGAGAGTTCTTGGAGACTCAGGACGATAGAAAACAAGTTTCCACTCATATTTCCCGGCCCCGGCTTCCATAGCTCAATAGAATTTTTTGAGAAGTCGACCCCGTTCGGTTACTCGGAAGTCCTCATAGAGAGCCGGCAGCACGAACTGCCATTCGAAGAGATAAGCGAGGATGACCTGGTGCTTTGGCTCGATACAGTAGCAGACAGGGAGGAGGAGCTGTATTCCAAGGAGCACATAAAATACGTCTATATGTTCAAGAACGAAGGGCCGAGAAGCGGGGCGAGCCTGTTCCATCCACATAGCCAGATAATGGCTTTTTCAGAGGTCCCTCCCGTCATCTCATCCGAGATCTCGATGATAAAAAAGCATCTGGAAGAAAACGGTGCGTGTCTGTACGAATACGCGATGGACAAGGAGAAAGAAAGAACCCTCCTAGAGAGCGATAGCTGCGTAGCGATAGCACCGTTCGGGTCCAAGTTCAGCGGAGAGTCGGTGATTATGCCAAAAAGGCACGTCAATTATTCCGCCGGGCTATCCAGGGACGAGAGGATCGGTATCGTAAGAATGATCAAAAAGATACTCATAACAAACAAGAAAATCTTCGGACGAGTTTCCTACAACATGCTATTTCACGAGATAAAATCAGAGGAAGACTTTCATTTTCACATAGAGATATGCCCGCGCGTGATAACCTTTGCCGCTGTGGAATTCTTAGGTTTTTTTACAAATCAGATTACTCCGGAGCGCTATAGAGAATTCTTTATGGATAACTCCGGCGTATAGCTAATTATTCGCAAGATGCGTCTTCACGGCTTCTATATCCTTCTATCGCGCTCTTGGCTTTCCCGTAAATTTTTTCGGCAGCCTTTTTCGTCGCGTATAAGTCTATGTAACTGATTCCCACCGCAAACGGGTAAAGCAACGGTATCGAAACCGCCGCGTGCTGGATGTATACAAAATCGAACATATATGTCGGGATCAGGCCGGCAGATCTGGCTATTTCAAGCGCGGTATACATCTCAGGGATGGCTGCCGCAGCAGAAACGCCTATAAGTTTCTTATGGGATTTAACTTCGCTTACCAGGTTGTCAAGGCTATTCTTTACTCTCATCTTGATCGGCAGCTTGGGCTTAGGCACTTCCGTGATTCTGCCGTCTGATTTTTCATAGGTCATCTCCCTATATGATTTTTACTACTATTTAAGCGTTTAAAAACACATTTATATGTGCCAGGCACAGTGGAAGCTTTAAATTATATGCTATCATATAGAATTAATTATGGTAATGGAAAAAACACTTATAATGATAAAACCAGACGCTATAGAAAGAAAACTGGCCGGAACGTTACTTTCGTACTTCGAGAAGGCAGGATTCGAAATAGTCAGACTAAGGAAGGGAAGACTGTCCGAAAACATAGCAACAAGACTTTACAGGGACACGGAAACCCAGCTTACAGGAATGGGTAACAAGACCCTTGAGTCTATGAACTCTGCGGGATTCTCAGATGAGATAGATAGGATATTCGGATCACAGGAGCCTTACGAGATAGGCAAGAAACTTGTCCAGTGGACCAGAACTTTCATGACATCAAACGATGTTATAGCCATGATACTGCAGACGGATGACGCGGTTCAGAAGGGCAGAGACCTGATAGGAAAGACAGACCCATCCAAGGCCGTAAAGGGAACTATAAGGGGAGATTTTGCAGACGATTCAATACTCAATGCAAACAGGGAAGGCAGGGCCACCAGAAACCTTGTCCACGCTTCAGACGCCGAGGGCGCTGCTATAGAAGTAAAACTCTTCGAAGAAGAGTTCTTTTAGATAACCGGTTCAATCATTCATAATCCTGATTGGAGAGAAACACTATGAGATCACCTATATGTGCATTTTTAGGCCACGTAGACGCCGGCAAGACCAGTATAATGGATTCTATAAGGGCGACTTTTTCGGCCTACAAGGAGACAGGAGGCCTGACCCAGAATATAGGTGTTACCGAGGTGCCTACAGACAGAATAGAGGAGATGGCCGGAGCCCTTCTTAAAAAATTCAATGTTCAGATAAAGACGCCAAGCATAATATTCGTAGACTCACCCGGCCACGAAGCCTTTGTCACACTCAGGCAGAGGGGTGCGTCCATAGCAGACCTTGCGATACTCACTGTGGATATAACTGAGGGAATTCAGAAGCAGACGATTGAATCCATAGAGATACTGAAATCGTACAAGACACCCTTCCTGATAGCGCTCACAAAGATAGACACCGTGCGCGGATACCCTGGAGCAAAGAATTCATCGTTCATAGAACTTATGGCCAGATCCAGCCAGGACTTTACGCAGAATCTGGACGAAAAGCTTTACAGGCTGGTCGCCGACCTTTCGAACTACGGTTTTCAAGCCGAAAGGTTTGACAGGGTAAAAGACTTCACAAAAGAGGTCGCGATCATCCCGCTCGCATCAATAAACAGCGTGGGTGTAAACGACCTGCTGGTGATGATAATAGGACTCAGCCAGAGGTACATAGGTCTTGAGGAGCAGACCAGCAACAGTGCGGCGGTCATAGAGGAAAAGCTGGTGAAGGGCATGGGAAAGATATACGACGCCATAGTATACTCCGGTGAAATATCTACAGGCGATAGGGTAATAACACAGACCATCGACGGCATACGTGAGAATAAGGTAAGGGGGCTCATGAGGCTCATCCCGATGGTTGAAAGCAGGGAGAACTTCGGCAAGTATGAGAATATAAAATCTGTCCGGGCCGCTACACCCGTCCGGATCATACTCCAGGAGCCCAATGTTCTCATAGGCACTTCGATTACGGTCTTCGGCAGCGAAGAGGAAAAAGAGAGGATAGTAAACGAATTCAAGCAGACGGAAGAGGGATACAATAATGATGAGATAAAGGGAATAGTCGTTTGTGCGGATTCCCTCGGCAGCATAGACGCCATAAGGAAGATAGGGGAATCAAAGGGGATAGGCATCGGTAAGACAAAGATAGGCGAGCCCTCCAAGAACGATATCCGTGTGGCGAGGCTGAACGATGGCATAATGCTTTGCTTCAATGTTCCTGTGCAAAAAACCACCGAATCGATGGCAAGACAGGAAGGCGTTACCGTGCTGTCAAGCCAGTCGATTTACAATCTTTTCGAGAGGTACGATGAATTCATAAGCGGGAAGAGGAAGGCCGAGATGGAGGACATACTCTCTTCAGTCCGCCTGCCGGGAAAGATAGTTTTCCTGAAGGGGAATATGTTCAGAAGATCAAGCCCGTGCGTATTCGGAGTGGAAGTACTGGCAGGTGAAATAAGGCAGAATTACAGGCTTATTAAGAGCGATGGCAAGAGGCTGGGCATCATACAGGACATCCAGGGCGACAAAAGGAAGCTCGACAGGGCGACGGTAGGCCAGAAGGTGGCGATAAGCGTAGAAGACGCGGTGTACCAGAGGAACCTGAACGACGGTGAGGTACTGTATACGGATATAGACATACCCGACATAATCAAATTCGATGACATCTCGCCGAAGCTGACAGACGATTACAGGGATGCGATGGCTGAGATAAGGAAGATCAAGGGTCTGTGAGCATTATTTTTCCGACTCTGCCGCCATTATCTTTTCCATCGCTTTATTGAAATCCGATATCATCCTTTTCTCATCGTGCCTCTTGGACCTGATTGCACCGTTTACGAGTTTTTGGTACAGCGATTTGTTCAGAATCTTGTTCATGGCTTTAGCTATCTCCTGCGGTTCAGCCTCTACAAGCATGCCGTTCCTGCCGTTTTGAATAAATTCCTTAGGTCCACCCTCGTTTACGGCTATTACAGGCTTGCCGTAGGCCATGGACTCCAAAGGAACGAGGCCGGTGTCCTCATTCACAGCTAGAAACAGGGTGGCGTAGCATTCACCGTATAATCTGGCCAGTTCTTTTTCCGTCATGTTGCCCTTTACTATAACGTTTTCGCTGCTCATGGAATTTATCGATTCGAAGTATTTCTTGTCTTCGGGGAATCCGCCGAGCACTAGTTTGAATCCTTTTTTCGGCAGTTCCGAAGCCCGGAATGCCTCAACCGCCAGATGCTGCCTCTTATAAGTTATGAATCTGCTCGGATAGAATATTATCTTTTTGTGCGATTTTACCGCTTTTATCCTGCTGTAATCTATGGACGGGCTTATCTTGAATATCCTGTTTCCATCTATCAGCCTGTAATCTATCAGTCTTCTTCTCACCTCATCACTGAAAACCATCGCGTATCCTATTCTCCCCCACGCCCTTTTCTCCATAAATCTGTAGAACTTCGCGGCTATCGGGAGAACCAGCCTGTTCTTTGCACCGGTTCTGGAATAATATCCGTACATCGTATGGGCCGCCCTCAAGGGTGTGTGCGATATAGCGATTGTCGTGGGGTGTCTGTTGCGGAAAACCGCAAGCTCCGATATTCCCGCCGTAGATATTATGAACGCATCATAGCTTTCCAACGAGGGTATCTTCGAGGTCAGAAGCGCGCCGAAGAGGCTCAGTCCCCTGGTGAAAAAATCGCTGCTCTTGGCTTTTCCTATCACTTTGATATCAAAGTCGCCGAATTTTTCGAATGTTTTCTCCTTGTCGTACATGAATGTGAATATATCTATATCGTATTTTTTGTCCTGCAGAAGGTTCAGGACCATCCTTTCGACCCCGCCCTTGCTTTTTATCCATGGAACCAGAAGCGCTATTCTCGGTTTGCCTATCATACTATCATCTTGCATTTCGAATTATATATATCTCGACTTTATCTAGTATTATATGAAAACTAGCAGGGCCCAGTATACCACAGAATACGTCATAGTGCTGGGGATAGCCATGACAATAATAGCCTCTGCGCTTTTCTACTCGCTGTACTTCTATACCTCCTATTTCAGCTCATCCACATCCAATCAGCTGTCTACGGCTGCGACCCAGCTGGTGAAGGCCGCCGATTACGTATCTGCGCAGGGTATAAACTCCAAGACACTGATTGCGGTTACCTTCCCGACGCTGACTGTGACATCTTCATTTTTCTGCGGCCAGCTAGTACAGATCGACAGCGGGCATTCATCGTATATCGACAGGGCCAATGTAAACATATCAGGTCTCATGCCGTTCAATTCCGGGCTCTACCACGCGTATGTCGTGTACAATGGTTCTATGGCGGATGTCGGTATAAACCTCCCCCTCTCCCTGGTAACCGGAACGTTTTCTTATTCATCCGGGAGCATACTCTATGGTATCAACTTTCTTGACAGAAACGGCAACAGCCTGCCCGGTGTCAACTTTAACATCTCCGTTTACTCAGGATCCGGCGTCTACCTCGCAAGCGGGACGGGCACCACGTCGTCAAGTACCTATACCGGTCTGATATCCGTGCCATCCGGACAATCCGTCTACGTCATAAGGATATTTCCATCCACATATCAGGAGTTCTTCTCAACATGCGTATTCGCCTGATTTTCGGCTTGATACTTTTATAAGCCCGTTCTGTTTAGCATCATTATGGACATTCAGGAACGCGTGGATCTCATAAAAAGGAACACTACAGAAGTGATAACCGAGAATGAACTGGTCGAGCTTCTAAGGACAAAGAGCAATCCGTCCATCTACATAGGCAGGGCCACTACGGGACCTCTGCATCTCGGGCACTTGATAGCAATAGGGAAGCTGTTTGATTTTGCGAAGGCAGGCGTAAAAACAAAGATACTTCTTGCGGACGTGCACGCGGCTATGGACGATCTTAAGGCGAAATGGGAGGACCTCGGTGCGAGGGTGGATTACACCAGAAAATGCATAGAGCTGGCATTCAACTGGAAAGACGGCGCCCCAGAATTTGTAAGAGGTTCCGATTACCAGCTTAACAAGGATTATCTTCTGGATGTACTGAAGGTATCCACTATGAGCACAGTCGACAGGGCCATGAGAGCAGCGTCCGAAGTCACAAGGATGAAAAATCCAAAAGTGAGTGAATTGATATATCCTATAATGCAGTCTCTAGATGAGCAGTATCTCGACGTGGATATGCAGTTAGGGGGATCCGATCAGAGACACATATTCGTATTCGCCAGGGAGTACCTCCCCATGCTCGGTTACAGGAAACGTGTTGAGGTAATGACGCCCCTGGTGTCATCGCTGCTGGGTCCCGGAACCAAAATGAGTTCTTCTATACCCAACAGTCACATAAAAGTGTATGACTCCGAGGAGAGTATCAAGAAAAAAATAAACGGTGCGTACTGCCCGGACGGAGTGGCGCAGGACAACCCTATACTGCAGATGGTGAATTTCATAGTGTTCCCAGTCGACGGCAGATTCAGGGTTTCCAGACCGGAGAAGTTCGGCGGCGACATAGAATTCAACTCCTATCCGGAGCTGGAGAAAACATATACCGACAGAAAACTCCATCCGATGGACTTAAAGAACGCCGTTTCTGAGTACCTGATCGAGAGACTGAAGCCCGCAAGGGAATACTTCGAGAAGCACAGGGACATTCTGGAGAGCCTCGGTCCGGAATTTCTTCCGTGATTCGACAAACCTTTATATAGAAGCATTCTTCTAATCAGTAAATGAAAAAATTACTGGACTGGCTTTCTGCGGTTTCTGAGTACAGATTGGACAACCTGCCGGCGAAGAGCGGGCAGGAATGGATGGGCTACATAGAAAAAGCAGCCGCAAAATCAGGCCTTCTGACGGAATACAACGTCCTAAACATGTACAGAGAGAATTTGAAACTGAACATATACACATTAGGGAGGAAAATCCCCTTTACCGATATGCAGACGCAGATGCTTAGACTGCAAATAGACCTCGACGACCGCGCAACGTATAATACTCTGGTATTTGTTGACAATCCCATGTCGAGTATGAAGAAGACAAAAGAGACATTTTCCAGGCTGAGTGATAGTCTCGACTCTATTATTAGAGAGGAGACGAGCTAGTTTCAGCCGCGCATTTGGAAAAATTCCAATAAAGCATAGCTTTATATACTAGTTCTATCTTTACTATATAAAGGTTATTGTGAAAGTTGTATCAAATAAGTATGTTACTAAATGCCCCTCTTGCGGGAGCGATTCTGTTGTTTACGACAAATCCACCGGAGAGTTAGTCTGTCAGAAATGCGGCTACGTTTTAGAGAGCGATACGATAGACTACGGCAGGGAGTGGCGTTCTTTCGAAGATGAAAGAGAAGAGGGAAAAGGCAGAATGGGTTCCCCGCTTAGCTATGCCAAGTACGATAAAGGCACCAGTACGGTGATAGGTAAGGCAAGCGAATCAATAAAATTATCAAACACCAACAGGCGTACTTTCTACAAATTGAGAAAATGGCAGCCTAGGATATCAACAGCATTTGAGAGAAACCTTAAATTTGCACTTACAGAGCTGAGGCACGCGAGCAACAGGCTTCACGTATCCAGCATAATACAGGAGGAGGCGGCAAAGATGTACAGGGAGGCCATAACCAGGAGACTGGTGCGTGGCAGATCCATGGAGAGCGTCATCGCAGGTGCACTTTACGCGGCTGCAAGAAAACACAGCAGGCCTATAAGCCTGGATGAGATATCTGAGACATTCAACGTTGAGAGAAAGGAAGTCGGCAAGGCGTACAGATTACTGTGCAGAGAACTCGGAATAAAGATACTGCCGACATCACCTAGCGATTACATATACAAGTTTGCATCAGAGCTCGGAGTGTCCAATAAGACCGTGTCCGATTCGGTAAAACTGCTTAAGGAAGCGGAAGAGAAGGGGCTGACAAGCGGCAAGGGTCCTATGGGTATAGCCGCAGCCGTGCTTTACGTCGCGACCCTGATAAACAAGGAGAAGAAGACGCAGAGGGATGCAGCAAGAGCCGCCGGGATAACCGAAGTCACTATAAGAAACAGATACAAGGAACTTTACAACGCACTCAATCTTAAGGAAAGATACAAGATTGAGGATTAGGCGTTAAACCACCAGATTCTATGGAAGTTTTCCGGGAAGGGAAAATTTCTTTCACCGCAGAAAACAAGCAGACGAGGGACGCAGAGGTCTTCTTCAATCCCGAAAGAAAATTCGACAGGGACATGAATGTTCTTCTTCTGAACACCATCGGGCGAAAAGAACTGTCGGGTATAGACGTTTTCGGCGGAAGCGGAGTGCGCGGACTCAGGCTGTGCAGCGAGACCGATTCCTTCTCAAGTTTTGTTATAAATGACATCAAGACATACGAGAGCATATCAAAGAACATCGAAGATAACAAAGATGTTCTTAAGTGCGGGATAGAGTGTACAAACTTCAACGCTATAGACCTCGGTGCAAAGGGAAAGCGGTACGATTACATCGACATAGACCCGTTCGGATCTCCGATACGGTATTCCGTTGAAGCGATACCCTCGCTCAATCTGGGCGGGATAATCGCAGTAACTGCGACGGACACGGCTGCACTGTATGGAAAAGCCAGGAAGGCCTGCGCGGTGAAGTACGGGGCTTTCTCCTACAAGACGCAGTATTTCAGGGAAGTCGGCCTCAGGATAATGATAAAGCGGATGGAAGAGGTCGCAAACCTGTTCTACAGATCGATAACCCCCTTATTCTTTGATGTTAGGAAGCACTACGTGAGGGTATACCTGAAGCTAGGGAGGGTAAACCTCTCCAGAAAGATAGGATACATATACCAGTGTTCTAGATGCCCATACAGATCGGTCGAGGAGGGGTCGAAATGCGGCCACTGCGGATCAAAGCTGGTAAGGATCGGTCCCCTATGGCTGGACAAAACGTTTGACAAAGGGCTGGTGGAGAAGATGCATGATTCAACGGACGACGGGAAGATCGGGAAATATCTCGGAGTCTTGAAGGATGAGAGCGACATTCCTTTCTTCTACACTACGGCTGAGATATCTTCGTTCACCAGAACCGTTGAGAAGCCGGTGGAATCATTCGGCAGCAGAACGGTACTGGACAGCAAAGGATTCAGAAGCGATCTTGATATCGATAGGATACTTGAGATGGCGAAGAAATAACCCTTAGAGTTTTACTTCTTTGGTTATAGCCTGTCCAGGCATTCCCCTTCTGAATCTGATTATTACTCTTCCCTTGTCACCGTGGGTCTTTGTAACGACTCCCTTTATGGGGTTCTTAGGAAACGACAGCTCCACCCTCTTGCCTATGAACTTAGCAGCTTCCTCTTTAGTGTTGACGTCTGCTATCTTTGCAATAGCCTGTCTCGGGTTCTGCGTTTTTCTCCCTCTTCTGTAAGATACTATTTTTGCGTTTGCCATTTTATTCCGTCTTTTGTATATACTTGTTATCTACATCTGAATTTGTCTTCTTTAATAAATCTTTCTCTATTATCGGTTTTGGAACTCCGGCCTTCTCTCTGAGCCCTTCTACAACCTTGGCTATCTTCTCAACGGCTTCCTTTGTCTCTACCAGCTTCTCATCGAATTCCTTTCCGCTGATGCTTTTGGTCTCCCCGTGGTCTATCTTCTTGAACCATTTTATTACGTCTTCCACTTTTGCAACGTCCTGTGCCGTAAGAACCTTCTCCTTTTCCACCGCTATGGCCATCAGCTCCTTCGGAACCTCTTTCGGAACCGGCGGCAGGTATCCGTACTCCATTATAAGAGCCTGTCCGGCAGCCACTACTGAATTATAAAGGTCAAGGCTGAGCTTTGTCGTAAGGACGTTCTCCGCGAGCATTATAAGGCCTTCCGAGTTCTCAAGATTGCCGTTTATGGTCTCGATAGTCGGGACTATGTTACCGGTTCTGTAAAGCAGCTGTATAGGCAGGAAGAATCCAGTGTCGTATACCGCCATCCCGTCCCTAAGCAGGGTGAGTATCACAGGGTTCGGTTTTATTATAGATCCCCAGAACTCCGATAGCGGGTAAGCCTGGGCGTGTATCTTTTCGGAGAAATCCCTTCCGATCTCCGCCATCTTGGTGAAAAGCCTCTCCCTAAGCTGTTCGAGCGTGAATCTCTGTATGTCCGTGTCGTCTACTATGAACGCTATATCGATATCGGATGTAGTCGTCATCCCGCTCTTGGTCTTTGAGCTTCCGAACACCACTATGGATTTTATGTAGCGTCTGAAAAGGCTGAGTACTCTCAGGAAGTATGCTCTTATCGCATTTGCATCCTTTGGCGGCAGTATCTTGTTGAGGTTCTCAAGCGATAATCCCGCAAGCTGCCCAGGGGGTTCTACTTTCTCCGCACTTTCTCCCTCTCCGGATTCCAGTCCTACGAATGATCCTATGAAATCAACGCGCTCATTCAACTCGTCTATCTTCGAAGACAGTGCGTCTATCGTTGAAAAAAGCTTGTTAAGACTAGCCTCTATCGGATTCAGGTTTTCAGTTTGATGCATAATAACCTCTCAAATTTGACTTTATGTGAATTAATGGATTCGTTTATATATAAGTCTTTATAGCGGAGAAACCATTCGATGGTGATTATCGGGAACAATCATTTTATATAAGCATCTGCTAATTATCTAATGGCCGATAACTATTTCCTCGCCGAGGTTTCTTTCGAAGCCGGTAACAAGGTTGGTGGTATATGGACTGTTCTTACCTCAAAATCTGAATACATGACCCAGAAGTTCGGAGACAACTACCTGGCGGTAGGCTTCTACAATCCCACACAGTGTGCAATAGAGTTCGTCGAGACACCGCCGCCGCAGTACATAAAGGATGCCCTGCTCGACATAAAACTCGACGGGATTAAGATATACTTCGGAAAGTGGGCTTCGGCAAACGGCGTAAATCTCGTGCTTATAGATTCTAAGGATTTCGAACACAGGCACGTGAACGAGATAAAGAAACAGTTTTGGGACGCATTCAAGATAGACTCCCTCAATTCACCCGGCGACTATGACGAGCCTCTGGCCTGGTCCTACGCTGCTGGCGCTTTCCTGTCCTCGCTAAGCAAGGTGCTCAAGATTCCAATGGTCGCCCAGATACACGAGTGGCTTTCAGCCGGAGCGGCCCTGTACATAAAATCAAATAACATAAGGATACCCACCGTGTTCACGGTACACGCTACGGTCCTCGGAAGGGCGATATCGTTCGGGGGCGAAGATACATTCAATTTTGTAAACAGCACAGTCAGTGCAGATCCTTCGATGCCTTACAAGTACGGCGTCGCAGCCAAACATCTCACGGAGAAAGCGGCTGCACTCAACTCAACCGTCTTCACAGCGGTCAGTAAAGTCGTTGCAAAGGAAGCGGAAGTCATACTCGGGAAGAAGGCGGACTTTGTAACCGTAAACGGAATAGACCTTAAGAACCTTCCCGCACAGGAGGAACTGGATTCTCTGAGGGACAACGCCCAGTTGAAGTTCGAAAACTTTGTAAACGCATACTTCCTTCCATACTACAATTTCGACGCCAAGAAAGCCACTATATTCCTTACCGGTGGGAGGTACGAGTTTTTGGGGAAGGGCTATGACCTTTTCATCGACGCGCTCGGAAGACTTGACAAGACGCTGTCCGACGACAACTATGTGATAGCTTTCATAACAGTCCCGTCCGGTACTGTCGGCATCAAGAACGAGGTCGTTGCGAATTATCTGACTTACATGGGCATAAAATCCGCCCTGCACGAGGACATCACCAACTTCGACAGGCTGATATCCTCAAATCCGACGATACCGGAAACCTCGATAGACAGGGCATACAGCAAGATAATAAACGACACCAGGAGAATGACGGCCCAGCTCAGGCGTCCAAAGCCGACCAATCCCCCGTTGTGCCCGCTGCTGCTCTCCTATCCGGAATACGATGACATGATACTCAATAAGCTAAAGGAGAACGGGCTTGAAAACTCCGAAAAGAACCACGTTAAGGTGATATACTACCCGAAGTATCTTACGGTCGGTGACGAGCTTCTTAACCTTACATACCACGAGGCGCTGTCCATATCGGCGGCAGGTTTCTTCCTTTCGAAGTACGAGCCTTTCGGATACACTCCTCTAGAGGCGGCATCTTACATGGCCGTTGCATTCACTACCGATCACGCAGGATTCGGCGAATACTACATAAATGAGATCAAGAACCCCCTAAAGGGAATATTCGTAGAACACCTGATAAACAAAAAGAGGGATGACATTATCAATCAGATAGCACACGACATGCTGAAGATAACACTAACGAACAAGGATGAACTGCTGAGTCTGAAGCTCGGCGCTAGAGAGGTGTCTGAGAAGTTCGGCTGGGAGAAATTCCTCCCTTTCTATCTTCAGGCGTATGATGCGGCTCTAAAGCGGATTTGACCCTTCTGTCCAGGTCCGATAGTATATTCATGTAATTTATGTACGCTATATATGGTGAGTCATATGCGTTGAAGTACTTGTGAACATCACCGTCAGCGAACCACTTTGTGCACATATAGTAGAAATTGTCGGAAGTCTGCAGGACCCTCCATTCATCTATCAGGCTGCTGTCGCCCGTCGCAAGCACTTCCTTCTCCATGGATTTTAGTTTCTCGAAAGCCGCGTCCTGCATCTTGTTTCCAAGCCACGCTGAGATATCTCTGTCTATATCCGCCCACGACATTATATTCGGAATGTCTATTACTCCCACCGGCTTCAGCTTTGCGGTGTCGGAGACCTTGTTGAACCCGACGCCTCTTTTTATCAGCTCTCCCGGGAGCGCTCTGAAGAATTCGAATATCCCGGTGTCCTTCCACTGGTGTTCTCCGAACGTCTCGTAGTCCATGAACAGGTTGACCGTGTCGCCCTCGCTCTTTGCTATCCAGTCCGCATACTTTTCCGCCGTGAGGGGCCATTCTTCCCATCTCCTTGATGAGAATCTGAACGCGATGTCGTCGCTCAGCTTGTAGTTCCTAAGCAGTACGTTTATTCCCTTGCTTGGGTCCGTGTAGACGTAGTTGGGAGACCTCCACCCCAAGCTTCTCTCCCACCCCTCCGCGATGATTGCCTTGTATCCCAGCTTCTCTACGGTTTCGGCTATGTCATTAGAATACATTGCCTCTGTGTTTCTGAAGACCGTCGGCTTGTACCCGAAGTGCTTTATTATGGTTTCCCTATGTTGCTTTATCTGCTCCTCGAATTCTTTTCTGCCTATCAGATACGCCAGCGAGTGGTAGTAAGTCTCATCAAGGATGTCCATGCTTCCCGTGTCAAAGAGCTCCTTGAAGGTATCGATGACATCCGGCCTGAATTTTTCCGCCTGCTCAAAGAAAGTTCCGGTGAAGGAGAAGCTAGTCTTGAATTCAGGGTATTCCTTTGACAAGTCTATCAGAGTCTTCGTCATCGGCAGATAGCATTTATCAGCCACTTTGTTAAAGATCTCCCTGTTCTTTTCAGCGTCTATGAAGTCCTTGTTTTTGTCGAACGAGAATATCCTTCTCAGCCTATACGGCTGGTGCACCTCGAAATAAAACGTTATATTGGGCATACAAGTCTATAATTTGCGTCGCTTAAATTCTTTTTAAATGTCAATGTTGCTTATATAAAATACAAATATGTTTATATGAATGTTCGGGCGCCCCGATAGTCTAGCGGCCAAGGACATTGCCCTTTCGAGGCAGAAACCCGGGTTCAAATCCCGGTCGGGGCAATTCGAGAAAAGGGGAAAAGAAAATCGATAAGAGACGTCAGAGTAAATTTTTAAAGCAGTTAACACTCTTTTTAGAGGGGTATAGTGGAGGCGAATGGTAAGACTGCGACTATGACCCAAATAATTAAAGCAAAAACACTTGATACAGAATATAAGACTGCAATATCTACGCCCATCTCTTCGTCTCGTTTATCTAGAGCATACTCTGCTGCTATCCCAAAAATTTCAGAAAGAACCCACATTATCACAGCTATAACTATTGAATATAATGCAAATTTTTGGAATGAAGGTGTTATGGTAGACGAGGAGAATAAACTTGCTATTAAAAGTATCCCTCCCAAATATAATAGATACTTATACCACTTATCTAAAATTAACTTATTAAAAAAAGATACTTCTTCCGCCATTAATCAATATGATTATCTCCTACTTTTTAATCCTTTCAAAAAGTCAATGCCCCATTTTGCCACTTCAATGCCCCTTTTATGGTAAATCATAACTACATAGCTGGCCGTCGTTTCGAGTACAAGGTCAAGCACCTCTACGAGCAGGCAGGCTATACGGTATTAAGGACGTCAGGGTCGCACGGCTTCGCAGACTTTCTAACTGAGAGGAGAACCTATGACTGAAAACGACAGAAACACAGGCCTGATAGACAGATTCCTTCAGCAGTTAGACAGGGAAGGCTTCAAGGAGAACACAAAGGAATGGTATGTCACGGCTATCCACAAGTTCCAGGAGACGGTAAAACAAGACATAAGCGGGATACTGCCGGAAAACGTGGACAGCTTCTTCTCATATCTCCGCAATTCAGAGTTCACTTTTGAAACCAAAAAACATTACCTGTCAAGGTTAAGGAAGTTTGCCTTATGGTTAAATCCAGAGTTAGGGCTGTCAAAATACCGCTTTCAGTTCAAAGAGAAGAGGATACTGCCCCACGAGACTCTATCTGTGGAAGAAATCAAGAAAATGATAGATTCGGCAGAGAATATCCGGACAAGACGCTTATTTCCTTGTTATACGATACCGGCTGCCGGCCCCACGAACTGCTAAGCCTAAGGAGACAAGACGTAATGCTGGATTCTACAGGCCTTTTCGTATGTGTGCCGGAGGAGTGCAAGACAGGAGCAAGGCAGATACCCGTGATTCTAACGACAAAAAGCAATTATTACCTGGAGCAATACTTACAAGCCAACAAGATAAAGCCGACAGATAAAATATTTGATCTGTGCGTGGAATGGCTCAACCGCCTTGTCAAGACACTGGCGGGAGACCTGGCCAAGGAAAAGCACAGCTATTCTTACATTTTCAGGCATTCCAGGGCCACGTTCCTAGCCCAGTATTTGACGGAAAGTCAGTTATGCGTCTATTTCGGCTGGAGACAAGGAAGTGACATGCCTAAGGTCTATGTGCACCTTAGTGGCAGGGATATTTTACCAGCGGTGATGGAACTGAATAGGAAGATTAAGGAGGGGCTTTTATGAAAAGCCAAAAATTAGATGGAATTCGAATAACTAAAATATTTTCTTCCTATTGCTTTATTCAGTTAATTTTTGTCCAATTTATTTTACTTCAATTTGTATTAAATAAAACTCTAGAAGGATTAGTGATAACTTCTCTAACATTTTTGGCTTTTGATATCTTATTTCTAGTGATAATAATAAAGAAATTAAAAAAGATATACAATTAATAGAGTAAGTAAAATATTAAAAGTAAGAGGTCATACAAAAATTATGAACATACAGCAAATTTTGTTTTTGCTTGGTATAATATGCTGGGTGCTCTTAGTTGTAATAGTTTTATCTTTTATAGCAGTAGGTATCTCCAATACAAGTGTAATTTTTGATGCACTTGTTGGTGCGCTAGTCTTTTTTGGCTTTGTTTTTATAATTGCAGGGGGCGTCCTATCAAAACTTCGACATGGATTTAATAAATTATAAAGTCTGTCTAGGCAGGTTCTAAGGCAACTTATGAACAAAAAAGGACAAGTCGAAGTGATTTTAAGTTGGCTGCTTGTACTTATATTTGAGGGGATAATAATTGCACTTGCGGAAACAACAAATTACTCTGCTACAATTAACCTGATTATCCATATAGGTGTACCAGTTGCATTTTTGGGGAGTGATATGGCGGCTTTCCTTGCTTTAGCAGGAGTTTCAAATGGTTAATATTTTTATCAGAACTCAAGATTTAACGCCACTTAAACTATCTATCTTCCAATTTCGTTTCTAACATAACCTACTTTTTGTAATGCTGTATTAGTTTGCAAGTTATCATAATGGCAGATGGCTGCTTTAAATTTGTTTGCTTTAACACTAAAGTAAGTAGTATGTTCTGTAGCTTTTTTAGGCTTTACTTTTGTAATATAATCTGGACCAATATAATTATCTGCTGGCTCAATTATTCCATTAGTTGTTTGTCTATTACCCATTAATCCATCACCAACCTCTCCATGTAATTCTAAAGAACTGTAATCATTATGTACGGAAGTTTCAAGTGTACCATCTGCTTTTTCTAAAACTAAACACTTAAAATTAAAGATTTTTATCCATGATATCTTCCTATCTGTATCCATCTGTTTGGGTCTTACATACCCAACAGAACCACCTAAACTTTTTCCAAATATGCATGCCATAGGAAACTTAGAGGGGTGGTACAATTTCTCTTTCATATCTCACTACAGATCTCTTAGGAATCCTTCTTTCTTTAATTCATCGCACGCTTTAATCACTAAACTAGGTGCAACATTAATTTTTTCTGCAATATCTGAAATGTAAGCTTTTTTATGAGTTTTAAAGTATATTTTTATCTTATTTTTGATTTGTCCTAGTTCTTGCTCTTTTGCTAGTTCATTACTGGTCATGGCTGTAACGGCCATTGCTAGACTTATAGTATTCACCCCACTGCTAATACGTTCAGTTAGTTCCATTCTACATCCCTATTTTTTCACCAAATGCTCTTAAGTCTTTGGCTAAACTTCTTTTTTCCTTTTCACTGCTTTCCATAAGATTTGTTAACCTTTTGTTGAATGATGATGCCTGAATCAAAATATTTATTAGGCGTGCTTGTGCATCAGGACCCATTTTTTTACTTAGTTCCGCTAAGACTAATGGATTTTTTTGTATTTCTTGTATAGATAAAAAATCTTTTGGATATTTTTTTTGAAGGTCTGCCAACATATCAATAGCATTAGCCGTTTCACTAAAGAGCTTAGTATAAAATACACCGAAATCTTTAATGAACTTATCCTTTGTGTCTTCTCCCTTAGAACCTCTTTCAGTCTTTTTCATCATATTATATTTATTTTTCTGCTTATTTAAAACTAACATTATGTTAGGAATCTTATCTTATATGAACTTATTTATATTAACAAGCTTTTCTAATTAAATATAGAAAAACTGGTAAAGAATTATGTTACATTTTTAAATTTAATCTTACTTATTTTTCTATTGACAGTGTTTATAACAGATACATTCTGGAGATTATCTGGCCCAATCAATATTGTAGGGACAGCGGTGGCAATTGCACTTCTTGCACTTTTAGAGGTTTATTTTTTAAAATAAGAGGTGACCCTAAGAAAAATCAGATTAAAGCGCTTATACTAAAATCAAAATTTAAACGGGCTTTAGAACCATCAATTTATCTTGAATTAGTTGCATTATTTACATTCGGGGTACTAGGAATATACACTGCAGTTACGACCCTTAATCAAGCCGAGTCTTTATTGTATTTTACAGCTTTTTCCCTTTTCGCCCTACCTCTTATAAACGCACCAATATTTTTAGCACATTTACATAAGAGAATGAATAGAGAGAGCACTAAGAAAAATTATTCTTTGTTATCATTTTTAGCTATTGTTATGGTGGTAATAACTTTCCTAGTTAATTATAACTCGCCCATTAACAATCTACTTTATGATGGAGTTATATGGATTTTCGCTATAATTATGACTGTGGGGGCAGAACATTTATCTGATGTAATCTAAATATTTAAATATCCACAAATCCTCAGATTATCATTCTAATATGGCAGAAATGTCACGGCCCGGTCGGGGCAACTTCTAATAATCCAATTTCGGAAGATTATATTATATAACTTAACTTTACCATATTCTATCAGAAAGAAAACATGGAAATCAAAAGTAAGGAAGTCAGTTGGGACGTTATCGGCGTCCGGATGTACGGGACAATCACTGGACCCTCAGATAATAAAAAACATCCGGCAATTGTGTTTGTAGCGGGTAGCGGACCCACCGATAGGGACTGGTGCTCGCCTCTTCTGAGGGGTGAGAATGGGAGCGCCAGACTTCTTGCTGACTTTTTTGCTGAAAACGGATTCATAACACTGCGCTATGATAAGTTCGGATCCGGTCCGCACGTTAAAGAAGATTTGCCAAAGTTAATCGGTAAAGTCAGCATGCAGATTCACGTGGATGAACTGGAAGGTGCGGTTAACGCCCTTTTATCCGAGAAAAATGTGGATAAGAAGAATCTTTTCGTGTTGGGAAACAGTGAGGGCACGATTCATGCGGTAAACTACCAGCTTCAGGCCAAGGCAAACCGGTTTAAAGGGCTTATACTGACCGGCGCTCCTGGTAGGGCAATCGGCGAAGTCGCCCGGAGCCAGATACTGAATCAGCTGAATTCATTGTCTGGTGACAGTGCTTTCAGCAGATTTTTCACAAAGATAGGCGTTATACCGGACAAGAAAAGATTTATGGAGAGCTATGACGAAGCCACAGCTAACTTCTTAGCAGGTAAATCGATACAATCTAAATTATATGGCGGAAAAGCGATAAGGAGATTGCTTCGCTCCCTGGAAAATCCGGCGAATCAGCCATTCTCGAGAGAGCTCTGGACATATGACCTTACAAAAAACATATCAAAAATCAAGTCCCCCATCTTAATATTGATAGGCAAGAAAGACATACAGACTGACTGGAAAATAGACGGCGAAGCCCTGAAAAAAGCTACGAAGGGCAACCCAAAGGTATCCTTCGCTTTTCCGAACGATTCCAACCATCTGCTGAAGTATGAGAAGATGCCGAGGAATAGACTAAACGCCAGATATGTCGGTAGAAACTACAACTCTCCAAGGAGTTATCTCGATAGGGGTGCTTTGAATGCGATCTACAGCTGGTTGATTAAGCAGACGAAATCTTAGTTTTAATCCGCTGCTTAATGGTTAGGTATAAATTGCTAAAATCCCATTTAGATATATGCTGTACACAGATTTCAGGTTTTACTGGTCTATCGTGGAGTTCTTCAGTGGCCTGATAGCGTCTGTTCTTTCAGTAATAGGCATCTACTCTCTTTTCAAGAACAGGAAAACCAATACACCACTGGTTTTCTGGGGCGTGCAGGCCAAAAATTCTAAGAAACCTTTCACACTGCTTGTAATTGCATCGGTAATGCTGGTCGTTGTGTTTATAGTGTATATAATGAGCATACTTTTATCCGATGTCAACTTAAAGCTGGCTGCTTATGTTCTTGGTACAATAACCTACGCCACAGCAGCCGTAGTAGTCTTCCTGTGGGTGAGATATTTCGCGAGGTTTATATGAATAGCGATCTAATCGAGGCAAGCATTAACCTTGTACTTGTGATATTTGTTTTATTCTCCATAATACGGTTCAGCAGATTCTTCTACAAGAACCCGGATGCGGGCGTCAAGAGGATAGTCCTTAACAGGAAGACGATATGGCTCTTTACAATGTTCTTTTCCCTTAATTTCGTATTCATGATAGGTTTTTTCATCATGTTGCTGCCTGGTTTTGCCAATCTAGGTCCGGATCTTTTGGCAATACTGGTGTATCTGGTTGGTGTGGCAGCGTTCTTCTTCGGGATGTCAGTGATACTATCTAGAAAATCCAAACAAATCTAATAAGCAAAATAAATCGGATAGAATCAAAAACACCGGCTTCTCAGCTCTTGCCTTTTAAAAAAAGGTAAAAAAATTAAAAAATTAAATACGGTTTTAACTGCCTGTTCCTGCTATTGTACCTGAGGCGTTGTATGTCTGAGTACCCAATGTTGTGGTAACATTGAATTCTACAATACCCGCTCCGGAGAATTTTACTCCAGTTGTACATGTAATCCCATCTACAGCAACAGTAAATACGCTGCTAGACTGTACAGTAGAAGGTGTGAAGGTTGGGGTTTTTACAGAACCGCTCATTCCACTACTGGGGGTTACAAATATCTTCCATAGCTTTGCGCTAGTAGCTCCATTAGGCAATCCACCAACTGAAAATGCTACTGCAAGACTTGTACCAGTGGTACTTGCATTACATACAGTTGCGGTTGGCGTGAATGGGCTAAAGCCGCTAGATGTCGAAGATACACTACTCGAAGGGCTGAAAATACCCATCGAGTACAGGACAGCAGCTACGATTACAATGATTAGTATGGCCCAACCATACGTCATCATGTATTCCAATGCTGACTGTGCTCTTTTTACCATATTATACTAATTTTATTATACGTATTTAAACTTATGCAACAGAGAAGCTCTGGCTAGCCATTATAGCCGTGTTATTGTCGGATTTAGCAACGAGCGTATAGGCTCCTGCAGGCAGTGTCGGAAGGTACAGATATGCATCGTATATGTATGGCGTCATGCCGTCATCCAATTTCAGCAGGGTACTATTCGGATACTGCAGATAAAGCGTGGCATTCTGCGGGAATCCGCCGACATAAACGAAGTACGGATAGAAGTTGCTGGTGTAATTTGCGTATACGTACGCTATAGAAACGCTGTTATTGTACTGGTAAAGCGCAAGGTCGGACGGTTCGAACGATTCGTTCTGGGTCGCCGTAGTACTGGCACCGCAGGACACTATGTTCTGTCCTGCCAGAAACCTGGAAGGTATCTTCTTGTTGGCGTAATTATACACGATTATCACCCCTTTGGAGACGTTTATGGTATAATTCTGGTAAACTGTGAAGTTCTGAAGCGGCAGATACACTACCGTAGACAGGCCGCCGGCTTCCGTAACGGAGTTTATCGAGTTAGCAACTAGAGTGCAGACTCCGTTCATCTCTCCTGCGCCGGAATTATTGGAGGATATTGAAGTGAAAAAGGCTATAAGGAAGCCTATTACGACCAGTGCAAGCGCTACGTCTATGACGAATTCGAACGAGAATTGCGCTCTCATAATATATCTCTATGTTAGATACTATTTTATACTATCTGTATTCATAGATAACTATGAAATCTGAGAGCCTGGATTCCATACTTATCAGGGACCTGATGAATAACAGTCCCATGATATATCATAAGATGATGCAGGTCTCGACTTTTTCCTACCTGGAAAAGAAACACAATCCTTACTTTGTCAGAGGCGAATTCAGACTCCCCTACTGCAGGGAAGAGGAAGGTAAGAGCATAGAGGATTTCTGGGAAGCCGATCTGGCGATAAAGTACGATGAAAACGGAAAGTCGATATACGAAATAGTCGAAATAGAGACCGTTCATATCACAGACGTAGGCCGCAGGCTTTACAACATAAGGAAGAAGGCCGACATAGTGGAGAAGATACTGGACTACAAGGACCAGGAGCACCACAACAGCGAGAAGCACAGGCATTTCCATACGCATATGAAGAACGTGGACGAGATCCGCTTCTCCGTCGCAATAGACGGGAAGTACATGCAGCAGCCGTATCTTAACAACTCAATAGATTGGGCGAAACAGAGGCTTAAGGACGTATCGATAAAGGGGGCAAAAATCCATAATCTATATATATTGACGGATAACCTGTACGATCACTGTCCGGACAACGGTGATAAAGTGGTACTTATGAACTATAACGCGTCTATGAAGAATTTCTGGAAGACGCCGATGTTAAATACGCTTAATACCCTCTACAGAAGATTCAGCACGGATAACAGCGGCATAGAATCCATCTATATAGACACTCCAATGAAGTCTCCGTACAAAAAACCTATTTAAGCGGACATTTCTGATAGTTAGAATATTAATAGAAATAAGTCTGTAATAATATCTATAATCGTATGGGAATAAGGAGGAAAATCAGCAATACTATTGACAGCGTGGTCGAGTACTACCTAGAGAACTATAAGAAGATGGTATTCATACCGATCGCCCTTATAATATTCTTCGGAGCCTTCATAGGGTACTATTACCACACGCACGGCCAGTTCTTCAAGGAGGACATATCACTGGCGGGCGGTACATCACTGACAGTAACAACAAACACGGCCATAAATCCCAACCATATTGCAGGTACCATAGGCAGCATCCTTAGCCAACCCGTGACGGTTACTGTCATCCGTGCACCGTTCTCCAATTCGATATCGGGTTATTCGATTACCACAGTAAGCGGAGTAAACACCACTGCGCTGCAGAATGCGGCTTCGACGGCTCTCGGAATGCCTATAGGCAGCAACGATTCCAGCATAACGTTTGTAAGTGCGAGCCTGGCACAGAGCCAGCTCTACAGTTCTTTTATACTGCTCGGCGCAGCTTTCGTGCTGGTGGCGATAGTATCCCTATTCTATTTCAGAAACGTATGGCAGGCGTTCTCGAATGTCATCAGCATAATAAGCGACATAATCAACATAGTAGGTGTACTAGACATAATCGGATTCAGCTTTTCCACCGCATCCATAGCTGGTATCCTTATGATAATGGGTTATTCCGCGGACAGAAACATAATACTCGCTACAAACATACTTAAAAGAAAGGAAGCCACGATGAAGTACAGGCTCGTGCACACCATAAGGACTTCACTTACCATGGATGCAGCGGCATTGGCCACATTCCTGGTTCTTTTCTTCGGTACCTCCAACTCCACCATACAGAGCATAGCGATAATACTGATAATAGGAGTAATATTCGACGACTTCACGGTGTGGATATTGAACGGTTCGACGCAGCTTTTCGGGCTGAAGTACAAGGAGGCCGAAAAATCTTAGTCATATGGCAGGCAAAAAAATATTCAAGGACTGGAGGGTTATAGTCCTAATAATCGCAGTCATACTCGCCTTTCTGGCTATACAGCCTAACATAACAGGAGTAAGCGGTGTCCAGGTGCTTTACATGCCCGTTAACTCATACATAGGCAATCTCAGCGCCAGAGGGGTAATAGGGCTTACTTCAGGATCCATAATAACAGCGATAAACTCCCATCCGGTTACTTCCGTTACACAGTTCTATTCGGTTCTAAATAACACCGCACAGCCAAACGCGACATTGTCAATAGCCTACCAGCAGGAAGTTTTCCCATACGTATACCAGTCGCACACGGCCACTATCTTCGTGGAACCTGGGTCAGTGTTCAACTCCAGCACGATAGAGGTGGAGAGCGTACCTTACACCAATTTAAATTACGGTCTGGACATAATCGGAGGCACCCAGATATCAGTCGCACCGAACGAGACCATAAGCAACTCTACCGTTTATTCTGCCGATGTAAGTAACCTGCAGCAGACGATTTCCAGGAGGCTTGACGTATACGGCATAGGCGGCGTATCTGTGAGTCAGGTAAACACGATCAACGGAAAGCCTTTCATCATGATAAGCATGCCCAATGTAGGAGAGAGCCAGGCTCTTTCGCTTATACAGAACCAGGGTAAATTCTACGCAAAGATAGGAAACTATACTGTTTTCAACAGTAGCGTGAAGAACGAGACAATACTGTCGGTTTGCCTCTCATCCGGATGTCCTTTCGGAAACTTTCAGACCCCATCAGCATCGAACGGATTCGTTTTCCAGTTCGGTATACAGCTTGCAAGCCAGGCGATAAAGAATTTCCAGACGGCCGTAGGCCGCCTTGGCCCGTCCACATCGAACCCGGGATACTACAACGAATCCATAACGCTCTACCTTAACGGAAAGCAGCAGGGACAGCCGTTACTTATACAGCAGGGCATACTGAACAACTTCAACGGTGCGATCCAGATACAGGGTGGCGGCTCCAGCTACGAGCAGTCCCTGTTCAACATGAAGACGCTTCAGGCTGTATTCCAGAGCGGAAGCCTGCCCGTTCCCACGAAGATATTATCCATAAACTCAATATCACCCGCAAGCGGATCCCAATTCCTAAGCCAGATATATATTCTTCTTCTAATCGCCTTCGTGGTTGTATGCGCAGTCATATTCCTGAGATACAAGGATTACAAGGTGGCCTCGTTGATACTTATGACCAGTATAGCAGAGATATTCATAGTCATAGGAGTAGCTGCGGCGATACACTGGACTCTGGACATACCGAGCATGGCCGGTATAATCGCGAGCATAGGAATATCCGTTGACGACCAGATAATAATAACCGACGAGATAAGAAGGGGGTCTTCACAGGCTGAATACACCGTTACAAAGAAGAGGATAAACAGGGCTTTCTTCATAATATTCGTGTCGTTCTTCTCGTTCGCTGCAATAATGTTCCCTCTGCTGTTTTCAACAGCATCACTGTTCTCGGGATTCGCGATAACGACAATCCTTGCGTCATTGATAGGCCTTTTGATAACCAGACCGGCCTTTGCAAGGATTATCGGAGCCCTGGAGGGATAGTATGGGAGAATTCAGGCTTAATCCTGAAACCCTGTCGTTTAGTGTAATCGCTAAAGACAGTGTTGAATGCAAGGCGTGCTCGAATAAATCAGAGAGCATGGCGTCTTTCCCTTTCAAGAAGGATTACGTCAGGATCTACGAGGTAAAGGACACCGTGCAGCCTTCAAATTACAGCCTAAACGGCCAGTTCTTCAAATCATCAGTAGGTCACGGATACGAGGAGATAATAGTGGATTCTCCGGCGCACGGGGACAAGTTCAACGAATATTCCATAGAGGAAACCGAGCTGCTTTTCAATATAATAGATAAAAGGGTTGCGGAGATACTGAAGTACAATATAGGAAAAAATATCTGCATTACAAGAAACCTGAACGGCCACGGCTATTTTGACCTCCTGGCCCTTCCGATACCGAAGGTGGAGGAGAGAAACTGCTTCCAGTGCGACTACGTAAAGAGGGTGGACAACAGAGAAGTGCACAGGACCGAAACAGTGTCCGCATACGTGCCTTTTACCCCCATGTCTGACGTTCAGATAAATATCACTCCTGTAAAGCACGTCTCCATAGTGGACATAGATCCAGTTATACTGTTCGATATGTCAAGTACATTAAAAAAGGTCCTTGCACAGTTCAAAGACAACAACGTTACCGTCGCCCTTATGGAGCACGGGGACGGACACTTCCACCTGGAAGTGCACGGCGGGAAACTGGACGGATTTGAATTGCTTGGCATAGAAAGAATAACCGTTGCACCTGAAATGCTGGCAAAGGAGCTGAGAGAAAAGCTGGGATATGACAAGAAAGATAAGTAAATTTACCCTGCTGCTATTTTCGGTAGTAATCCTGCTCTCCATCTCGGTTGTCTTCACGTACGTCGACGGCAACAATTCCTTCTCTTCATTGCAGTCTTCAAACAATGCGCTCGTCGGGTCATTTATGTCCGCTTATTCGATACCGAACACAACCTCTATAGATCAGTTTTACGGAAACCAGGTTAACAACACCATCGTGGTAAACTGCAACAACGAACTGATACCGTCGTTTCCAGAGCTTCCATACGGATATCTCGGTACTCAGAAAGGCAACGAATACTCCACCATAATAAAGGATATGGGTGTGGTATCTATATGCAGTTTTCTTAACTCGAGCAAGTGCGGCGCTGCGGAAGCCAATCTCTCTGCGTACATATCCGGATTCAACAGGACAGTACTCGATCTGGAGTTCAACCAGACAAAATCTGAAATAGATTACCTATATCATGAGGTTGTGGTGTCAAACCTTACGAACCTGTCTGCAGTCAAGCCGATAATCTACGATGAGGCCCTGTTCAACACCACCGACTTCTCAAACGCTTCGGACATAGCCAATGCCCTCGTATCTATGAAGTCACTCGAACAGAACACTGCAGATTTCAAAAACGGCACAGTCGTGTCGAACGACATATACCTTTACGGGCCATTCCAGTTCAGAACCGTTCATCTGATAAATGCCACACCCTGCGGATCTCCGAACAAAGTCTTCAACCTTATAACCAATTCTACAGAGTTTGTAAACCCCGTGTATGCTTCCCTGTACTCGTGGCTTAAGGCAAACACCACGAACATCTGCATCTATAGCGGCAGTAACCAGTGCGGCAGTGCAGTAATGAAGCAACTCGGTGCATCGTTCTATGTCAAATAAATCCGGTAAAAGAAAGATTTTCTATGCATATACCGGACTTATCCTGTTTCTTGTGCTTGTAACAGTGTTTCTTGTTACTAGGATAAACTACTTCGATTCGCTCTATGCCTTTCATACGACTTACATGAACGTTTCATCTCTATGCAGTTCCGGGAAACCTTCGATGGTCCTGTTCTACGGGCCGAATACAACGTCCGTCAACACGGAGCTGGGCGCGTTTGTAAACACCACTTCCCTTTTCGGCGTGTGGTCATCAAATCAGTTTTACAGCGGATATTTCTGCGCCTGGAAAGTAAACATAAGCGCCTTCAATCAGAACGCATCCTCGCTGGCGGCGCCGGCAAACGTTATTCCTCTATTCAACCAGCTCTCGCAGAATAGGGTGCCGCTCGTAGTATTCAACGGCGAGTACTACAAGATAGGCGGATTTACAAATTCCACCCAGGCAAATTACGATATGCTGAAGTACATATGCCTGTCGATAAATGACAGTGCACCGCAGTGTGCTTGATATGGCCAAGAACATAAACACCGAGCTGTACAATGATATACTGGAAGCTCTGGCCGGGAAGAGACTGACAGGATACGATATCTACAGAATGATAAAGGAGAAACACCCGTACCTCAGTGCGAGGCTTGTGTACCATTACCTAAGACTCGGCGTAGATAAGGGCGAATTAAACGTCGAAGAATCCACCGAGAAAGGAAAATTCAGCTGGGGTGAGACCGCCAAGAAAAAGTACTATTCGATTTCCGGCGCAAAGTGATTATATTACGCCTATCTCCCGGCCCATCTTTACCATGGATATCATGCCGCCCGGGCGCCTCTCTTCGAAACCTTTTATGAACTCCAGCAGTTTCTGATCTCCGGCCGGCCTTCTCCTTTTCGAGTGCTTCATCCTTTTGGCGCCTATGAACTCGGATATTTCCGCTTCCGAAGTCGTATACAGCGGATTGAGCCTTCCAGGGGCCTCAACCTTTATCTTTGTTTTGTAGTTTCTGCTTATGAAGTACTTCAACACTTCGACAGCAAAGTCCTCCATAGTATAGTTTAAAAGAGCCACCTTTGAATTTTTGTCCTCCTTAAACATGAATTTAATGAGTCTAAATGCCTCGGAACCGTCGTCCTTCAGTCTGTAGCCCCTGCTCTTCAGGCCCGCGGAAGTCACAACCTTGCTGACCCTCCTTATTATCATCCTTTCGAAGTGCTTCTTGCACAGATGCTGTTTCAGGTACGGAGAATAGAATTCCGCATCCCTGCCGCAGACTTTGCATTTGTCCTGTTCCATATTTTATAAGATGACCTGCACTTTCCGTGAATAGATATATTAATTTAAGTACCCAGTATAATTAAGGTATATGGTTGCAAAGATTATTGCGGTTATGAGCGCCAAGGGTGGTGTAGGAAAGACCACTGCGGCCGTCAATATCGCAGCGGCGCTATCTGCGAGGGGGAAAAAGACGCTGATAGTGGATGCAAACCTGGAAACGCCGCATGTTGCAATATACTACGGTTTTGTCGGCTACAAATACTCCGTAGAGGATGTTCTCAACAACATAGTTCCAGTGGAGTCTGCAGTTTACGGGAGTGATTTCGAGAATCTGGACATTCTGCCGTCAAGAGTGTTCAAAGGACTAGGCGACGGAAATTCAAAGTACAAGATAATCAACCTGTTTTACCACCTTAAGAAACTCGAGAAGTATTACGATTTCATAGTCATAGACTCAAAGCCGTCCTTCGATCTGGATTTCGTTAAGGCGATACGTGGCGTGAGCGGGATTATAGTCTCGGGGCCGGAAATAACATCCATAATAGAGGCTAAAAAACTGAACGACGAGCTGTCCGGGAGCAATGTCAATGTGCTCGGTCTCGTACTGAACAGATACGACAGGAAGCAGAAGGACATTGTAAACAAGGAAGACGCGGAAAAGCTCACGAACATCGACGTAGTATGGGTCGTACCGGAAGATAAATCGATCTATACCGCCCTTAAGAAGGGTGTACCGGCGGTGCTTTTGAATGGCAGACTGGGTGTATCAAAAGCATTCTTTGAAATAGCTAAGTCCTTGATCGGATAGCCGGTATGACAATGCGAACAGTAAAATGCCCGAATTGCGGAAATTTCAGGAAAACTTCGTCTCTCGGCGGCGTAAAATGTTTTTTCTGCGGAAAAACCTTTGAAGCAAGGAAACACATAGTCAGCAGCTCTGAATACATTAAAAAGGTAAAAAAGGATGTAGATTTTAAGTAGTGCGCCTTGGTAGCTCAACGGCAGAGCACCTGCTTCGTAAGCAGGAGGTTGTGGGTTCGAAACCCATCCAAGGCTTTCTGGAATACGGGTCTTAGGATTAGATTAATATCCTAAGAAGTAATCCTCTTAACATGATCAGGGCACAGATGTCGCTTGAGATAGTGATTATTTACGGCCTGGCTATCGTATCCATAGGCCTGGCCGTGGCGATTATCTTCACGTTTCTGCCGGCTTTCTCTCAGACTCCGGCCACCGCCACTTATTCGGGATTCCAGGGCTTTAAGATAACCGCAGTCGGCTACTATGCCCCATACAATGTATTCTACATAAAAATACAGAATCTCCTCAACGAGAACATAGAGGTGAAACTGATATCCCTTGTAGTCGGCTCCCAGAACTCTACCGGATGCGGGGGTGCTTATCTGCAGCCGCTTGACTACTACGAGTGCAACATAACCTACTCCAATCCTGGCTCCTTCTCCGGACTGGTGTATATATACTACACTCCGACGAACATTTCATCCGCTCCTGTCATAGCATCCCGCGGCTCCGTGTACACTTAGATAGTTATTTATACTTCCAGATTTTAGATTAATTCCTATGGGAGCATTCAAATACATAAGAGAGAATGAGAAAAAGCTGTACAAGAACAAGGAAAGAGTGAAACAGATTCTTACAGATGCGAGGAGCGGCTCCCTTGTAGAAAGAATCGAGAGGCCGACTAAACTATTCAGAGCAAAGGAAATTGGCTACAAGGCAAAGCCCGGATACACAGTGGTTAGAGTCAAGGTAGGCAAAGGAAGCTTCAGGAGAGAGAGGCCGAATCACGCAAGAAGGCCGAGTAAATCAGGAATATTCTACAATCTCAGTATAAGCAAGCAGAGGATAGCGGAGAACAGGGCTATGAAAAGATACAGCAACCTTGAGCTTTTGGGATCATATTTCATAGTAGACGACGGACAGAACAGCTGGTACGAAGTCCTTTTGAAGGATTCTAAATTCTAGGCGGCTGGGACGCACAGCATTGCCTTCTGACAATCAATTATATTATAAAGAAAACGTACAATATCCTATATGGATGTAGAGCAGTTCGTGCTTTTTGAGGTATTGTTTGGGATTGTAATATCCGTCCTTCTTTTCTTTACATTCTATCAGAATTTTTCGGCTGTGCTTCCGGTCGGATGCAACAACAACGATATACTCGAAAATCAGTTCACAAGTGCACAGTATGGATATCCGAACAGGCTGGAGGGGACTCCATTGTTCCGTTGCTATGGTACCAATGCCTGTTACAACCAGTCGTCTGCTTATCAGACGTGCCTTAGCAACGAATGCTACTACCTCAACTGGCATAACGGGCAGGGCAGCTACTCTGCAGTGCAGAACTGTATAGCAGCACCGCCGCAGACAGTGCTGAGTGCATGCAGGGTCGTATCACCATCCAACACCGCCGATCTTTTCAGCTGCTACCAGAGTACGGTGATTGCAAACAACGCGACGATGATAGGGAACTGTGATATGAGTTCGCCGGTGTGCGTAAAGGGTGACAGTCCTCAATGTCCGCCCTGCATAGGTCAATGATTATTATGAACAACAAAGGGAGTGTGGAGTGGAGAATAACGTGGCTGATACTCGTCATAATAACGATCGTCGTTGCAATAACCCTGATAGTACTGCTGTTCTACGCCAGCTCAAGCGGCCCGTCCCCCTTCTCATTCTTCGGTAACCTGCTTGGAGGAGGAGTCTGATGGAGGAGGGAATAATCCTAGCAATAATATCCATCCTGCTGGTGCTCATAGCTGGACTCGTACTGGCGACCTTTTCATTTTCAATATTCACATCCGTGAGCACGATAAATTTCGGATTCAGATGCTTTGGCGCTTTTGCCGAGTACAATCTGATAGATTCCTTCATATCACCGCTTACGTACATTACGTCCCATTTCGGATTCGGGTCGCTTTACGTCAGTCCGACCCAGGCGGCACAGGTTCAGAACTCCTGCATCCAAGACGCCAACGTAGCCTTTAAATCCACCTCTGCTCTCGGAACAAGCGTGTTCTCGGAGGCTTCATCATGTTTTAGCCTGTTTCAAGGTGCGACATCCTCCGTAAGTAACGGCATACTAGGCAGTTCCAGACTGAACAGGGTATTTGAGTGTTATTACGGGCAACTGAACAACCAGGTAAGCGGAGGAAACATAGATTACAGCAGTCTGATAAGGTACATGGACAGCACCTATAACACATCCTATCCGCTTCAGGTTGTATTCATAACGAATGGCAGTGGCGGCTTTGCCAAGTACGTATCCCCTTCTAGTTCAGTCATTAATTCCACCTATCTACTGGCTTATTTCGGCTATCCGTCCGGAAATCCCCCGCAGGACTGCAGCATTCCGTTTCAGGAGCAGTGCACCCTCACTTCCAGTTATCAGCAGCCCGTAATAAATCCGGCAAAATGCAGTTACAGCAATCAGACGGTCTCGGAGGCGTATAGCCTAGTCAGCTCTCTCAGCAACGGGAACCAGTACCAGTCCGTGAGTAATCTCAGCGGCGGATGCACCTATTACGTACCACAGTGCGGATACCTTACAAATTCGATGGTGTACCAGCAGAGCCGTATTTTCGTCTGCATACCCACCAAATAATTATATAACCAAAGAGTTTATATTAGATTATGCCTGAGACTCCCGGAGAGAATTTTGTCTTTATAGTTCTTGGTATAATATTCATGGTTTTCATAATCATAGTGTTCGGAGCATTCATGTTTCTAGGATTCAGCCTGTCAAATTCTACGACGTGCTACGCCAGTTCGCAGTTTTCCAACTTCTTCTATAACGGGCTCTGCTTCACAAATTTCTTATGTTTAAGCTCGACACTGCAGGCTTACCACATCAATCCGCCTTCTTTCGGCTGTTCACCATCCACACAAACATTTTCGGGCAGCGCGTCAAATTCCAGCGTATACTCGGCGGTCGGGACGCAGCTTTCTGAGTGCTGGAACAAATACGGTGGAAGCTCCGGATTGACAGTATCGCCGGGAGCGCCACGGCTATGCGGGGTGATCAACCTTAACGTTAACAACAATATAACATTCAACAGCCTTACGAATTATCTTAAATCCACGCCTTTCACAACCCAGGTCAGCTGTATAAATCACACCGCCGTTCAGTCGTGTAACAATCCACTGTCCTCAACCAATCCCAGCGGATTCTACTGTGATATAAACAATCCTAGCCAATGCATCGCGAACAGCAGCAACTTTTTTAGCTGTTTTTCCCAGTCTGGTTATACAGCCTTTCCGCAGGGTTATTCACTTACGACAATACCTCTTTCTAGCAATACCGCGGTAGACACCGCCGTTAATAATCTGTCGCAATTCCTGTGCTCCGCCTCGGAAGGCTGCTCGTTCAATTCTCAGCTAAACACCTGCACAAAACCGGACGGCTCGACGATAGGCTGCACCGATCCGTTTACCAACTTCTGCAAACTTAACGGCAGCTCATCAAATCCAAATAGCAAGTACGTATGTTCTGTCGGATATGATTCCATAGTAAAGTCGTACACAGTACCCAGTTCATGCCAACTCAGCGAACCTGTGAAGCCTACATCCGTTGTTAACGTGTCTTACTTCAACTACCTTCTTCCGGGGCAGGTTGTACAATACAGCATAAAGAACACAACGTCGGGAAATTCGGAAGGCGTCCAGATATACAACAATACCTCCATAAGTAAATCCCAGCTTTACATAGTCTATCTGAATTCACTCGTCGGAACCAGGTTCCCTCCCTATCCCGTTAAACTGCCATCCGAATGCGTGCCTATAACATACTACTCAAATTACCCTACAAGCGGACTGGAATACGAGTGCTCCAGGGCCATACTGACATACGGTCTACTGGTAGGAAGGGGCGGTGTGGCTGCAGGAGCAAGATTCGGTGTGACCGCCACAATCAGCACGGTAGGCTGCTCCTCAAACACTTTTTGTAAGCAATATCTGCTTACGAATGCGGCCACAGCTGCATCGGCTTTATTGCTTAAGACCAGCGGTCTCGCACAGTGTGCCTCGTCAATTTATTATAGTCTTGCCTCAAGCGTATCTTCCGTTACGAGTAAGTCTACGACGGGATTCCTTGGGATGAATCAGATGTATATATGCGCAGTAACAAGTTAAACACGGTAGCGACTTCGACGGTAGAGTATGTCATAATAGTCATACTTCTGGTGGTCTTTGTGGCGATTGGGGCTATGATTGCATTTTCGGTTTTTCATTTCTCTCTGCTTGGGATAGGCCATACGAGCCCGTCACTGACGAGCAATCCGGCGCCGTGCAATATATCACTCCAGAACATAAGCACTGCGAGTAAACCTAATTACTTCAGGCTAACGGTTTCCGAGGGGAGCCTGGGACTTAACTACACCGTGTTTGCAGGCATAGGCAACGCCTATGTTTCTCCGACCAGGGTAGGTAACTATGTAGTAGGATTGGGCGTTTTCTCCCAGGATTTCCAGCTGGCAGCCCCGTCCAACGTTTTTGTGGCAAATACAACCGGCAGCTCGGTAGCGGTGGACGGCGAAACTTATAATGCCGGCGGAGAATGTACCAGTATAGTCCAGATCAGCGGTTGATGAAGAAATTCAGGGTACCGTCGTTGCGAAGCGTCTCCGGGTTCTCTTTTATATTCTTTATTATCTTCTTCATCTTCGATTCCTTTCTTTTCGACACCCAGTAATATCCCTCATCGCTCGTGTCCTTTGTTATCAGTATGAATATCCTTCCGGCGTCGAACCTCCCTACTCTTCCCCTTCTCTGTATCGATCTTATCGCACTCGGCACAGTTTCATAAAATACCGCCACATCAACCCCTTTTATCGACATGCCCTCCTCGCTGACACTGGTTGATACTAGGACGTTGTAAACTCCAGCCTCGAAGTCCTTTATTATATTGACCTGTTCCTTCTGCGATAGGCCTCCTTTCCCCTGTCCTACGAACTTCACCGCATTCACTCCCTTAACGCCCTTTATGGCGTTGTAAATGACGTCAACTGTATCCCGATACTGCGTAAAGATTATGGCCTTCTGCTCCTTATCGAACTCCTTCTCCAGTATCTCTCTGAGTTTTCCCAACTTGGGGTGCTCATCACCGTTCTTCAGCATGTTCTCCGCGTCTTCGCACACTTTAAGGAATCCGCTGTTTGAAGCTATCTCCTTGTCGGATTTTGTTTTTCCCTCCATTATCTTCGCAGTGAAATTTACAAATGATTCAACACTCTGCGTGGACAGGAGGTTGTAGGCATGATAGAGTTTCATAAGCTTGGATGCTAATATTATCCCTCTTATAGTGTAGAAGCTGCGCTTGCCGCTTATCATCTGTTTCTGCAGGCTTTTTTGCAGCATAAGTACCGAAACTCTGGTTATCCTGTTTCTAGGCGTATCCTTGTAGAACCCGGCCTTCTGGAGGTCGTCTATGTTGCTTTTTATTACCGCGTCCAGCGAGGATATCAGATTTTTCAGGCTTTCGCTTACATCAACTCTTACCTCCTCTATCATTTTTGACTTTATGTAAGGGCGGACGTCTATGTCCTCGTCGCTTCTTATCTCTACGTTTGATATCCTTAGGTTGTTGCAGATCTGTCTTATTTTGTCGCTGTCGGAGGCGGGTGATGCCGTGAGTCCCAGTATCAGCGGGTTTCCTGCCCTGTAAACGTACTCCGATACTATTTTTACATATGCGTAGTTGCCGACAGCGTGGTGGGCCTCATCTATCACTATCACGCTGAATTCCCTGAGGTCTATCACCTTCTTCTCCATATCGTTCTCTATCGTCTGGGGAGTCGCGAATATTATCTGCGATGTCTCATATATCCTTTTTCTGTTCTCCTTGGAGACTGTTCCGCTTACCACGTCCCCGCTCAGCTCTGATATGTGATCGAACGTCCTTCTGTGCTGATTTATCAGCGGCTTTGTGGGTGCTAGAAAAAGCGCTTTGCTCCCCGGAAACTTCTCGAGTCTGTAGTCTATTACAAGTGCGCTTATTACGGTCTTTCCCAATCCTGTAGGTAGAACAACAAGCGTGTTTTTGTCTTTTGCGCTCTCAAAAATGCTGTTCTGGTATTCTCGGAACGCTACTTTTCCCTTTTTAATGAACATTATACTCCTACTGCTTTGCCGCTCTTAATGAGTATGTCGGCTACGTCCGTGTCTATTTCTATTACGTTTGGGAACCCGAAAGGCCCGTAGGACTTGTTGTTTCTCCACACAAATTTCGGGATATCCGCTATAACCTTTATTATCCTCTTATCGGAATCGCTGTCAGTCTCTATCTTCTGGAGCCTCTTCGGCTCTACGTTTTTTACCTGGTCCAGAAGCGCTGATTTGTGCTGATTTATTATATCGAGAAGGTTGTCGAACAGGATCAGCTCCTTTGACATCATATTGCCCCTGGCCTCCTCGCTGTTTATCCCGAGGACAGCCATGTTCGATATCTTTATTATCCTAATGTTTATTATCTGGTCCAGCGTGTTAAAGGCGTTTTTTATCTGCGTGCTTATATCGTCTATCTTCTTCTGGTCGCTTATCTTCTTTGCCTCCTCCAGGGAGTTTTTGTTTATTGCTATGTACTCCTTCATCTCTCCAAAAAGATCATCATTCAGTTTTGTCAGGGTTCTGCCGTCCTCCTGCTCCTGTCTTCTTATCCTGACGAACTCGCTGTAAGTAATCATATCTATAGTGATGACAAATTTAAAATATAAACTTAAAACCCTCTAATACGCTTTTGAAAAGCTGGAAAACAGGGACTTTTGGAAACCCGCAAAGGCGTTAATTATGTCGTTCACTATCGTTGTGGGTCCAATCAGGAGGATATAGGTTATCACCAGTATGACTCCAAGTACTATCGCTATTATGTAAAACCATATCGCTTCCATAAACTATACAGGTAAAGACGGGAATTGGGGGAGGAGATGCTCCAGAGTAGACGGTGAGTAGAGCGTAAGATAAAATATAAGTACAATTATCAGGATTATCAGAGTTATTATTATCAGAAGCATGAAGTCCGATACTCCCTGGTTACGCATAGCTGCCTGGGTTCGATCCTATCAGGGATGATATGAATCCCTGAAAGAGCGAGGATATCCTGTACGGGGTGAAAAACTCCAGAAATATTATAATCAGGAACACTCCTATGATTATCACTATTATGTAGGCGAAGAACGCGCTTATCACTCCTCTGTTGCCCTTCATATTCCGCCCGATAGCCACTTGAATGAGAACAGCTGCACGATTGCCGTGCTTATGTTACTGCCGCCGTGGGACAGGTATACCGCTATCGCTATACCGACAAGAAGCACTATTATCGCCAGTATTATCGCGATTATCTCAGTTATAGGCATCTGTGCTCTCATAGTAAATCAGTATATCGTGAACTGTGAAAGGTTGTTAAGGAGTTTCAATCTCCTCTTGAACTCGTTGTACATCCCTTCCGCTTCCGAATTTGCAACGAATAACCCCACTTCTATTCCGTTCTTTATGTTACCCCTGTGGAGCCTCTTGTTCACAATCATCTCATAGTAGTCCGCGAAGTCTTTCTCTTCCTTCTTTCCACCCCTCTTTATAGGCTCACCGAGCTTTACTATCGATTTGGAAATTCCGAAGAAATCATCCTTGAACGATCTGTATATCTCGTCAAATGCGAGTGCGCTCTGCGGCTTCTTGGATTTTTCCTTGAGTTTTCCCGCCTCATATTCGTCGGCTTCTTTTATGTAGGCATCAAGGTCCTTCTTTATTACGTCAAGCGAATGGTATATCGCCTGATCGACACCGCTGAATACGGTCTTGTTTGCATAGGCGATAAGTGCCTTCTGGTACAGGTACCATTCTTCCGGTGTGAAGCACATGGGAGTCAGGTTTACCCTCAAAGCCCCTTCATACTGCGGCGACGGCGGCTGCGGCAGCTCAGACAGGAACGCCTGCTTCTCACGGAACGAAAAACTTGCTTCTATCGCCGATACGACAACAGGTCCGTAATTTTTTATACGTTTGTATAGGTATGACCTGCCCTGCTCTTTGTATCCCCTGGTTAGGAGTTTGCCTGCTATGCTCTTCAGGGCCACTTTAGAAGGGAGTTCTGGCCCTTTTTCACCGAAAAGTTTTTTGTATTCTACATCGAATTCTTTAATGTATATTTTTTTGAATCCTGTCAGATTTATTGTGAATACCGATGTTTCAAATATGTCCTGCGACGGCGCTTTCAAAAGGTCTTTTCCCTGCATAGGGCCTTTCAGGCCTATTCTCTTAAGTATACTCATGTACTGAGACGTCCATTCGACGTACATGTTGAATGAGCTCATCTGGCTTTTCAGGTACTGCAGCAGCATCATCTTCCTGTTTTTCAGGTCCTTCCCGTTGATGTCTTTCCATCCCTCATACTCTATGTATCTGTTCTTCAGTATATTCTTGTACTGTTCGTTTCTCTGGAGGTTTGCTACGTCTTTGAGGCTCTTCACCGTGTAAAAGACGGCCACTATGTCTATGAATCCCGGACCACCGCCCTGCGCCTGGCTGGCGGATCTCGACAGAGAAGAAAGGCTTGCCCCTCCTTTTCTTGCGTCTACGTTATCCAGAAATATTCTTTTCAGGGCGAGTTCTGCCGCCTCTGCTTTTTCCTTTTCCTTCGATTTTGAAAGGTCGTAGAACTGAAGGTTCTTATCCAGTTCCTTGAGCTCGTATGTCAGGGCTATTATCGATTTAAGTACGGTGTTTATGCTACCTAACAGCTGCATGGTCCTGTCCTCGAGCGTCTTCTTTTTGTCGAGATATATGTTCATTAGGTTCGAAATGGCTGAAGGATCTATCGTTTCATTTGTCTTTAAGGAGCTGTAACCCAAAGATCCGAACATCTGGCCGACTGACATATACTCACTCTGGAACTGATGCCTTTTTCTTATGTCCATATTGACCGTATATCCGCCAGGATTGCCTACAAAACCAGGGTCTGGTATCTCTTCACTGTTTTTATACCTGAAATCGATTTCACCCTTATAATGGGTTTCTACGCCGGATGCTATTGCCTTCAGTTCACCTATGTAGGCACTTACATCGGTGTCTTTAGTCTCTTTAGAATTCAGCTTTTCTACTATCTTTTTCAATTCAGCTACGTTCATAAGATTATTTGAACCTTTTTTATATTTAAGTTATATACACCCAATCGTTATAAATTAGACAGGGGTGTCAGCATAAAAATATTTATTTTGGCACATATCATATGCTATATGGTTGAAAAAGTTATAATTATAGGTTCCGGTCCTGCCGGATACACGGCCGCGATATATGCGGTAAGAGACGCACTAGATCCGTTGATGATAAGAGGGTTTGAGTCCGGAGGGCAGTTAATGCTTACGAGTGCCGTTGAAAACTTCCCAGGATTCAAATCAATACTCGGTCCTAACTTGATGGATTCCATGTACGACCAGGTAAAGTCGCTTGGCTGCCGCATGATAGACGACAATGTTTCAAAGGTGGATCTTAGCAGTTATCCGTACAAGGTTCACGTCGGTGATAGGGAGTACGAAGCGTATTCTATAATAATAGCAACCGGGGCCTCCGCAAAATGGCTAGGTCTGGAAAACGAGAAGAAGCTGATAGGCAAGGGAGTCTCAGGATGTGCGGTATGTGACGGACCTTTCTTCAAGAATAAGGATGTAGTGGTTGTAGGAGGGGGCGACAGCGCCATGGAGGATTCTCTGTATCTTTCCACCCTGGTTAACAGCGTCACTCTAGTGCACAGGAGAAAGGAGTTCAGGGCGAGCAAGATAATGCAGGATAGAGTATTATCCAATAAGAAGATAAAAATAATATACGACAGCGAGGTAACCGAAGTAATCGGCGACAATCACATAACCGGTGTGCAGATAACAAACAAGGAGACTGGTGAGAAATCCGAATTAAAAACCGGCGGCCTTTTCATCGCGATAGGGCACTATCCCAATACAGACCTGTTCAAAGGCCAGCTTGATATAGACGAAAACGGATACATAAAGACCCACGACTTCTGCAAGGCCAGCAAAGACGGCGTGTTCGCTGCCGGCGACGTGCAGGACAGAGTGTACAAACAGGCAGTAGTAGCTGCAGGATGGGGTAGCATGTCTGCCATAACTGCTAGAAAGTTCTTGGAAGAAAAGGGATTAGCCTGATAATTCCACTATATTCTGTTTAAACTCAGCAGCATAGTCCTCCGGCACTACTGTGTTTACAAACACATTCTGACCGAGTTCTATGCCCGCGAGCTTAGCAAGTCTGGGATACACTTCCACGTGGAAGTGGAAATCACGCTCGTTTTTTATCTCGTGGAATACTATGTTGTACGGCTGCTGGCCGAATATCCTCTTGTTTATTATTATGATGCTCTTGAGCGTAGAGGCCAATTCGTACCTCTCCTCATCCGTCAGATCCAGCATGTAGTTCACGTGTCTTTTCGGCACTATCATGGATTCCCCTGCTATCCTGGACGCGAAAGGCGCAATCGTGACGAAGTTTTTACCCTCTATCATCGTTCTTGCCTTCTCCTCCTCCACAGCTTTCTCATAAATGCACTTTCCTGTCTCCCTCTTTGACTTATGGATAGTTTCTAGCTCTACTTTCTGTGTTCCCACAAGTTCCGGCCAGGCTATTATCTGCGTGTGGGAGTGCGCTATACTTGCACCGGCGGCCGCACCGAAGTTCTTAAACACCATAACACCGGCTATGTAATTTCTGGAGTATAGGGCTTCCTCTCTCTCTATCAATATATCTATCCATCTTTTGATCCTGTCATCATCAAAATCCTCCAGTTTGACATTGTGCTCCGGAGTCTCAATCACAACCTCATTGTATCCGTATCCTGAGGTATACGCAAGTATCCCGTCTCTGCTTGAAAGAGGTGTTTCTCCGCTGAGCTCGGGGAATTTGTTCCTTATAACCATAATCTCCCAGGGGTTGTCACCGGTGTGCATTATCTCGAGGTTTTTTCTGTCAACCGTGTTGGGTTCGAACGGGCATTTGGAAAGGTCTGTCGATGCGTCGTCTTCCTCCTCGACTTCTTTTGGCCTGTTCTGCCTTCCAGGTACTATTACGCATTTGCCGCCAGTCCTGTAGTCGGTTCGTATTTCGCTTCCATACGGCAGGTTACTCTCCATAATTTAACTTGCGCTTTAATCTATTAATCCTTATTCGGAAACACCGGTGTAGCAATGCCTATTGTGCAGTGTGTGAAAACCTTTAAATATCTCCTTAAGCTTTATTATTCAATATAATTTGTTATTGGAGGTACAGAATATGGCAGAATCAGTTCAACCGATCTTTATACTACCTGAGGGGTACACAAGAACCAGCGGAAAAGATGCTCAGAGAAATAATATAGCGGCCGCAAAAGCGGTAGCAAACACCGTAAAGTCGACTCTCGGACCGAGAGGTATGGACAAGATGCTTGTTGATAATATAGGAGACATAACGATAACCAACGACGGCGTTACCGTACTGAAGAATATGGAAGTCGAGAATCCTGCCGCAAAGATGATAGTAGAGGTTGCAAAGACTCAGGAAGAGGAAGTCGGAGACGGTACAACCACCGCAGTAATAATCTCGGGAGAGCTGCTTAAGAATGCAGAATTGCTTCTGGACCAGAGCATACACCCCACTCTTATAACAAGGGGGTACAGATTGGCCGCAGACAAGGCGCAGGAGGTCTTAGAGAAGATAAAGATGAAGCTAGACATAAAAGACAAGGAGGAACTCAGCAAGATAGTCAGAACCGCCATAATAGGAAAGAGCACCGGTTCCGACAAGCACATAATCTCTCTTATAGTAGACGCCATACAGCACGTCAGCGAAGTGTCCGAACACGACAGCACTGTTGAAATAGACAACATAAAGGTTGAAAAGAAAGTCGGAGGTGGACTATCAGATTCAAGGCTGGTAAGGGGAGTTATAATAGATAAGGAGAAGGTGCACCCCGATATGCCGGATTCCGTCAGCGACGCGAAGATACTGCTTCTAAATCTTGCTCTAGAGATAGAGAAGACAAACATAGATGCACAGATAAGGATAGAAAAACCTGAACAGCTGCAGGCTTTCCTCGACGAAGAGGAGAGAATGCTAAAGGATATGGTCGATAAGATAATAGCATCCGGTGCGAACGTAGTCATAGTGCAGAAGGGCATAGACGATGCCGCACAGCACTTCTTGGCGAAGGGCGGAGTACTCGCTTTCAGAAGAGTCTCCGAGAACGATATGAAGAAGATAGGAAAGGCGACAGGCGCAAAGATAGCCGCATCCCTTGAGGATCTCAGCGGTGAAAACTTAGGTTATGCCGGAAAAGTTCACATAGAGAAGCTGGCAGG
>JAJYRE010000002.1 GCA_021794235.1 Nanobdellota archaeon
TGATGATTGCATCAACCCTGTTCCTTACCCTTACACCGTATTTTGTAGTTCTCATAGATAATAGATACGCACATTAAGTATTTGAAATTTTAGTATCTTAGCGTATTTATACCTTTCCTGTTCTTTATATTGTAAAAATAACCCGTTCAGTGAAATAAAGAGGTTACTTTTATAAGAAAGAAGGCATTTGTAATGTTATGTATAAACCATTTTTTATTTTAATGCCGCTATTACTGGCCATACTGCTACTATCGACAGGGGTTGCTCACGCTTTTGTCTATTCGGATATACAGATAATGAGCAATATAACACAGACCCATTCGCAGATATCAGTCTCATCGGTAGAATATATCGCTACTTTCTACAATCTGTCTGGAAACGTGCTTAATATCAGTTTTCCCTCGGCCATAGAAAACCTGAAGCTAGTCGGGGGTGCGACTAAGGCCGATATACTGCCATTCAACGCGTGTAGCACCTTTTCACCCAACACTCATTGTACGTTAGTAGAGGTTTATGGAGTACAGAACGGCGTACCGGTGTCATTTACCTATAATTTTAACGAAACCTACCCGGTGGGTTCAAGCTATTTCAATACTACACTTTACTTTTTACCACCTTCATTCACCAGATCCCTTTCAATAAAAGTTTCTCTTCCCAACGGCGCTTTCCTGCCTTCGAGTCCTTACTACGCACCGTCTATATCCTCTTTTTACATACGGAACGGTCAGGTTTCAGCCACCTGGGTCCTGGCTAATCAGACATTCTCAAACAATCAGAATTTTTACATAGAACTGCCGTTTACAATCGAATATTCCGGCAATTTTTCCGCTAAGAGCGTTAATACCCTAAGTGATGCCCCGTTTCTAATCGGGATCCTAGCTAGTGTGGCAGTAATCGCGATAAGTGCGGTACTAGTTCTAATCAGGCGCAGAAAGGCAAATTCATCAAAGAAAAAATCAACAAACCACAAGAATAATCTCTTCACGAAACTACTAAGCGATGACGAGAAAAAGGTCCTGAACTCCATAAGCGGAGTACGCTATACCCCCCAGTCTGCTGTTATAAGTGCGACTGGTTTCTCGAAAGTAAAAGTTAGTAAGATACTATCCAAATTGGTAAAATACAGACTCGTAAAACTGAAATCAAATGGACGGCAGAACCTGCTCAGAAGATCTTAATTATGCTTAACAAGATGAAGGGATATAGGGCTGAAAGAAAGGTGAAGCTTTTGCTTACCGAGGTGGGCTGGAAAGTCGTAAGAGCAGGGGGCAGCCTGGGTGAATATGATCTTATAGCATTCAAGGAAGGTTCCTGTATCTTCTTTCAGATAAAATCTACAAAAAAGAGCAAGTTCTACTATTACGGATACATGCAGGATACATACGAGGGGTTCCCCTTTAGGTTGGTCGTTGATTTTGGGAGGAACAACATCAGAATTTCTGAGCCGAGAAAGATGTTCGGACCCTCCGATGGGCAGAATTTCCATGAATTTCTGAATGGAAACAGTTTCCAATAGTTTCTAACAAATATTTTAATAGCATTAATTTTTACATATTCTTAGAAAATTAGAAAAAATTAAAGGCAGTTTTCGTTACTCGGACTCGAGAACTGCCTTTAATTATTAATTTTCCTTACCCGAATGCTATTCTAAGACCTATTACTATAACAATCAATACAACACCAAGTGCTATGACTACCTTGGGTTTTACGGTTATTTTACTCTTGTAATCGGCATAGTACTGCACCAATCCACCAAAAGAGGATGGCATTCTTGCTTGGCCTTTGTTGTTTAACATAATTTTATCTATGCTCATGCCTTGTTATTAAAACTTTCTATATGTGTTATATCCTTAAGATTCGGGCCGGTTTCTTTCGGCTTTGCTACGCTGTCAAGACTGGGGTATCCTATAGGTATAACGCCCCTTACAAGGTATCCTCCAGGTATGTTCAGCAGCTTCTTTACAGCGTCCTGTTGGACGGTGGCTATCCATGCACTTCCCAAACCAAGGTCCGTAGCATAAAGCAGTATGTTCTCTATCGCTAGGGACGCGTTCTCCACGCAGAAAGTCTGAGCGCTCTCAGAGTCGAATGCCCTGGTAAGCTTCTCCCTGTCGCACGCTACAACTATGATGAATGGGGCGGTCTCTATGTGGGGTGTAAGGCATATCCTGCTGAGTTCCAACTTCGTGGGTCTTTCAGTGACTACTACAAATTCATATTCGTGTATGCCACCAGCCGCGGGTGCGCTTTTGGCCGCTTCTAATATATCGATTATTATTTCGTCTTTTACCTGTTTTTCAAGAAACGAGAATACAGTCTTTCTGTTTGTTATAGCTTGACGGACGTCCATTACTATGTATGAAGCCAGCTTAATTTAAGAATATCTCTCTACTATTTCTGCTTTTACTTCGGCCTTACCGCCCTTTGACTCTGCGAGAACCTCTTCGCATACCAAGCATTTTATAGTAGTAGCAGCATTTGCAAATATTACCTGTTCATTCTTGCACTTCTGGCACCTTACCTTTATGAACTTGCTTTCAGCCGGTTTGAATATTATCTCATCCATATTATCTATTTGATTTCTAATTTCCTCGCTTTGTTTCCCCTATTTTGGGTTGTCATTTTACCGCATTTAGTGCATTTATACCTTATATCGTATCTCTTTGACTGCTTTACGCCAAGCCTCTTTGCGTGCTCAAACATTGGGTATGGTGTGGATCCGTATCCGTGCTCTAGATTCCAGCCCTTTCTTCTACTACCCGCTGTAAGAGTACCTCTCTTTCCACCCTTCACCTGTACCACTTTTTGGAGGGTGTGCTCCTTACAGAACTTACAATAGCGTTTTACTTGTGATGGTAACTTCATTTACTTTGATAAAAATATATACTATTTAACTCTTTCTATGGTCATTTACTCCGTCAATCAGTCTAAAAACCATCGAAACTGGGTACAGATTTAAATCATAGAGGCATTAAATTAAAATGAAATTGTTGGCGGTTCTACCTGTACTGGTATTATTGTTTAGCCTTGGGACCGCTCATGCTGCGGTATCGTTGAACTTAAACCAAGTGCCTTTTCAAGGAAGCAGCTGCAGCTTTCTGTCCCCACAGCAGATACAGAGTGCATATGGTTTTAACCAGCTCTATAACACGGGAATAAACGGGAGCAGACAGAGTATAGCCATAATCGACGCGTACGGGGATCCAAACCTCCAGGTGGACATCAATTCATTCGACTATCAATACGGCCTGTCCCCGCTGACAGTGGGCTCCAACCTGATAGTTAAAACACCTTTAGGCACGCCAACGTCACATTTCAATAACTGGACCGCTGAGACTGCACTGGATGTAGAAGTCGCACATTCACTAGCTCCGGGGGCAAAGATATACCTGGTATTAGCACCTAATGAGAGCTCATTGTTCAACGCCATAAACTATACCGTGAATAATCTGCCAGTAAACACGATATCCATAAGCTGGGGCAGCTCAGAATTAGGGTATTCCAGCTCGAGTATAAACTACTTCAATAGTATTTTTTCTGCTGCAGAACAGAAAGGCATAAACATGTTTGTAGCAACAGGCGATTCCGGTGCCTACAACTCCGCGAATTCCCTGAATGTAAATTTCCCCGCATCCAGTCCGAATGTTGTAGCGGTTGGAGGTACTACTCTCTCAGTTTCATCCTCGGGTTTATATGGGGGCGAAGTCGGGTGGAACGGTAGCGGCGGCGGCCAGAGCCAGTTCTTTCCAAGACCGTCATTCCAACCTTCTCTAAGCAATTATAGAATGATACCCGATGTGGCATTCAATGCCGGTAATCCGATTTGCATAGTCGTTAACCAATCGGCCAGAGGATATTATGGGACTAGCGTAGCGGCACCATCATGGGCGGCTATAGACGCCTTGATAAACCAGAAAGTCGGCGGTGACAAAGCGTTTCTTTTACCAAATCTGTATAAAACTTATTCCAGCTACGGCCAATTGGCGTTTAACAATATCACGAGCGGATGCAACGGGCAGTACTGTGCGGATGGGAGCTACAATGAAGTTACGGGTCTTGGTTCACCAAAAGTATACCAGTTAGTACAGATAATATCAAAATCCTCGTATAAACTAACATTTGATCCGTCTAGCCTGAACGCGGTGTTTAATGTAAACGGTATAAACTACACATCAAAAGTTTCTTTGAACTTTACTTACGGGGAAAAGATTTCATTAACCGCATACTCCAGCAGCTCAAAGAGCGTAGGAACCACCAATTTTACTTCTTTCTCCGGCCTGGTAAACACAAAAAACAGAGCAGTGTCGTTTTTCGTGAATAGCTCGGGAGTTGTGGACATAAACTATCTGGATTTCTTTGATGTTAACCTGAATGGTGTAGATGGTAATTCCAGCTCTTCTCGCATGATACCTGGGGGTAATACAGCTGAGATAAGTTCCCCGGCACGTGTGAATTACAGCAATGTACAATACACTCTTCTCGGTTTCAGAATAAACAATGGGCCCATAATATACTCAGATGGATACAACGTAAGCGTGTATGAGCCTATGAATATCAGTTTTATATGGAACAAAGCCTACAAAACGGATCTCTCGGTAACCCCGGTCTCATCTCTGTCCGTAAACGTGTCATTTTCAACATTCGAGCCCTTATCGAACAACATCATCAAGACTACCTCTACTATCTCGGGCAATGAGGGGATTTTTGCCGTGAATAACACTAATATATCTGTTTACAGTAATCCGCAGATAGTAGCAAACCATAGGTATGTTCTCCAAGATTTTAGTTTCAAAGCAAATCAGATAGGCGTATCAGCGAATTTCCTAGAAGAGAAGCCGCTCCACATAAATTTCTACTCGACGGATGGGAGCAGCATAACTCCCGGCGTTATGGAAGTCGGTTTCAACAATACTAACTACACTTACATCAACAGTACAACCGTGTGGGGCCCCTTATCCGGTAACTTTACTATAAATCGAATAATCTATAAGGGGGTACAGATGTTCAGCCAGCCCATCGCCCTAAACTCCAGTGTGCGTAACCTTAGTCTTAGTCTGCCCGTCAGCAACGTAGTGGTATTTTTGTCGACTTATTTTGGGGTACCCGTAATAGGCGCCAATGTTAAATTACTGGTCGGCAACAGCACTTTTTCCAATTCTACCGGGTTATCAGGCAAGACGGTTTTCTATAATATCCCACAAGGGAAATTCAACTTAGGGATAACCGCCTACGGAGATACCTACACATTCAATGATTTAAGCTCAACCTCTCCAAATCTAGTGGTTTCACCCGCCCTATATCAGCTGTACATACTGCTCGGAGTCGTGTTGGTAGTGCTCATTGGGTTGTTTTTGTTTGAAAAAATAAAACACCGTAAGAGATAGTGCATATTAAACATAAAAATGTCTATAATATTTACTAACTATGGAGAACAGAACCAAAGACTACACCATTTCAAGGGAGGAGGGGGATATTGTTCTCACATACAGGGTGGATCTCAATGTATTATACCCCAATCCGGAAGATAATGAAGTCATCTTCGAAAAGATAATCAATGCTATACTGGAATCCGGAGACGTGACGTCACTTGTAATAGCTAGCGACAGAAATTATATCTACACGAAAGAGGCTGTAGATATCCTAAATAATCTGGCAGACATCTACAGGAAGATACTGGAATCCGATATGGTAAAGCAGTTTCCGGAAGATGTACAGAGGCAGTTTTCTGAGCAAATATCCTCCCTCAATTACGTAATATTCAACAGACTAAAAAGGGATCCTATAGGAGCTTACGTATTTGCGGTAAGGGCAGAGCGTGAGATAAGGGTTCTAGCCAGAAACAATCCATCCGCAGCTCTTTCAGAGGTACTAAACCGATTCTCCAGCCTTCTTTCTATACTCGCAACTTCTGAGATAATAAAGAAGAGCGCGAGCTACTTGCTGGGATACAGGATAGGCGACAGAACTCCTTATCGATCCCTGCTTAAGCCGCTGATAAGGCCAAATTTCACTTACACCAGAATACAGTCCGAGCCGCCGATATCGGCAGAGGAGGTGGATACGTACAAGATAGACGATGCGGACGGTACGGAAGTTACTATATATAAGATACCCGGAGTATCGCAATACCTATACCATCTCTCCCCCCCGGAACTGCTTCTTAACGTTGACGAATACAATATACTGGACCAGGTCAGGACAAACTTGATAAACTACAGGCCGCAGGAAGAGGAGTTCACAGACCCGGTAAGGATGAGGGACGTATTCTTTAACCTTAGTAAGGATATGATAATAGACATAAGCAGCAAGAGCAAGTACAACATAGGTTTTAAGGACGTAGAAAAACTAGCAAGAATCCTAGTGAGGCTAACGGTGGGCTTCGGAATCACCGAAGTGATTCTAGCAGACTCGAGAGTCGAGGATGTGTATCTAAACTCTCCCATAAGCCATTCCCCCCTATTCGTTAAGCATAGCGTATACGGGGAATGCGCATCCAACATAATTCCTAATGCGAGGGAAGTCGACGCGTGGGCTTCAAGATTTAGGTTAATGTCCGGAAGACCTCTGGACGAGGGACACCCTGTTTTAGATACAGAATTAATAACGAGTCTTCTCAGAGCCAGGGTCGCCATATCCCAGAAACCACTATCTCCGTACGGTTTGAGTGTAGCGTTCAGGAGACACAGGGAGAATCCATGGACAATACCGTTGTTTATCAACAACGGCATGATATCCCCGTTTGCAGCAGGGCTGCTGTGGTTCTGTGTCGAGGGCGCCAGAACCGTCCTAATAAGCGGTACAAGAGGCGCAGGTAAGACATCTTTCCTTACTTCTCTTATGCTTCTGCTTATGAAGCGCTACAGGGTAATAACCGTTGAAGACACCCTGGAGATACCAACAGATGCCTTTACGAACTTAGGCTACGACATCCTTTCGCTAAAAGTACAGAGTGCAATAACAGGAGAGAAATCTGAGATGACAGCAGAAGAGGGAATACGTACAACGCTCAGGCTGGGAGACAGCTCACTGGTGGTGGGAGAGGTTAGAAGCACGGAGGCAAAGGCACTCTATGAGGCTATGCGTGTAGGCGCCCTGTCAAACGTAGTCCTCGGAACAATACACGGAGAAAACGCATACGGTGTGTTTGACAGGATAGTTAACGATCTAGGCGTCCCAAAAACAAGCTTCAAGGCGACGGATTTGATAGTTTCTGTGAACAAGATAAAATCCCAGGACAGGTTGACCGAGAAAAGGCGCGTTCTAAACATAACCGAAGTAAGAAAGGACTGGGTTGATGATCCGCTCTATGAGAACGGTTTTGTGGACCTGGTGAAATATGACATAAAACAGGACGCGCTTTTAGCTTCAAGCGATCTTCTGGAGGGAAATAGCGATGTAATCAAGCAGATAGCCTCAAACGTAAAAGACTGGGCCGGCAACTGGGATGCCGTCCTTGATAATATTCAGGCGAGAGCCGATATACTCAAGATGCTGGTTGACTATTCGCAGAAAAAGAAAGATCCTTCGATCCTGGAGGCTAAACACTCCGTCTCGGCTATCGACCAGTACTATGACATAGTAAGCAAGTTGAAGGAAGAATACGGTTCGGCCGAGAGAAGTAACATAGTAAAAATGTTTGATTTATGGCTAAGAGAACAAAAGTGAACGACCCACAGAGTCAGAACAATGTGGACTTCGCGTATGATTATTATAAACCGGGTGATGTAGTATCCCAAGAGATATACACGAAGGATACCCAGGTAAGAGAAGAGCTCAAGTCGCTAGAGTATAAGATATTCAAGGAAAAGAACCCTTCATTCCTGTCAAAATTCATAGTGTTCGGCTCATCCACTATAGGAAGGGTCATAAAGTTTAATATCAACAGAGAGGATGAGAAGAAACTCAATACTATACTGTACCTGCTGGGATACGACTTCGATGCCAGGCAACTATACGGTTTTTCTGTATTTACACTCGTCATGGGCTTTATCTTAGGACTTCCGCTTATATTGATAGGGCAGCTGCTTGCGGGCCTGGGTGTCATAGTCCTTGGCATCATGGGTCTTTTCGGCATACAGTATTTTCCGAAACAGCAGATGAGTGTCAGATTAAGTAAGGCATCGGGGGACTTGGTAACAGCCGTCCTGTATATGGTGATATTCATGCGCCAGACTCCAAACTTGGAGGGGGCGGTACAGTTCGCGTCAGATAACCTGAACAGCTACTTATCATTCGACCTGAAGAAACTCATATGGGACACCGCCGCTAGAAAATATTCCAACATAAAAGAAGCTCTGGATGATTATTCAAAGAAGTGGATAAAAACCAGCCCCGCGTTTACTGATGCGATCTTCCTTATAGAAAGTTCAGTTTCTCAAGAGGACGAAGGCAGGAGGCTCGAGCTACTGGATGAAGCTTCGGACAGGATACTAAGCGGAACTTATAACTCTATGACTAAATACGCATCTTCGCTTAAGGAGCCGCTCAATACCATATACATGCTTGGTATGGTCCTACCCGTTCTTGGACTGGTACTGGCTCCGATGATGATGGCTTTCGTAGCAGTCCCGGACTTCGGGATACTTCTGGCTCTTATGTACGACATTGCACTGCCTCTTATGGTGTATTTTCTGATAAGAAACAAGCTTCTCACAAGGCCCAGCGGTTTCGGTGCGCCGGATTTCAGCAATATACCCAATCTGCCAAAACTAGGCACATTCAACCTGAAAATAGGTTCCATGAAAATGCAAGTTAACGCAATAATCCCGGCAGCTGCGGTTTTCGTGATTCTTCTATTGCCGGTTTACTTCCTATCCTCAGCCCTATTTACTTTTGGTCCAAGCCAGATATACGTGTCGATGTTCATAACCGCAGCAATAGGATTCTCCCTTTATGTTTACTTTAAACTATCCGTCATACAGTTGAGAGAGAGCGAAGAGGAGCTGGTAAGCATAGAATCATCGTTCGGGGTGGCCTTATCCCAGATGGGATCATTCCTTTCGCAGGGCTATCCGGCAGAAGCGACTATTATAAAGGTAAGCGAGAACATGAAGGATACGCCGGTAGCTTCTTTCTTCCAGATTACGGTAAACAACATGAGGAAGCTGGGTATGTCCCTTCGTGATGCGTTCTTTAACAAACTCAACGGTTCAGTCAGATTTTTCCCTTCGCCGCTGATAATATCCGCAATAAGGATATTCATAAGTTCGGCCGAGAAGAGTGTAGGCAACGCTTCATCCGCCGCTATGTACGTATCTAGGCACCTATCGAATCTGAGGAAGATAGAGGAACAGGTACGCTCCCTTCTGGAGGAAGTTACCTCCGGTATGCGTATTGAAGTCGGGCTTCTGAGCCCCGCTATGGCCGGTATAGTCGTCGGTCTGACAACCCTTATAGGGACGGTATTAAGATCGCTTTCTAGCAGCATAAGCGCTATACAGACCGGTCTGTCCACAGGTTCCAGCGGTGGAAACGTTGCATCAGTAGTGCCATTCGCTTTTGGCCTGTTCAACCTCAGCGGGGGCGCTATACCCCTATACACTTTTCAGATAATAATAGGGATATACTTGGTGTCCCTGAGTATCATAATAGGATACGCGATATCCACGATATCTCAGCCTGGAGATAAAATACTCATGAGAGAAAATATGGCATCTATGATTCTAATGGCTATGATACTCTACATACTTATCGCGTTTATAGTCACACTGGTCTTTTCTTCAATCGGCGGGCTTGTAATAACTGCGACCCATCTTTAGATGTTTGGGTTGTATATTATCTTTCCGGTTACTGGGTTGGTAAGTACGCTACCCGTAGAGATACTCTGCTGATTGAACGCGCCGTTGTAGAAAGTGTAGACTATCGACACTTTATTGTTAGAGCCGCTAAATGAGCCGGGGACGGTGCATAATGTCTGCTCACCGGTGTAAAGAGTAGAATTCTGGCAAGTGTATACCGTCAGGTTAACAGAATTCACCAAGACGTACACCGAGGCTATATTTATTTTATGAGAAAGAGTATTTGCTACTATTATCTCAAGCACCGTATAGTTTGTAACCGCTGCTGTAACGGTTACTCCGCTGAAGCCGCTCAGTACAGTATTGGGCAGCGAGCCGCGGCTGTTAAATATACCCAAACCGAACACTATCGCCAGTCCTATGACTATGATTGCGATGACCCATGCATAGGTCGTCAGATACTCGAGTGCCGATTGCGATCGTCTATTCATGCTTACGCTCATTAAGAGCGATTATATCGGTGGCTATTTTGGCAGCTAGGACTTCTGTAATCTTGTTATCGGGTTCAGGTTTGACTTCCGTTATATCCATGCCAACAAGTTCAGAATTGTTGACTATCGCGAACAAGTAATTCATCATATCTGTGTATAATAAACCATTCGGCTGTGGAGTTCCTACCGCCGGCGCTATAGAAACATCGAAAACATCCATGTCGATACTTATGTAAACTTTGCGGCCCTTTACCTTCTTTGTAATAATGTCAATTGTCTGCTCTTTCTTCATCTCATCCATGTATATCACAGTGAGTTTTCTTTTTTTCATCTCGTCCTTCTCTTCCTTGCTCAGGCTTCTTATCCCTACTAATGCAACGTCATTTCTCTGGTTTACCAGCCTAGAATTGCTCGCATGGTTAAGTGATACCCCGTACACCGCATCTTTAAAGTCGGCATGAGCATCGAATATTACGAAAATAACATCGGGGTCAAATGCGCCCGACGCTCCATACGTCACAAGATGTTCGCCACCCAAGAGTATCGGCAACTTGCCGCTAGACAGGACGTCTGACACCGTACCTCTTATAGCTTCGAGAGCTTTTTCAGTATCCGGTGGTACCTCTATGTCATTAGTTGTGAATATTTTGTTTTTTATCTCGTAGTCCAGCTCGTTGTTGTAGTTTTCTATCGATCTTGATGCGTCTATTATCGACCTAGGTGCAAACTTTGTTCCCTTCAGGTAGGAGTTTGTCAGCTCCATAGGTACTGGAAGTACAACATATTTAGCGCTCTCAAATTCCACTACTTCCTCCAGGAACGAGTTGCTTCCTTCGTAAAATAACATATCTAATCTACATTTTTTGGGCTTAAATCTATTTTTGCTCAGTTCTTTAGTTTAACACTCTTCTGGTCCTTGAACATTTCTATTATATCTCTGACTGTATTGCAGTCCTCAGCCCTTTTGTCCTTTCTTATAAATGAAACGGCTCTGGGGAATCTGAGGGCATAGCCTGTGCCGTTCTCCAGCCCGGCGGTATGGGTGGGGCTCCTGGTTATTTCATCGGCTTTTAGCGTCAGTACATACTTTGGACTTACCCAGATATCCGGTTGAAGTATAGAATCGACCCTGGCTGGTTTATGTTCAACTCTTATATCGTCCAAAATTCTTTTTAACTCCTTAAACTGTTCCTCGCTGAATCCAGACCCTAGCTTTGTTATCGTTTTGAAGGTATCCGCCTTCTCGTCAAATACTCCCACTAAAAGCCCGCCGAGGCCAAAACTGGCCCTGATGCCTTTGCCCCTGTAGTACCCCAGTATCACTACATCGATAGTGTCCTCTAGCGCCGCCCCGTACGAGCGCTTCAATTTTATCCACCCGAAATTTCTTGCTCCCGCTGAATAAGGCGCGTCTAGCTTCTTGGCTACAACACCTTCCAAGCCGTTGCTTACCGTGTCATCGAAAAATTTGGTCATCTCGCTCTCGCTGTCCGTTATAATCATCTTTGTTCTGGCTAGGCTGGAATTCTCTTCAAACAGCTTATCGAGTATCTCTCTGCGCTTTATAAACGGCTCGTTTATCAGGTCCTTGTCGTCCAAAAGCATTATATCGAAAACAAACAGCCTGAGCGGCAGGCTCTGCGCCTTTTCTTCCACACCATGCTTTCTTTTTCTTTGCATCGTTATCTGGAAAGGGTACAGCATGTTCGTGTTTTCATCGTATGTCAGCGCTTCACTGTCAAATATAAACCTCTTATGTTTTAGTTTTTTCACGGCTTCAGCCACTTCCGGCATAAAGTGTGTTATGTCCTCCAGATTTCTCGAGAATATCTTTACCTTGTCCCCGTCTTTGTGCACCTGCGAACGGAACCCGTCAAACTTCTGGTCTACTGCGAACTTTCCGAGCTTTTTTACTATTTCGTGGACGCTGGGGAGCCTTTCTGCCAGAGCGGGTCTTATGGGCCTCATGACTTCTATCTTGAACCGACGTATCTTCTCCTCTCCTCCTTTGTAGAAAACTTCCGCTACGTATCCAAGATCAGAGCACAGGTTGAAAGCCCTCTCCAATTCTAATTTAAACTTCCTATCACCGGTCTTGCTTTTTGAAAGCGCTTCCATAATCGTAGCTTCTCCTACACCGAGTCTAAGCTTGCCGAGTACAAAACGGATTATGTACTTTGACTCAAGGCCGGATACTTCTTTTATGAGAGTTGCCAACGACTTTATCTTAAGTTCAACGCTTCCGTCTCCGGTTATTTTTGTTATATCGAATATCTTATTGTATACATGAGATAGAGACACCTCGGAGCCGGTGTTTTTTTTATTGTATTTTTCGGCAAGCTCGCCAAGGTCACCTTTCTTGCTGTATTCCTGGGAGAGCCCCTTCACGTCCACCGAATAAGCTTCCGCTATAGCTTTCTCCGCCACTTTGTCGGCTATTCCTAGCTGCACATTGTAAAAGGGAGGAAGCAGCTCCTCTTGTATAAAATACACGGCTTTGGCTATCTCTTCATTGTCAATATTCGAGAACATATCAGACAGAGTATCAAACATTTCCAGCCTTTTGGTAGTCTTCTCTAGTTTTAGCAGGTAATCGCAGAATTCGGCGAACTTCATATTAGTTATTGATATCTGAGGTATTAATAAATGAATCCTTATTTCTCCAAATTCGAAAGGATTTCATTTATTTTCTCTACTGCTTCATCTCTTTTCTGCGGTGGAATATCAAAGAGTTTTTTTGCCAGATCATAGCCAAAAAATGGCGGCTCTATGACTATCGGAGGATTATTATCCCCCTTTTTACTGTAGGATTCTTCGCCCGGTGCTATCGCGACTAGTTGATGACCCTTAGTCTTTTCATACGCCCAGTCTTTTACGAGTCTCGGTACGTGATCCTTGCTGCTTATCGCGATAATCATGGCGTTCTTCTTAAGGGCCCATTTTAATATCTGGTCCACGTTTTCCTGCGTGTTTTTCGATTCTCTTTCCAGAAGTACGTCATCCACAATCTCAAACATCTCTGGAGCCACTTTCTTTGCGAGCTCGTACACCGCATCCGCCTCCACTTCGCCGTTCACGATTGTACCTCCGGATATGACCAGGTACACCTCTGCGCCAACCTCTTTCATGAATTTTGAAAATTTATTTGCAGTGTTTATTCTGTCACTTATAACTTCCTTCCACGGTTTTTCGCCTTCCGGCGGATTCTGTGTATACCCGTGCAAACATATCAGTACGCTTTTTTTCTCCGTCATATCAATTACCCCTTACCGGTATCGCCGCCGATGCTATTGAGAATACGAAAAGTACCGCGCCTACCGCAACACCTACTTCTTCGGCGGTAAGCGGAAGGCCCGCGTATTTGTATAGCAGAGCCGACAGTATCATGGCTATCATACCAAGTGCAAAAATAGGGTATCTATACCTGTCTGATATCATAGCCCCCTCAGTATCGTGAAATCTACAGGAAACCCTGCCAATAGCGCCCTTAAATACAAGTCTACAAGGATTATCACAATAAGGCTTATGAATGCAAATTCTTCGTGGTATTTGTTCAGCATAGACTGTGCGTTAAAAAATCTCTTTCTGCCGGTGGGTTGGAGCGCGCAATCGAAGCACTTAACGTTCCCGCCTGCGAATATGTGCCTGAACGCATGGCACGAGAATGTCCATAGCGTGAGCAGGAGCGCGTTAGTAAGAAGCAATAGACTGCCGAATCTTAAGACGAAGTTCCCGCTGTACGTAAGTGAAACATAGAAATCATAGTAGAAGAACGGCAGGAGCGCAATTCCTGCGTATAGGAGATACCTGTGGAGGTTATTGAAGGCAAACAAGGTCGTTTCCCCGGAATATCCTCTGGAACTCGAGTCCTCACGGACTACGCAGCTCTGCGGGTGGTTAAAGATGTGGCGGTAATAGTCTTTTCTGTACGCGTAGCAAGTTAGCCTGAATAATCCCGCTACCGGAACTACTAGTATCGTCGGCGAGTAGAACGGATCTATGTATCCTGAAAATTCTTTGACCGGGAACATAAAAAGAGCCCCGAGCGAGAATATAAGGATAAATATAAACGACCAAAGCCTCCAGTTCGGTTCAAAGAGCTCTGGGATGAAGGATGCTATCCCTTTCTTCTGCGCTTTTTCCGTTTCCACTACTTTTTGCCCCCGAGTCCTTTTTTCAGTTTCTTGTATAAAATAGTAACAGGGTCGTAGTAGCTATCAACAACAGCTTCCTTTTCCTGGATTATTGCGTTGTCAGTTATAGCGATGTGTTCTGGGCAGACCGACTGGCAGCATTTAGTTATGTTGCAAAGTCCTACTCCCCCTTCAGTGTGGAGGAACTTAGTCCTGTCAACATCATCAAGCGGATGAAAATCAAGTGAAGCCGTTTTTACCATAAACCGCGGACCTATATAATCCGACCTGTGTTCGCGTATAACGTGGCATACATCCTGGCACAAGAAGCATTCTATGCAGTTTCTGAACTCCCTCGACCTGCTAACATCAAGTGCGCTTATCTTCCAAGGCCTTTCAAGACCCTGTTTTTGCTTGAATGGGGGTATTTTCCTCGCGATCTCCCAGTTGCTGGATACATCCGTGACTAGGTCTTTTACTATCGGAAAAGCTTTCATCGGTGAGACCTTAATCGTGTCTCCTAACGAATCAACCCTCGTCTTGCACAGCAGACTCGGCTTATTGTCTATCTCTGCGGCGCATGAACCGCATCTCGCCGCTTTACAGTTCCATCTTACAGCCACCGTAGGATCCAAATTGTTTTCTACATAGTGCACAGCATCCAATACAACCATTCCTTCCGTTACAGGAACCTTGAAATCCTGAAATTTTCCCTCCTTGTCCCTGCTCGGGTCAAATCTGTATATGCTGAGGGTTATTTCCTTAGTCATACTTCTCCTCCGGAAGAAGTTTTTTCAGGTAGTCTGGCATTTCTGGAGGTATAAAGAATGATGTTTTTATCCCGTTCTGGTTTTTAGTAAACACAATGTTCTTGAGCCAGTTTCTGTCTTTTTTTGGATAGTCCTTTCTGTAATGTGCGCCCCTGCTTTCCTTTCGCATTTTGGCACCGATGACCAAAAGCTCTGCTATCTGGCTCATGTTTTCAAGTTCCATGCACTGCAGGAACCCTGGATTGAAAACCATCCCCCCCGAAACGCCTATATCCTTTATCCTGGACTGGATCTCCTTTATCTTTTTAATAGCCTTATCCAACCCCTCCTCATCTCTGACTATGCCCACATTTTCTGACATAGTCTTTCTGAGCTCTTCAGTCAACTTGTATGGATTTTCCGCATTTTCTTTTATGAACGATTTAACTCTCTGTATCTCTGACTCTATATCACGTGAGTCTATCCTTGAATTGTTAACTGACGATATGTAGGCGGCTACGTTAGAGCCGGTGGTTTTTCCGAATACTAGTAAGTCGGCAAGGGAATTGCCACCCAGTCTGTTTGCACCGTGTACGCCCGTCGCGGCTTCCCCTATCGCAAACAACCCCTTCACACTGGACATGCCCGTGTTTGGGTCCACTTTTATTCCACCCATATAGTAGTGTACGGTGGGCGCCACTTCCATTTTCTCTTTTGTTATATCTACTCCGGCAAAGTCCATAAACTGTTCGTACATCCCGGGTAGTTTCTTCATTATGAACTGTGAACCCTTGTGTGAGATATCCAGGTAGACTCCTCCGTGCTCGGTCCCTCTCCCTTCGGTTATCTCCCTGTATATAGATCTTGCAACGACGTCCCGTGCGTCTAACTCCTTTTTTTCCGGAGAGTATTTTAACATAAACCGTTCGCCCTTCGTGTTCAGAAGGACTCCCCCCTCCCCCCTTACCCCTTCTGTTACCAGCAGGCCCTTTACGCCGGGAGGCCAGACCATGCCGGTCGGATGGAACTGTATCATCTCCATATCCATCATTTCTGCACCCGCGTTGAATGCGAGTGCCAACCCGTCACCGGTGGTTTCCCAGGAGTTTGACGTGACTTCATATATACGTCCGCATCCGCCGGTGGCTATTATCGTGGCTTTGGATTCGAATACTGTAAACGTTCCCTTCTTCAGGTCGATTCCCAATGCACCCGTGACTTTTCCATCTTTCTCGAAAAGTTTTGTTATGAAAATCTCATCAAATACATTTACGTTTTCACTGTGTAGAATTCTGTCCTCAAGTGTTCTGATAATCTCCAATCCTGTTTTGTCACCTACGTGGCAGAGTCTTCTGTACGTATGTGCTCCAAACGCCCTCTGCATTATCTTTTTCTCAGGTGTCCTATCGAAAAGGGCACCCATCTCCTCAAGTTCGAATACCCTGTCGGGGGCCTCCTTAGCCAGCCTCTCGGCAAATCTCCAGTCCGATATATACACCCCCTCGACCATCGTGTCCATGAAGTGTACTTCCCAGTTATCCTTTGGGTCGACGTCTCCTAAGGATGCAGCTATTCCGCCTTCCGCCATCACCGTGTGTGCCTTGCCTAAAAGCGATTTGGAAACCACCGTTACATTCGCACCTTCTGCTACCGCCTGCTCTGCGGCTCTAAGTCCGGATCCTCCCGCGCCTATTACAAGAACGTCCGTCGTTATAGTTTTGAAATCTCCCATCTCAACTCCTCCTTTCTATAGGTACATATTCCAGGTCCAATTCTCCGGTGTACACTTCCAAAGGTCTAAAGAGCTTATTGTTTCTCCAGTATTCTATTATATGTGTACACCAGCCCAGGCTCCTGCTCGATGCAAATATTATATCAAAGACTTCCGTCTGCACTCCTGCCCACAAGTAGAGCGGTCCGGCGAAGAAGTCTACATTCGGCCATATACCGTGGCTTTCCCCCAGTCTTTCTATCATAAGCTTTTCGGCTATCAGTGATATCTCTATTAGTTTCCGTACATCCTCGTCTGCGCTGTCCTTTGCCCTTTCAAGGTACGCCTTCAGTATCCTTGCACGCGGGTCGTAAGTTTTATAGACTCTGTGCCCGAATCCCATTATCCGCTTTTTGCCGGCTAACGCCTCATTTATATAACTCTCGGTGTTTTTCGGGTCTCCTATATCCCTCATCATTTTTATCGCCGCTTCATCCGCACCACCGTGGAGCGGGCCTTTGAGTGTAGAAACACCTGCCGTAACAGCCGAATAGATGTCAGCAAGCGTGGAACATGCTACCAGTGTGGCGAAGGTCGAAGCGTTTGAACTGTGTTCTGCGTGTATAATAAACATGACATCCATGAATTTTGCCTTTTCCGCATTCGGTTTTTCGCCGCTCAGCATGTATAAGAAATTTTCGGAATGTCCGAGATTGCTGTCGGGCTCTATCGGGTCCTTTTTGTTTCTCAGTCTCCATATCGCGGCCGAGACTGTTGGCATTTTAGCTATTATCCTTATTGCCTTCTCCACGTTTTCTGCTTCGTTATCCGAATATGGTTTACTGTCATCCTCAGCCGCAGCCGATACCGCAGTCCTTAGTAGGTCGAGCGGGCTCAACTTGTCAGCGAATCCTTCTATAAGACCCTTCGTGTCTTCAGATATCGCCCTTTCTTTTTTTAGTTTTTTATCAAGGTCGTTTAGCTGGTCTTCGGTCGGCAGTTTTCCGTATAACAGCAGATAGCATACTTCTTCAAAGCTAGAATTCTGTGCGAGAGTGTCTATGGAGTATCCTCTGTAATAAAGGCGGCCGAGTGTACCATCTACCTTTGAAATACCGGATTCGGCTATGTAAACCCCCTCCAGTCCGTAGTGTATCTCCGGCTTGGTTTCCATTAAACCTCTAGGGATTTAAGGAGCGGCTCTATGTCTGTCAAGGACTTGCCGGAACCGTCTGTGATTTCCTGCGCTATCGGGGAAGTCATACCTCTCTTGGCTAGCCTATCCTCGAACACATCGGGGTCTTCGCACTGGTAGAATATACCCGTGTGTATGTTATCCTCATCCTCACTCAGAAGCATGCTTATAGCGTTCAGCTTTTTCTTGTTTATCTCATTATTATCCGCTGCATTTTTGACGATGCCGTCATATTCGCCCGGAAGAGGTTTCGTGTGTGCATTAAACCATGTAGCCGACGTAAACTCCGGATTGTATGTTGGACATCCCTGTAATATATCCACCAGTGCCAGGCCTCTGTGTTGCAGGGCTTTTATCATTATGTCCGTCAGCTCCTTAACTTTGTAACTCTGTGCCCTCGCGACGAATGTGTATCCCGACATTATTGCCAGTGCTATAGGATTTAGTGCCCCGTTTATGTTTGGTGCAGGTAAGGACTTGGTCTTTCTTCCCTTCGGCAGGGTTGGACTGGCCTGACCTTTCGTCAGCGAGTACACCCCATTGTCGTGTATGAAAAGTTTAATGTCAACATTTCTTCTTCCTGCACTTATGAAGTGCCCCACGCCTATCCCGTAGGTGTCTCCATCCCCGCTGTCTATAATTACAGACATCTCCGGATTTGCAAGTTTTATGCCTTCTGCAAACGGGATAGCCCTACCGTGTAGAGTATGTACTCCGTTTACATTTACCAAGTGCGGTAGCTTCGACGAGCAACCTATTCCGGAGACTATAACAGTCTTGTTTGGATCCAGGTTTGCGCCTATTATCGCGTTTTTAACCGCCAGCACTATACCGGAATCGCCGCAACCCGGGCACCAGTCATTGAACTCATTTGATGTTAGGCTTTTCAGATCAGTAACCATTCAGTATCACCTTGTTTTCGCCCTTCATTACCCTCGTCAGGGCCTCGGAGACCTCGTCGTACCTTACTAGCCTTCCGTTGTACTTCAATATCTCGTTAGGTATAACGAATCCGGTAACTGAAGCTATGTGCTGCTTTAGCTGTGCGGTTATGTTCTCTTCGATTATAACCGTGTTCTTAGCTTTCTTAAGGATCTCCACAGCTTCTTTTGGCAGAGGATGTATAAGTTTTATCTGCATCACTGCTACCTTGTTATTTCCTTCAACGGCTTCTATCACCGCTGCGGATGGGCCACCCCATGTCACTGCCAACAGTTCCGCGTTATTTACGTCACCTACCATCTTGAACTTTTCTTCTGGTTTTAGATCCTGCAGTATCCTGTCGTATTTTCCGTTTCTCTTATCCATCATTTTAATTCTATTGGTTGGCTCTTCCGAAACATGGCCCCACTCATCGTGTTCATCCCCGGTAAGCCAGAATATCGCGTTTGGATTTCCGAGTTTTATTCTTGGAGATATATTGTCATCCGTGAATTCGAATCTCTTGTAAGGGGCTTTTACCTCATCAACCAATTTTCCCCTATCCACCCTATACCTGTCTTTTATCGCTGTGACTGTGCTTTTGCTCATGTTCATGGATCCCTGCGATATCGCTTTTTCTCCAAGAACTATAACCGGTAACTGGTACCTTTCCGCATAATTGAACGCTTCAGCGGTCATCTCTATAGACTCTTCAACGTCGCCAGGTGCCATTATGATTCTGCCGAAGTCGCCGTGTCCCTGGTGGATCGCGAACATGAGGTCTCCCTGCTCGGTTCTTGTCGGTTGGCCCGTCGCCGGTGCACCCCTCTGGTGGTCTACAAGCACCAGTGGCACTTCGTTCATGCCGGCCCATGTGACTGTCTCCGCCATCAGTGACATACCCGGTCCGGATGTCGAGCTTGAGGCCCTAACGCCCGCCACATTCGCACCAGCAGTCATAGCTAATACCGCAAGTTCACTTTCAGGCTGTATTACTCTTATACCGAGCTCCGGATGTTCTTCTATGAATACACTTTCATCACTGGCCGGGGTAATGGGATAGTAAATCTGCATCTTGCATCCTGCTATGGCCTTTCCTATGGCGGTCGATGCAAAACCTTCCATGTATATCTGCTGGCCCTGGTCGCCGTTTTTAAGAATCTTTTCGGGTGTCATGCCCTTTGATTTCATGTAGTTTATTGTTTCGCTTGCCAGTTCACCGTTTCTCGTCTTTAAGTACTCTACAGTCTCCTCCGAAACCGAAACGTCCAGGTCAACTACACTCTGAGGTTTCTTTGCGAATTCGCTTTTTATCGCCTCCACAACAGCATCATGGTCAAATCCCAGGAGATACGCCGAAGCACTTACGCATATTATATTTTTAGCTATCACGACATCGCTTGTCGGTTTGTTGAACTTTTTCGCTACACCGCTTATTATAGAATCGAAATCTATATCCAAAATTTTTATATCATTCCTGCCTATTTTCGCCTTCTCGAGCTTGCTGTCGACTACGAGAAGGCCGTCCTTCTTTATGTCTCTTGCGTGCCCTTCGTGGACTATTTCTCCCCTCTCGTTCTTCTCCCCGAGCACGGACTCCGTATCCGCGAAAACTGCCATGTCTACAGTGCTAGGTATCGATGCGATTTTTTTATCGGATACCCTGACAGTAAAAAAGCTGTGCATGCCCTTAATGTTAGAGAAATACTCCCTGTAACCGTATATGTTGTATCCAAACTTCATCATAAGTCTGGAGAAAAGCCCGAGCGCTACATCTATACCGCTTCCTTGCTTTCCACCCGTCATCCAGGTTAATTCTACCATGAGTGTAAACCTACTGCAGGTTGTCGTTTATCCACTTTAACAGTGCATCTTTCTGCATTGCACCAACAACGCTTGTTTTTACCTGTCCGTCCTTTATTAGAAGTGTAGTGGGTATAGCTTCAACTCCGTACTTTGTGGCTATTTCCTGGTTTTCATCTACATTTATCTTGACCAGTTTTATTTTGTCCTTCATTTTTTCTGAAACGTCCTCTATTATCGGCGAGTACCATCTGCAAGGCATGCACCACGGCGCCCAGAGATCTACAAGAACCGGGATTTTAGATTCAAGAACTTCCGTTTTAAATTTTTCCTCACCACTCACATCTATAGCCATATTATGTTAACCTCCAAACAGTGTGCCTATCTATCACAAAGTCGTCTATTTTATATCCAATTATGTTTTTTCTGCTATTTAAGATTTCCCTGGATTTTTTATTTTTTTCTGGGCATCACCGCAGATTTTTGCAATGAACGTTAGTATTAATCCGATAGTAAGAAAAATATTCCATAGTAACTTTTCGGCAATCTTTATAAACCATTATCGGATCCTTTCTATATAGAGGCGCTCTAAAATGGTATTCATAGACTCACTGTCGGTCATGCTGCTGCTTTTGGGATTCAGTACCCTAATCATCGCAATGTTCTTCTTCTTGTCAGCCAGGGGCAAAAAGGATATGAGTGTGCTCATAGCGCCCGGTTTTATCTTTGGACTATTCGACGCCGTCAGCGGGTTTTTAATGTCATTCAGCTGGCCATTGCCAGGTGCTTATAACATGCTGTTCGGGGATCCACTGCTCGTTTTAGGGCTGTTCCTTATCGCAGGCGCCTTTATGCTTTACAAAAAGATGGATGTAAGGATAATTTCGGTATTCGGGGTGTTCCTCGGAGTCTACCTTGCGATAAGTGCCGCTGCGATAGCTAACTTCAATCTTGAGACGGGGGTCAACTTCCTGCCGTCTTTCGGTTTATACGTCTTCTCAGCACTCTCCGGGATATTCTCTCCGCTAATATACGTAAAGGGAAACAGGAAGGGAAAGTACGCTTACTATTTTGTTTTCGCACTGCTTATAATAACTACGTTCATAGCATTCTTTTTGGGGTATGGTTCGATATATGCCCATCTTAGGTCTCCACCGTAATTTCTAAAAGTAATTTAACTTTTGATCCTGTTCTTTATAAGCTCTTGTAGTTCCTTGAAATCCTTAGCCACCGGAACTCCCGCATCGTTGAAGGCTGCTATCTTGCCTTTCGCGGTTCCTACATTGCCGGATATTATTGCACCCGCGTGGCCCATCCGCTTTCCAGGAGGGGAGAACACACCGTCTATGTATGCAACTACCGGCTTTTTCATGCTGTTTTTTATAAATGCAGCAGCATTCTCTTCTTCTCCGCCACCAATCTCTCCGACTATAACCACGCCCTTCGTCTGATCGTCATCTTCCAGCATCTTGAGAACTTCGGTGAATCTCGTCCCTATGACCTTATCTCCCCCTATTCCGACTATTGTGCTTTCACCAAGGCCGGTTTTGTTTATGTTGTCAACGATTTCATACGTAAGCGTCCCGCTTCTCGAAACAACGCCGACTACGCCTTTTTTGAGTATTCCATTCGGTATTATCCCCATCTTCCCGATACCGGGGACCGCTATACCCGGGCCGTTTGGTCCTATAATCCGTGCTCCGTTTAACCTAGAATATTCATTTAGTTCAAGCATGTCCTGAGACGGTACATGCTCCGTTATTATCACTATAAGTTTTATCCCCGCGTCTATCGCTTCTATTACGGCATCTTTTGTCAGTTTGGAAGGTACGAATACTACCGATGAGTTTGCACCAGTCTCATTAACAGCTTCCTTTACGCTGTCAAATATCTTTATCTTGCCGACCACCGTTCCGCCTTTTCCGGGTGTGACGCCCGCAACTACATTAGAGCCGAGTTCTATCATGGCATTCATATGGAAACTGCCCTGGTGCCCGGTTGCGCCCTGAACTAGTATCTTTGTATTCCTATCCATCATTATTGCCATATTATTCTCTCGCCAGTTTTACTGCCTCTTCTATAGCTTCGTCCATACCTTCGAATGTTCTTATGTTGTTCTTTTTCAGTATTCTGATCCCCTCCTCTTCGTTGAAACCTCTAAGTCTTACAAGTATGGGGCACTTCGGTTTTAGTTTTATTATTGCTTCGGATATTCCGGTCGCCACAGTATCAGCCTTGGTTACTCCCCCGAATATATTGATCAGTATGACCCTCGGATCGGTTTCCATAACAAGTTCAACAGCCTGCGATACCTTCTCTGGGTCGTCCGTGCCGCTGAGGTCCAAGAAGTCTGCAGCTTCTCCTCCCTTCAATTTTATCTGGTCTATTGTTGCGAGGTTGAGTCCGGCCCCGTTTGCTATTACTCCCACCTTTCCGTCCAGTCTGACGAATGTCACCCCTATCTTTTCCGCTTTGCTCTCTATCGGATCCGCCGGGTTTCTAAAGCGTAAATATTTATCATGTCTGAACAATGCATCATCTTCTATTATAATTTTTGAATCAAGGGCAACCAATCCTTCTTTAGACAGGGCCAGCGGATTTATCTCTACCAGTTCTGCATCCTCTTTTCTGTAGAGTCTCCACATTGAATCCAGCATCGATGAAAACTGCGGCTGTAACTCTCCGTCCAAGCCCAAAAACTTTGACAGCTCCCTTTTTCGATAATCAGGAACTCCGATAAAAATGTCTATATCTATTTTCTTTATGTACGCCTTGTCCACTCGTTCTATATCAACGCCGCCCTTCCGGGAGGCTATCAGCATTACGGACCGCTCTCCTCTATCAAGCACAAGGCTTAGATAAAACTCTTTAGTGTGCTCCGTGAACTTTTCTAAAAGAAATTTTTCAGCTCTGAAGCCGTTGAAATCTAGCTTCTTTATTTTTTCTATCGCGCTCATCGCCTGTTTCTTGGTGGAGACTTTTACAACGCCGCCGGATGTTCCCCTGTGCCCCGTGGGCACCTGCGCCTTTATTACGTAGTTACCATGGAGCTCCCTGATGTCCCTGCCGCTTTTGATAAGCCTGCTCTCCGGTACCTTTATTCCGTATTCCTTGAACAGTAACTTGCCTTCGTGTTCTTCAAGGTCTACCATATTAATCTATCCACTCCGGGATATTAATCATTTTTATTTCCCGGATATTTTTATGCCGTCTATCAGTAGTGACGGGCTGCTTGTGCCCATCATGCTCAGCTTATCGGATCCTACACGTATTACATTCCGCATCATACCCAGCATATTCGCGCCCACCAGTGTTTCCTTTACAGGGTACTTTATTTCCCCGTTCTCTACGTAGTATCCAACACTGACCATCGCAGAAAGATCGCCAGTCGATTCGTTTGGACGGTCTCCCGTATCTATCATATAAATCCCCCTCTTCACCTTCGATATCATGTCATTGAAATCCAGTTTTCCCGGCTTTACAACAAGGTTTGTTGCTGAGATCCCTCCCTTCGACGTCATAAAGTTGTTTCCAGTGGGTTTCTCATGCATCTTTTCGGCGCTGTAGATGCTATGCAGGTACGTTTTCAGTTTACCGCCCTTTACTATGGATTTTGACGATGTCGGCATAAGTTCATCATCGAATCTTCTGTTGTATAAACTATCGCGCATGTAAACTTCCTCTTTTATGTCGACTATCTTCGATGCAACCTGTTTGTTTTTCATGCCGCTCAAAAAGCTTTTTTTCTTGTATATATCCTCCCCATCCAGCGAATCAGTGAAGAAGTTTACAAAAGATATAGCGGCCTTCGGATCCAAAAGCAGCTGTCCTGTGCACGTAGGCGCCGCCTTCGCATTAATCATGGATTTCGCGATCTTCAGGGCGCTCGATAAATTTTTTTGTATGTCGATACCGTTAAGCCCATGGGATTCCGAGTACTCAGACCCGGTCCCCTGGTTTATCCCATCTTTTGCTATAGCCTCGGTTTCGAGGGTCGCCATCTCCTTGTAGCCTTCCACGGCAGCACCGAAGCTGTTCGCTCCATAAAATCTAACCTTTGATTCGGAGGCTATTGAATTTAGCGAGTACAGCTTAGGGTCTTTCCTTATCCCGTTCACATCTTTAATCAGACGGTTCACAAAATTTTCATCAGCAGGTTTTCTATAAACCAGTCTTTCCTTTATACTGTATCTTTTCCGGTAGAGGTACTTCTGGAAATCATTGGACCCCGCAGTCTTTGCGAGACTTATTGCATTGTCAATCATCTTATCTAAATCGGACTCGTCTATTAGCGTGCCGCTCACTATGGAACCCTTGTTCCTGTATATGCATCTTATCATTACATTAGATGAATGGGATATCTCGGAGCCTTTGAATTCTTTGTTTTCTATTTTTAGGCTTTCCGTCTGGCTGTCCGCACTTATGACTTCTATCTGCACCCCTTGTTTTCTCCCTATAATCTTCCTTATTGATTCACTGTCCACCTACAACCACACCTCTTATTCTTATCTTCGGCCCGCCACTGGTCACAGGCACCCATTGTCCCAGTTTTCCGCATGTCCCTTCGTCCAGTTTTAAATCTTTTCCGATTGCATCTATCTTGTTTAGTACATCCAGCGTGCTGCCGGCCAATGCCGCATCCCTGACGTAGTCGCCAAACATGCCATTTTTTATTGTACGTCCATACTGTGACTTGAACATGAACTTTCCGCTTCCCGGGTCGGTGTATCCGTATTGGAAACCGTAGAATGCTATCCCTTCTTTTATCCCGTCAATTATATCATCACTAAAATCTCCGGGCGCTATAAATGTATTTGACATCCTAGGTATCGGGTTGGAAGAATAGCTCATGGCCCTTGCGGCTCCGTTCGGCTCCAACCCCATAAACTCAGCGGTCTCATTTGAATGCAGGTAGGACTTTAGGACTCCGTTCTCTACCAGGATTCTTTTCTTTGCCATGCTGCCCTCCTGGTCGAACATGTACGAACCGCGTGCATCTTTTATTGTCGGGTCATCGATTATCGTAACTATATCCGGGCCCACTGCCCTTCCGAGTTTATTTTCCAATATGGAAGATTTATTCATAACAGCATCCGCTTCGGTTGCATGCCCGAATGCCTCGTGGGTGTACACCCCTGTCATTGAGTGATCCAGCACTACATCATAGTTTCCACCCTTAACCGGCTTTGCTCCTATGAGTTTTATCGCGTCAGCTGAAGCTTCCTTCGCGATTTTTATGATTTTATTGTAATCCATAATCTCAAAGCCTCCGTTCCCACCCAGCGACTTTGTAACACTCTGCATTGAAATCTGGTCTTTTACGAAAGATGACACCATCATCCTAGGATATGATTCATAGAATGACACCCTTCCTCCGTTGGTGTTGCTTATCACCCAATGATCTACTTGGTCCGCGTAGGCCACTGTGACCATATTTATCTTTTTAATCCTCGCAGCTTCCTCCGCCCCCTTTATCAGGTCCAATTTATCGCTTATATCTACATCCCTCATGTCTTTTTTCCATGGCGGCGCCGCTTCAATCTCCTTTATTTTGTGGTCGAATTCGATTTTTCCCTTTTTTCCCGCAGGTATGGATGCGTACGCTCTTTCAACCGCTGTAGTCAAAGCTTTTTCTGTTAGGTTAGTGTCCGATGCGAGCGCCCAGAGTCCATTGCGGTATATCCTTATCCCGAACCCGGAGGAATGAGCTTGTGTCACAAACCTGTTCTTGCCTTTCTCCCTAAGTATCGAATTGCTTGATCTGTTAAGAATTTTTATCTCTCCGAAATCCCCTCGTTTTACTAGCTTCTTAAAGTAGTCTATCAGTGAGTCGTCGGTCATTTCATTATTAACCACGTTATCACTTTTAAAGTCTACAATCTTTTCACTGAATATCGCGCGAAATAGGTATTTAACTTAATTAGGGCTCTAAATTTTATCATGGTAGTGATTACAGCGGAAACTTCCCTATTTTTTATGTTGGGTCTAGCGGCCGTCCTAATAATAGGGTTCGTAGGCCGGGCCATAGCCAATAAGACGGCTGTTCCGTCCAGGATATGGCTGATAATATTCGGTATAATAATCGGACCGATATTGGGTTTCGTTAGGTATGAAAGTTTAGTCCCATATCTGCCATTTGTAACGAATCTTGTTATATTACTGATACTTTTCAACGCAGGGCTGAACATAAAACTCGCCAAACTTATACACGGGGTGCCCAGAGGCCTAACCACATCTCTTGTAAATTTCTTGATAGTAGTCCTGTCCGTGGGCGTACTGATGTATTTTTTAGGATACAGTATAATCCTCTCGATACTGATAGGTCTTATCGTGGCAGGCGTAAGCCTCTCTGCGATGTCGGCATGGGGCCAGAAGAATCCCTACGAGGCCAGCAACAAAACGCTCCTGACTCTGGAGTCCTCGCTTTCCGAGCCGCTGAGCATAATATTAGTCTTGATACTGATAAGCGCCATTCTTCTGCATAACTACAGCTTTTCTTTTGTTACAACCTCCCTTATCTCGGAGTTCTCGATAGGTTTCGTCCTCGGAGCGTTAGTAGCCATGGTATGGGTGCCTATGATGAGCCATTTCCAGAGAAAGCGCTATGAATATTCATACGTAGCTTCCCTCGCCATGGTCTTCCTGGTTTACACACTGTCGCAGGAACTAAACGGAAGCGGTCCGATCTCCGCGCTTATCTTCGGTATAATAATCTCAAACGGCGAGGAGATATTCCGTGCTCTGAAGTACAGGCACAGTATCTCCTTCAACCTTAACAAGGAATCAAAATCCTTCAATAACCTAGTCACTTTTTTCACTACATCATTCTTCTTCGTATATTTCGGAGCGATGATTACACTCCAGGACTACCCGTCCTTCGTAGTCGGATTGGTAATAGCGCTGGTTATCCTGCTTGCCAGGTTCTCTGGCACCTACATCTCGCTCTTCAAATCGAAATATTCCGGCACGGATAAGATAATAGTGTCATCTATGATGTCCAGGGGGATAGGTACGGCGATTGTCGCTACTATACCAATAGCGTATTCCATAAAGAACACATCCAACCTGGTAGACGTCGTGTTTTCAGTGATATTTTTCACAGTATTCTTCAATAGTGTGCTGGTAGAACTCGCGAGAAAGAGGCAGGTCTCTATCGCAAAAACCGCTGGTGTTTAGGCAATGGCATACTCGATAACCGATGTTTTCTACATAGTCGCACTTATAATCCTGCTGGGGTTCCTGGGCGAGCAATTCTTTAGGCGTACAAAGATTCCCTCGTTTCTCTTCCTTATACTTGCCGGTTTTGTCCTAGGGCCCGTGCTAGGGATAATAAACAAAGTCGCTCTGACACCGTTTTTGGCGATAATCGCAGAGTTCACGCTTTTGATGGTCCTGTTTCACGGAGGCATGGATCTAAAGGTGACGAGCATACTCAAGGATGGGTGGAGACCTGTTGTACAAGTCCTTCTGTATATAGGAGTATCGGTCGGTCTGATATCTCTATTCTCGCACATAGTTTTGGGTTTCAGTATACCGGTAGCCCTGATATTCGCTTCAATAATAGGCGGTGAAACCACCACTGTAATAATAATACCCCTGTCCCGCTCGCTGAATCTGCGTGAAAAGACGATAATGTTCCTCACCTTCGAAGCGGCTCTGAACTCGATAATACTGGTGGTTCTTTTCCTTACGTTCGTAGGGCTCTACCAGAGCGGTACTGCGAGCCCTTACAACCTAACCGAGTCCCTCGTCTCCCAGTTTTCGATAGGTATACTCGTCGGTCTAGCCCTGTCCCTCATCTGGATCTATATACTTAATTATTTCAAAAAGGGGAAATACACCTACGTGCTTACGCTCGGCTTCCTGCTGCTTACCTACTCGATAACGAACAGCGTCAGCGGAAGCGGATTCCTTGCGGTTATAATCTTCGGAGTCGTATTCGGCAACCACCGGTTTATAAGCAACCTTATGAGGAGGAAAATAAACATGAACAATCTCACCAGGCAGATATTCACATTCCACGGTGAGATTACATTCCTGATGGAGACCCTTTTCTTTATATTTCTTGGATTGGTCCTTAGCATCTCATTATCAAGCCTATATGCGGGTCTCGGCGTGGGTCTGGCGCTGGTTTTGATACTGATGCTGTCGAGGTACCTGGCTGTAAACGTGTCAACTCTAAAGTCAGATATAGCAAAGGATAAGAAGATCATATTCGCATCAATGGCGCAGGGGCTTACTCCGGCGACCCTGGCGATACTTTCGATAAATTACGGCATACAGCACGCCAACCTGTTCCTTACTTATGTTACCTATGTTATCATAATTACAAACATAGTGACTATGGTCGGTACATTCATTATTACAAGAAAAGCCAATGCAGCCCATCCGAAAAAGTAATTTAAAGTTCAAGCGACAATCCTTATCATGAACTATAGGATCGAACACGATTACATGGGCGATGTCAAAGTCCCATCCGATGCCTATTGGGGCGTACAGACGCAGAGGGCTGTCGAAAACTTTCCAATCTCCGGACTAAGACCGCTGGAGGATTATACCATTTCTATAGTAATGATAAAGAAAGCTGCTGCAGCCGCGAATGGGGAGATAGGGCTTCTCGATAAAAAGATAGCCCGGTCCATAATAAAAGCGGCTGACGAAGTCTTATCCGGTAAATTCTCGGATCAGTTCGTTGTCGACATATATCAGGCCGGAGAGGGCACATCCAATAATATGAATGTCAACGAAGTCCTTGCCAATAGAGCCATAGAGCTGTTGAAAGGCAAAAAGGGCGATTATACGGTCGTGCACCCAAACGACCACGTGAACATGGGCCAGTCTTCCAACGATGTTATACCGACTGCCGTAAAACTAGCGGCGCTGAAATTATCCTCAGAGCTTGTGAAATCCCTGGAGAAACTGTCAGGCTCCCTTCACAGAAAATCCAGAGAATTTAATTCGGTAATAAAGAGTGGAAGAACGCACCTGATGGACGCGGCACCGATACGTCTCGGGCAGGAGTTCTTGGCGTGGTCGGATCTGATAAAGGATTCCACCGCTAGGATAAATGCCTCCGCAAAGCGGCTCTTGGAGATAAACCTCGGCGCAACGGCTGTAGGCACCGGCGTTAACGCAGACCCTAGGTATGTAAAGCTAGCTGTAAAAAAGCTCTCACAATATACCGGATTTAAACTCACGCAGGCTAAAGACCTTCCCAAAGTGACTGAATCTTCATCGGATTTGTTAGACCTTTCCGGTTCTTTAAGGGTTCTGGCCGCTGACATTATAAAGATAGCCAATGACCTGCGCCTGATGAATTCCGGTCCGATAACAGGTCTTGCTGAGATAACACTTCCCGCCGTACAGCCAGGATCCTCGATAATGCCGGGGAAGGTGAACCCCAGCATAGCCGAGATGGTCGATATGGTCGGGTTTAGAGTCATAGGCGACAACGAAACTATAATGCTGGCTACGCAGGCGGCACAGCTCGAGCTGAACGTAATGGAGCCTATAATAACTTACTGTCTGCTTCACGATTTAACGATACTAAAGAATGCAGTTTCTGTAATGTCGGAAAAGATGATAGACGGGATAACAGCTAACAAGTCCCACATGAAAGAGATGGTTGAGAAAACACCCGGCGTTGGTTTATTGCTAAACCCTTATCTCGGTTACGAGAAGGCCGCCGGGCTGGTAAAAAAGGCGGTCTCCCAGAACAGGAGTGTGAGAGACGTTGTGGAAGAAAGCGGTCTGCTAGACAAAAAGACCATAGACAAGATATTCGACCCATACAACCTGACATCCCCCCGCAAGTTAACCGATTCGAAGAAAAAGAAGGGCACAGGTAAAACTTAAATTTCATCCACCGTTTATAATAAGATGGCACACGACACAGTTCTTAACGCAAGAAGCTCTTTCGACCTTAACGGCAAATCAATACAGTATCTCTCCATCCCGTATCTGGAGAAGAACGGACTCGCGAAAGTGTCCCGTCTGCCTTTTTCGATCAGGGTAGTCCTAGAATCACTCATGCGGAATATAGACGGGAAAAGCGTAAAATACGAAGATGTCATCGCTCTGGCAAACTGGAATTCAAAATCACCCGGAGACAGAGACATCCCTTTCAAGGTAGCGAGGGTGCTCATGCAGGATTTCACCGGTGTCCCGGCGGTTGTCGATATAGCCGCAATAAGAGACTATGTGGCGAAGATGGGAAAGGATCCGTCAACGGTGGAACCTTTGATGAAAGTGGACCTTGTAATAGACCACTCAGTTCAAGTCGATCTGTTCGGTGTTCCTGACGCATTTAAAGAGAACCAGAAAAAGGAAGTAGACAGGAACAGCGAGAGGTACAAGCTTCTCAAGTGGGCGAGCCAGGCATTCAAGAAATTCAACGTCTTTCCCCCTTCCGCAGGAATATGCCACCAGGTGAATCTGGAATACCTGGGAGAGGTAGTGCACTTGGACGCTCATAGTCAGATCGCATACCCGGATACGCTGGTCGGTACGGATTCGCACACCACTATGATAGACGGGCTCGGTATAGTGGGTTTTGGCGTCGGCGGCATCGAAGCAGAGGCGGCGCTTCTAAACCAACCGGTATCGTTCACGACCCCAAAAGTCCTGGGGGTGCACATGACAAACAGGCTGAAGGAAGGCGTAACTGCTATGGATTTGGCACTGACTCTTACAAAGAAGTTCAGGGAGAAAGGAGTTGTCGGGTGGTTCATAGAATTTTATGGTGACGGTATAAAGACACTGTCGCTGCCCGACAGGGCAACGACTTCCAATATGTGTCCTGAGTACGGTGCTACGATTTCATTTTTCCCTGTGGACAATGAGACATTGAACTATATGAAGCAGACAGGCAGGAGCGAGGAGCAGATAGCCCTAGTCAAGAAGTATTACGAAGAGCAGGAAATGTTTAACATAAACTACGATGACGTAGAATTCAGCGATGTTCTCGAATTGGATCTGTCCGCCATAGAGCCATCCGTATCCGGGCCCAGCAATCCTAAGCAGACCGTTTCGCTATCCGATGTGCCGGACACGTTCCTAAGCGCATTTCTGTATGACGGTGGCGGTAGTGATTCTTCCAAGCTCAGCAAGGAGATGGTCAGGCTTGGCAGCGAGAGTAACATAATCGAGCCAAATACGGCGGTCTTAAAACACCAGGGCAAGAACCTCAAGTCTGCAAAGATCAGCATAAAAGGCACGGAGGAGGAGCTGTCCGACGGTGATATAGTCATATCAGCCATAACCAGCTGCACAAACACCAGTAATCCGGTCGCTATGATTGCAGCGGGCCTGTTGGCGAAAAAAGCCGTTGAGAAAGGGTTGAGCGTAAACAAAAAGGTTAAGACCAGCCTGGCACCCGGCTCAAGGGTAGTTACGGACTACCTGGCCAAGTCAAATCTGGATGAATACCTTGACAAGCTCGGTTATTCCCTAGTAGGATACGGCTGCACAACCTGCATAGGAAACAGCGGGCCACTCATACCGGAAGTATCCTCGGCGATACGCAGCAACGGAATAGCTACGGCAAGCGTCCTGTCAGGAAACAGAAATTACGAATCCAGAATCCATAACGAAGTAAAGGGCAACTATCTGATGTCGCCTTCTTTAGTAGTCGCCTACGGTCTAGCCGGTTCGATATTGAAGGACCTGTCAAGGGAGGCGATAGGTAAGAACGCGAACGGCGAGGAGATATTCCTTAAAGACATCTGGCCTTCGGATATGGAGATACTGGAAGTATTGGACAAAGTTTTGTCTCCTTCAGAATTCAAGGAAAAATACAAGGATAACCTTAGGGATGTGAACCCCTACTGGAATGATTTGGCCCCTGCTACTGGTTTATTGTATGAATGGGAGAAAGACAGCACCTACATAAGGCTTCCGACATTTTTCGAATCATTCAATCCAAAAGAGAACGTGGAGGTAAAACCGATCGAAAACGCCGTGACGCTGGCAGTATTCGGAGATTCAGTGTCTACAGACCACATATCCCCTGCGGGCGCGATACAGAAGGACAGTCCCGCCGGCAAGTATCTATTGGAGCACGGTGTTGACGTAAAGGACTTCAACACATACGGTTCCAGAAGAGGCAACCATGAGGTAATGGTTCGCGGAACCTTCGCAAACAACAGGATAAAGAACCTGCTCGTGGAGGGAACCGAGGGGGGATACACGATTCATTTTCCGGACAAGAAAAAGATGTTCATCTATGACGCCGCCATGAAATACAAGGAGGAAGGCAAGCCTCTTGTTGTCATAGCCGGTGCGGAGTACGGGAGCGGCAGCAGCAGAGACTGGGCCGCAAAAGGGCCTATGCTTCTGGGGGTAAAGGCCGTGGTCGCGAAAAGCTTTGAGAGGATACACAGGAGCAACCTTATAGGTATGGGAATAATCCCAATCCAGTTTAAGGAAGGCCAGGACGCCGCATCCCTCGGCATAGATTTTTCAAAACCGGTTTCAATCGATCTCAGTGATGGTATGAAACCGAAGGATGAACTGACTATCCGGTTTACTAAAAACACCGGTGAGGCAGCGGATGCCAAAATAATCAGCCGTATAGATTCCGAGATAGAGCTTGACTACTACAAGTGCGGCGGCATACTGAACTACGTCATAAAGAAGATAGCTGGGGACAGCGGATAAACCGTCTTATGCTATTAGAAGCCAATGGCCTGAGTCTTGGATATTTCGGTAGGAAAGTCCTTTCAGATATATCTTTCAAGATAGATGAGCCTGCAATATATGTTCTGCTCGGTCTTAACGGGAGCGGTAAGACCACACTGTTCAGGGGCATAACAGGGGTTCTGACCCCAATGTCCGGAAACGTTAAACTCGGCGGCAAAGACACTTTTTTAGACAGTGAAGCAAGGAAACAAGTGACCTATCTCGGGCACGCAAGCGGGATACTGGACGGTGTGAAGGTAATAGATTCTCTGAAGTTTTATGCCGACATAGAAGACGCCACCGAATCCGATATAGAGCGTGCGGTGAAGCTCGCAGAGGCGGAGCAGTTTCTTGACAGCTACTACAACAGCCTAAGCGAGGGGCAGAAAAAGAGAGTATCTATAGCGAGGGCCTTCATCAAGGAGAAGGAGATATACCTGCTGGATGAGCCGACAAGCAACTTGGACCCCAAGGCCGCGATGGGTATACGAGAAACGCTTCTTTCACTGAGCAAGGACAAGATAGTCATATACTCATCCCATAATCTCTACGAGGCGAGGGAGATAGGAAAGTATGTACTTGCGCTCAGTGATGGTAAGATGAAGTTGTTTGACAGGATAAGCAACCTGAAAAGCACCGGTTACAAGATAGGGATAAGGACCGACAAGGATCCGTCCAGTTTCCTTGCCAATCCTGAGAGGGACGGTGAATACTGGGTAGTCTCAGTAAAAGACCCCAGTGAGGTGTCCGCGATAGTAAGCGAACTGGTAAAAAACAACATTTCAATAACAGAGGTGAAGGAACTCAGCAATCCGCTGGAGGGCCTGTTCAAGTAGAATGGAAAACGCATTCAGGAAATTCGTTATTCAGATAACTAGGCGCACAATACACCAGACTAAGCTGTATATCATATTGATGTTTGCAGTAACCACTCTTGTATCAGTGGTATACATGTGGCAGATAAACGGGGCCGCATCATCCGCCAGTCACGCCGCAACGGCTCAGTTGGGTGCACTATCGGTCTTGATAGGGCCCCTGTTCATACCTATTCTAGCCTCTATAATAGGCTCCTTGCCGCTAGTGATATTCCTTAGCGACAAGGCAAGGGGAGTATACGAGTATCTTATGGCGTATGAATTCGATCTGGTGCAGATATACCTGGCGTTTATAGTTGCATCCATGATTGCGGTGTTGATGTTCGTCCTTCCAGCCGTAGTTGTAGTGCTGCTCTCTGCACATCTCATGAACATAGCTGTCAGTTCGCTTCTTGTCGAGATGATACTGGTTTACACTATACCATACTCTGTCCTTGTAACCGTTATTGTGATACTGATGTCATTGACCTGGTCAGCCCTAGCGCAGAAAAGGCAGTTCGTCAACTCCCCTACAGGAATAGCGCCTCTTATCGGCTCGGCACCTACATTCGTACTCTTATTCATATCCATATTCGGCTCAGCCAGCGGTGATATACCGGTATCTAATATCATAACTTATTCCGGCATACTCTCCGTATTCATAGCTCTGCTCCTCGTGGTCATGGTCTTCGTATCGATAAAGAAGATGGCCAGAGAAAGGTTCCTGCCTTAGTCTAAAAGACTCCATCTTACTCCTCCAAAATCCCTTACGGTTTTTCATCTATTCACCGGTATTTTCATATTTCATAGTGTCTGCTGGCGGCCGTTTTCGATAGACCTTTGTTCCGTTAACGCATAAATAAGGGGGGCATTCTCTAATACGTATGAAAATATCCAGGTTGGATAACGGCTTAACCTATGCAGTTCATCCGATGGACGTAAGCTATGTAAGTATAGTTGCCTCCGTCGGCCTCGGCAGCCTCTACGAGAGCAAGAAGGAGTCTGCACACCTGCTAGAGCACCTTGTGTTCGAGGGCACAAAAACAAGGGACTACAGGGAAATACTGGACGAATTCGACAGTTCTACGGTCAACAATAACTATAATGCACAGACCTACCCTGATAAAATACTTTTCATGTCGTTCGGAGCCAAGAACAAGGCAGATAAGATGATGGGAATAATCTCCGATATAATCCAGAATCCCACCTTTCCCCGTGACAGGATGGATATAGAGAAGGAGGCTGTAAGAAGGGAGCTGGCATCCGCATCAGACGGCCTCACAACCGAGCTCGTCTCAGCGATGTACGGAAAGATGTTCCGCAACAGCGATCTCGATAACGCGCTCAGGATAGCTTCGGATGATGAAATAGCATCGCTTACGCGTGAGGACATCCTGAAGGAGCATGATTATTTCTTCAGGCCAGACAACGTGGCTGTCGTCATATACGGCGGGATAAACACTATCAAAGGTAAGGGAATAGTCCATGAAAACTTCTCCGATTTCTCAGGCAGGTTTAGAGGAATAAGAAAACCCGTCATAAAACCGACTTACGACACCTCAGACGAAATTGTGAAATCCAAAATGGTATCAGGTCCGACTCTCGCTTTCGGTTTTCCGATTCCGGAGTACAGGTCGGATAACAGAGAGGAGAGGGTCGCTCTGGAGGTGGTTGCAGACCTCCTTAATAAACGCTTCATGGATGCGCTTCGGCACAAAAACGGATACGTCTACGACGTATCGGCAGACACAACGAATTACGCACAATTCGGGTCTTTGCTTGTCGCTACCGAGTGCTCTCATGAGAACATGGACAGGGTGAAGGAGGAGGTATCAAAGCAGATATCCCTCATGCACGGCGGAGAAATAGACGGTGTGGAGCTGGAAAAAATTCTTTATTCCTCAAGAGACGAGCAAAACGTTGCACTGTACACTCAGCCGGTGCCCGCCGCAATGACAATAGCCTCTGCCTACATATACACCAAAGATGCGAAATACACCAAGTCCTTAGATAAGGACCTAGATATCAACATCGACATTGTAAGGGAAGTATCAGAAAAATACCTGAACCCCGACAGGATGTCTAAGGTTTCTCTGCTGCCGAAATAGAAAAATCACGCTGGGAACGCCCCGCCGGCTCCTGCACAAGCTTTAAATATATAAAATTGGAATATTAAATATGGCGATTGATAAAATCGAGTTACACGAAGTTGAACTAAATACGAAACAGGTCAAGGAAGCATCCGAGACCATAAAACAGCTCCAGGACGATCTTGAAGACACGCTTGATCAGTACCAGGATTCTTCGGAAAGATTTGATAACGGAGAGATCTCAAGAAAGGAATTTTCAGACCTTACAAGGTCCAAGAACGAGCATATTATCGCTCTCAGAGAGAGATTGAATGAACACTTCAGCGTGTTTGCCAAATCGGTGAACGCCCTTGATATAATACTTTCCAGAGCCAAGAAAGAACTGGCAGACTCGACAGGCAAGAAGAAAAGCGCTAAAAAGAAAGTGAAGAAAGCCGTCAAGAAGAAGGCCAAGAAGAAATCCTCAAAGAAACCTTCAAAGAAATAAAGCGTGAACCTTTGCGGATTTTAAACATCATCACGATATGAAATCGGATGATACAGAATTCTCTACCGGGATAAAGTTCGAAGACAGCATTACCTATGATTCTATAGAGAGGTTCGGGTACGACACATTCAACGCGCTAAAGCGGAATTACGAACTTCTGAAAGTTGAGCGCAGCAGGGATCCGAGGCTTTTCAGGCACAGCGGATTCTGGGACTTTTCCCCTGTTCTGAAGGAGATGCCAAAGCTATCGGCGGACAAGAAGCAGAAGAAAAAGCTGGATGACTTTCTGCAGAAGAGCAGATCGGAGGCGGAGAAGGAGCGTGAAAGGTTCTGGAGCGGCGAGTACGGATACTTCAAGAAAATAGAGGACAGCATAGCCGCATCCGGCGAATACGATCCTTTCTGCACCTTTCTTTCAAAGACTATGATAGACAGCCACAATGCCTTCAGACAGGACGCGGCGCTGTTCGATACCGACAAACACTTCTATGCCTACACAAAAGCGCTTTTTATGTTTCACGAGAAGCTGCTGGTGAAAAACGCGCCTGAGATACTCCTCTCCAGCATAAACTCGGAATTCGGGGGTTATATCGGCAAACCAAATGAAGACGAGAGTATACTCAGGAAGCTGCTGTTTGAGAAGGCGGACGAGATGAGCCTTCCCGCACTCTTCGGCGCCATACGCTTCTCGCTCGGAAGGGAAACTCCAATCGACGGCATGCTATGGCTCGGCAAGATAACACCGCTGGTGGAAAAAGGCCTTAGCCGGGAATTGGTGTCAGAACTGATAAAGAAGAAGATGGGGTCGAACGGCTTTTCGCGTGTGGTCCCCCGGTTCTTCGGCGGCCTCTACCTGTCTGAGATGGGTATACTCGACGGGCACAGGGATTCCGGGCTTTATATGATAGGATTCACACTTGCATCCTGCTACAACAGGGATTATCTTTATCATGTGCGAAGCCAGTACCTCCACTACTTTGACGGCGAACTCGTCACTCCAAAAAGCGGCAGGATGGAGACGGCCATGCTCTATTACAGAAGCATCAAGGACGTCTACAACAATATGCGAAAACAGGCCGACGATCTTATAAATCCGAAAATAGTCTTCGCAGAGGAGCACAGGCGAAGGAGGAGATTCGGGTTCAGATAGTCAAGATGATCGAGTTCTGTTCAGAAACTCATTCAGTTCTTTTTCAACTACAGATTCGCACTTTCTGACCTCGGCTTCCTTGTCCGGCTCGCTTACTGCGGATAATTTTCTCAGCTCTTCTATCCCCGTTACATTTTTTCCGGAAAGGACGACAGGAACCGATATGTCGACAGCATATTCTGCACCGTTCACCGTTATTGTCTCATTCCCTTTGTAGGCACAGAATACGAACTTGTAACCCTCTACTTTATTGTCATCTAACGTCCCGTACTTCAAGCCGAAATTTTCCGCCAGTGATTTCGCGTTCAGGGGATTCCTGCTCATTACGATCCCGTTGATTCTGTGGTTTACGGAGAAACCGTTCAGAAACCTCCGCGCCTCATCGCCGGATCCGATTATAGCCATTTCGCCGCCGTCATAGACTCTGCCCAGATAATCTATCGCGAGTGAATAGGTCCCTCTCTTTCCCCTTGAAATCCCCGTTTCCGTCCTTGCCTTTCTGCCGGTGTACACCGCCTTCTTCAGGAGCTTGTCCAGTCCTCGCTTCATGTGGCCCTCCCTCATCTGCTCCAGGAAGGACTTGTTGAACTGGCCGAGTATTTCGTTCTCCCCCACCACTATGGATTCCAGGCCGGACGCGACCTTCAGTGCGTGCCTTGCAGCATCCTTCCCGATAAAGGTGTCGTGTTCATCATCGACTCCTACTCCCATCCGCTTCAGTGAAGCGACAGTATCATGCGGATCGCCGCAGCACAGGTAAAGTTCTATCCTGTTGCACGTTTTCAGAATCATGTAATCCGCATCCAGCCCTTTCAGGGCAGACGGCTCTATATCATATCTGTACAGATTCTCCAGTCCCACGTTCTTGTGCGAGTAGCTTATCACCGCATAGTCCATTACTATCTTATTGCAGTGTGATTTTTATTCCTATGGTTTCCGCAGAAGGATGTGGAAACTCTATGTCAACCTTAATCTGATTTTAGCCCTCGAGCACGAAATATGAAAGCTTTTATACCAGATGCCATCATCGATTTTGATTAAAAGGTTTATTTTTACTATATGGAAAAAATACCGTACTGGGAGATTGAAGCCAAGCTGGTCGGCAAGAACGACAAGTCACTTCCGATATGCCTTGTGGAGTACCAGATTACTCCTGACAGGGTGACCAAAAACTCGATGTTGAACGTCGGGGAGGACTATACCGATTATTTCTACGTAAATCCCATGCAGGCCGTAGGAAGGAAAAACGGCGTATCCAATCCGGTTCTTGCAAGACCTCACGGCGGCAGGGCGGTTTCATTGATCGGAGAGGAGAAGATTACAGTCGGAAACAACGAATACACGGTGAACGTCAAAGGCGCTGGAACCATAGCACTCATGTGGGGCAAGCACACCGATGACGGATACAACAAGATGACACTGTACACCGATGCTACTAGCGACATCGATCACGGACACTCCGTGAGGGTGAGAGAAACCGGAATACCGGGTCTTTCCTACGGAATGAAAATGGGAAAGTTCAAATTAGTGTCACTTATAACAAACCTGGATTTCGACCCTGGTGAAGAAGGTGCACACAGGCCAATAGGTGGGCAGGACCCGTACATAGCAGGAGAGGCGCTGAAAAGCTCAGTATCGATGCAAAAAGACGGGGTAAAAATGAATTTCTGTCCTGTATTGTCGACGGTCGAAATGGATCTCAAAAATTACACGAAAACGATATGCAGCGAGGAAGAGCACAAGTGCGAAACCGTAGAGAAGCCAAGATATGCACAGGAGATACGGCTGGTGCCTTCTAATATCAGGATAGACACTCCCTCCCACCATTTGGGAATACTCCCCGTGAACGCCGCTGCGGATGTCATAAGGCAGGACCTCGTGAATAAGGCGGTTGACTTAGACGGCTTCGTTGAAAACATGGTAAACACATCGAAGCAGATATACTTCCTGCCTTATTTTTCGAGAAAGGAAAACTCTGTCGATAGGTACAATGCATACACCTTCTCGGCTTCGGATGTTCCCGCTGATACCACCCTCGACGGCAGAGGAAACGCCTTTTACACCGATTTGGAAAGCATAGACAGAAGGGAACTCTCGAAACTCGAACTTCTCCTCAAGACCGCCGGAGCGGTGTACGAGACTTCCAATGAGGGTCTCCCTGCGTTCATCTACACTCTTTTCATAGCAAACCAATTGGGCTACAGAGAACAGGCTGGCAACACCACGGAAAAGCTGAAAAGGCTGAAGGAGGACTATAAAGGCCGCCTTGATGGATTTCTCTCTCCTGAAAGCTACATCAGAATAAACCCTGATGATAAAACGATCGTTTCGCACGTAGAGCTCGACGGCGAGGGCATAACCGTAAAAAACGGGTTCAGGGGAAACCGGTTGCAGTTCCTTTCATCAATAATAGGCGGCGGCTTCTGAAACGAGAAAAACTTAGGTCAATAAAGCACTTCGTAATTTTTACGGCTTAGATATAGCTTTTTTGACTATCCTCATATCCCATACATCTTAGTTTTTGCAAAGTCTTTAGGTCTCTTCTTGTATACCAGCCATCATAGTCGTTTATGGCGAAAGGATCGATAAGGAACGGTTTGCCATTCTGGATGATAACGTTTTTTCCGTGTATATCGCCATGCCCTATCCCGTTGGCAGAAAGTTTTTCCACATAACCGTTTAATTCTTGAAGTATCCTTTCGTTCTCCTTGTATCGTTGGTCATTGTCCAGAACCGCGAGATAACTCGACATCGTGTACCCCTCTACTTTCTTCATTATATACCCTATCTCTTTTCCACTTCCCTCCCTCACTTTAGTGATAGGCATGGGGACCGCTTCAGGCAGAACGTCATACATCTTGCTAAGCTTCTCGAATTGCCCCTTCTCTAGAAAACTTATGGGTTTGAAGAACAAGTCATCGCGGTCGTAATGATCTATGGAGGAATCCAGGCGGTATCCTTTGCTGTTCTCAGCCAATTCTTTCAGCATCGCTTCTGATCTATCGTAAGTGGCTTTTTTACCCGTCTTGATCAGTCCTGTGAATCTGACCTGTATCCTGCCGGCCAGATTCCCTTTTACTCTGTCAAGAATCGAATCCAGAGTTGTCTGCTTTTTCATACTATAATATGAACTTTATTATTTAAATACTTTAATAACTAAATAGTAGTTATTAATTAAATATTATAATACACTGTTTTCCGGAAGTGTTGCGGTAGATCTCAAAAAAGTCCACTGTACAGATTACCCAACTTATCCGATACCGACTTACTCGAACACTCGAAAGTGTCCGCATAAGCTTTTTTCGTGTTTATGCTCCTCCATGCCTGCGAATCGAGCATATTTGTAAGCTCCCCGGCATCGCGGAACCGCAGCGTATTCCTGCTGGTTATCTCAGGGATTTCTGCCTTGGCGTAGGTTATGACCGGCACCCTGCATTTTTTGGCCTCCATTATAGGCATGCCGAAACCTTCTCTTGTGGAGGGGAATACAAAAACGTCAAATGAGTTCAACACTTCTACAATGTCGTTTTCCGGTATAAATCCTAATGATCTGATGCGTTTGTCATTAGTTCTAAATTGCAATGGCTTACCGTAAAGCCTGAGCTCCAGGCTCGGATTTTTCGTTTTTTCAAACGCCTCTATCAATGTTTTGACATTTTTGTTTGGTGCGTGGTTGCTTATATGGCCTATAACTATCTTGTTTTTATCTTTTTTCACACCGAGTTTCTTAAACCGCTCGGGTATGATGGGGTAGATTACGATGCACTTTGATTTATCAACTCTGAAATCATCTGTAACGTCCCTCATCGTATTCTCACTAACGCAAACGACCTTATCCGCAACCTTCAACGCGCGTTTTATGTCATATTTTAACGGAACGCTCCAGAACCCCCTGAATATTCATTCCTGCGGCCTCAGGAGCATCGAGAGCCAGCTGCGTGAAAATGCCGTCATGTTCGAAGATACGGGTGCGGGCTTTGCTACGAAAGTGTCGTGTATTGAAACAACAACCTTCTTGCTTTTTATGAAATGGCGTAAACCTATGGCACCCGGATCCAAGAAATGCACCACGTCGAACGTGTCTTCTTTATCTCTGCTGATTCTGTAAGCCAAGGATGAAAACACTTGTTTTATGGAGTCTAAACTGAAAGCATTGATGATTCTGATCGAAATCCCTTTGTTATATCTGGATAACGAGCTGCGCACCCTGAAGGAATACTCTGTCACACCCCTGCCGCTCTCCGCATTGCTGAAGTTACTAACCAATCCCACCCTCAGTTTTTTCATATCTGAATGGAATTTACACAGGGCTTTCCAGCGCTAATTTGTCCAGGCATCCAAATGGTTCTCCTTTTTCCTTTATATATTGTGATGGAGGACGCCGCTAGTGTCCCTGCCCTATGAAAACTTCGGCATTCTTAATAAATGGACCATAATTACGTAATCAAATAATGGCTATAACGCCCGAAGAGCGTAAGAAATTATGTATAAAAAGAGTACTTTGTGGTATTAGGCAGAAAGCAATTAAAGAAGACAGAAAGATTAAGATTTATAGTAAAAAAACGTTATATCTACCAATGCAGCTCGTAATCGACAAGTATGGTTCCATTATAAAGCGTAAAGAGAACGTATTTCAGGTAGTCAACGAAAATGAAAAGAAGGAATTCTCGGCCGACATTATAAGTCAGATAATGATAAGTTCTGGCGCTTCGATAAGCTCGGGAGTAATAAAACTCGCGATGGAGAAGGACATAGACATCGTCTATTTGAACAAATTCGGCACGCCGTATGCTAGGATATATCCTTGTAAATTAGGCGGCACGACACTCACCAGACGCAAACAAGCGACACAATATTATTCTGAAAGGATAGCCGACGTGATAAAGGAAATAATAAGAGCTAAGATAAAGAATCAAATCGGTCTTTTAAGATTAGTCGAAAAAACTAGAGATAATGTCGATTTTTCTAATATAATAAATTCAATAAAGAGTGATTCTGAAGGGATAGACGAATTGAATGGCACTATAGACGACATACGTAATAAATTACTCGGAATAGAAGGATTCGCAAGTCAGAGTTATTGGGGCGCTTTGACTATAGTATTTCCGTTCAAAGAAAGGCAACAAGAAGCTAAAGACATTTTTAATTCGACGCTCAATTATGGTTATGG
>JAJYRE010000014.1 GCA_021794235.1 Nanobdellota archaeon
GGGGCTACTACATAATAACCTACGAACGGGACGGGATAGCGGGTGTGGAGAGGGTTATACTGAAGACCAGGCAGAAAGAGATAGTGGAGATAAGTGCGGACGGCAAAACTCCGCTGGAGCTCGAAAAGAGCATAATGTCAAGACTCAATCCCAATGATGGCAAGATACTTGTCATTAAGATTCATGGAAAACTCATTGGCAAAAAGGGCGAGCTTGGATTGGTAGACATAAAAAATAAGGCAGGCGCGATAGGATACTCCTACATCAGCATAAATACATCAAAGCTCGCGGACAACGAACAGAAGGAGATAGAGATAGAAAGCAAGGATCTTAATGATATAGAAAACGAATTCCTTACACGAAAAGGCTACGGACAGGAGCAGATAAAGATAGCCAGATATATCATAAGCTCCGTCGAGAGCAAGGAGGATACGGAGATAATGAGAACCGAGATAGAAAGGATGTTTGACGAATATGATAATAAAAGAGATTGAACTGGAGAATCTTAGGAGCCATAAGCTTTCCAGGATAGATTTTACGCCCGGTATAAACGTGATAACGGGAAACACCGGCAGCGGTAAATCCTCGATACTCATGGCGGTGGAATACGCCCTCTTCGGAAAGATAGGGGAGGGGAGGGAGGAGGGAAAACTGCTCCTACGGAGGGGTGCGACAGACGGCTCTATAGAGTTAAGCGCACAGGAGAAAGATGATGTTTACAAGATTGTCAGGGGTCTGAAAAGGGTCAAGGATGCAGTCAGAAATGACGATGGCAGAAATAGAATAGAAAAAGACGGAAAAGTCCTAGACCTGCAGAACAGGGCAACAGACCTAAACGTTTTCATAAACAAGCTTCTTAAGATTGAATCATCCAACCCGATCAAGACGTTCGAAGCTATAACGTACATAAAACAGGATGAACTCAAGGATTTAATCTTCGAGACCGGACAGACAAAGCAGGAATACATAGACCAGCTTTTACAGCTGAACAAATACGCCGATGTATATGACAGGATGAAAGAGATAGTCTCGGGAGTAAGCAACCAGATAGAACTGGACAGAAGGGAAGCCTCCGCAGTCATAGATGACAACGAGATAATAAAGACTGAGACAAAAATAAATGAGATTACTTCAACCGCAGAGAGCCTGTCCAGACGCCTCGATTTCATAAAGAGCGAAATAAGAAACGGAGAGGCGGACAAGGAAGGGGTGGCCAAAGAGATAGAGACGATTAGAAGAATGAAATCGGAGTATGACTCGATAAACACGGAAATAAATGGAAGAATTACCCAGAGGAAAAAACTTGAGTCGCAGGCGGAAGAGATTAAAAAGAGACTTGCAGAGCTAAACGGCGGTGGATCAGAGTATAATGAGGATAAACTAAACATGCTGAAAGAAAGCCGTAAAGAAAAGGATGCACTTCTTGCCGATAGGAATAAGGCGCTCAAAGAGAGCTATGGAAAGCGGGTTGGAGCGGAGTCCATGTACCAAAACACTCTAAACAACGCCAAGAAAGCCGAAGAAGAGCTCACTCTGATCAAATCTGAATTGGAGAGAAGAACCAAACTGAAGGAGGAACTTTCTAAAAAGTTAGAATCGGCTTCTAAGCTCATGACCGGTGAAGAGATAAGCGGCAGATCCAAACAGCTGATACAGGACATAGACGAATTAAAGAAGGAGATGCAGAATTCTCTTGAAACCGGCATATGTGCGGTATGCGGCACGGTTATAAGCGATAAGGCACACGTTGAGGGGGAATACTCTTCCAAGATTGAAAGATACGAGAAGATGATTGTGGAGATAGGGGCGCTAAACGCAACTGAATCGGGAGAATCGAAAGACCAGATAAAAAGGAATTTTGACACGAACGAGATAAGGATGGAGCAGCTGCAGGAGCGCATGAACACGGCCTCAGCCTCGTTGAACATTGACGGGGGAATAAACGAACTTAAAGAAGCACTTGAAGCTGCGAAGGGAGAATACGAAAAGTGTGAAGCCGATGTGAACATACTATCAAAGGATATAAGAGGGCTGGATACCGAGATAGCGGGCTTCGAAGCCGTTAAGAAGCGGCAGGATGACTATCAGAGATATTCGGCGCAGATTCAGACGCTGAACGCAAATATAGAGGAGACAGAAAGAGACCTACTTGACTTGAAATCAAAACTCGACTCTGTGCATTTCAAGAGCGAAGACCTTACGACGGGCGAGAGGAGGTATGAGGCAATGATTAACTCGCTGAGAGAGCTGGATGCAGACAGATCCAAGACTGAAAGAGAAATTGAGATTAGAAAGAACGAATTGGAAGAAAATAAGGCCAGACTCAAAGAGATAGAAGATAAGATTCAGAAGAAGAAGGAGATGACGAAGAGAATACAGAGGGAAGAACGCATGCTGAAATTATTGGCGGGTCTAAGGGAGGATATAAGGAGCATAAGAGAGTATGTAAGAAACAAGTTCATAAATGACTTCAAGTCCCTGTTCCAGACGAGATTCTCGGAGCTCAGGACTGAAAATGACTATGCCATAGATATAGATGGCAATTACAACCTCCTTGTAATCTCCAAAGGCGAGGTTCTTGATGCAAAGACCCTTTCGGGAGGGGAGAAGACGTCTGTCGCATTGGCGTACAGACTAGCACTGTCATCTATAGCATCGCTGCTAGGGGGTGCCGGCAAGAATGAAATGATACTTATGGACGAACCGACTTCCGGGCTGGATAAAGAGGATATAAACTCCCTCACAAATGCCATCACTAGAATAAATGACCTTAAGCAGATTGTCATTGTAACGCATGAGGAGAATATGAAAAATATAGCGGACAACCTTATAATGATAAGAAAAGACAGCGGAGAATCCAGAGTTTATGTGTCAGGCGGATGATTAACTAATTTATTTTAACACCATAGCCGTTAAAGCTGATGGTCCTAATGCCTTCCGCAGCGGCTTTCGCTAGCAGCTCTTTGTCCTCACTCATTATATAAAATCCACCAAGAGAAGCTTCTTTTATTATGGCATCATCAACGCTTATTGCCTTCATGCCGGAATTGACAATTCTTATGCCTATCTGCGCCACAAACTTCACTATCCCCGGCTTGCCTATGGTCTTCAACTCGTTTAAGCACAGGTCGAGCGTATTAAGGATATAGGCTTCTGAGAGCGCCCTGTCAAGGACTTCATTAATGTTCAGTTTACGCTCAAAGATATAGACAAGTACGTTTGTATCGACAAGTATCCTAATCATATATAGTCCCGGCACCCGCGAGGACCCACACATTTTCAACTTTTCTCGATATTATCGCCTTATCTCCCTTATAGTAAGGAAGGAATGAATTCCCCAGGTTCAAAGTCACCTTGTCTCCCGAGATTGCTGTAACGGTGCCGAGTATTTTTGATGCCAGCACATTCACTAGCACTACTTCATTCATCTGTATTGATTTCTTGAACTGGTTCTTCTCTTTTTCCACCAGAGGGGAATAGTTCAATGATATCTTGCTCTTGAAAATAGGAAGGTTATCTGGTTTTACCACAAGGGACCCCGCCAGATTATCGCGTCTTGCAAGAGATGGATCTAGGCTTGTTTCAAGCCCAATCATTAAGCCTCTGTTTACAGCTTTCTCACGCCCGAACTCACTCTGTATGTTTTTAACGGTAGTCTTAAGCTGTTTCCACGAGTTTTTTACAAAAACTCCTGGATAGATTACAATCTCGTCTCCGACCGATATGCTGCCGGATTTTAATCCCCCGCCCAGAACTCCTCCTCTTAGGTTCTTTATTTCTTCGCCGGGTTTGTTAATATCGAAACTTCTTACGACAAGCATCTGAGCACCGCCCCCTTCCTCATGTACGTGCGGCTCGAATTTACCCACGTGCTGAAGTAGCTCTGGTATGTTTATGTTCTGTGCCGCAAACACGGGGATTATCGCTACGTTCTCGAACCCATTCTTCGATAAGAACTCGGTTATCTCATTGTGGCTCTCTTTTGCGCGATCCGGACCCACGACATCGACTTTCGTCTGCGCCACTACTATATTCTTTACTCCTATTATCTTAAGGGCCTCAAGGTGCTCTTCGGTCTGCGGCTGCGGGCATTTATTATTTGCGGATATAACCAGTACGGCTCCGTCAACGAGGGGCGCACCGCTCAGCATTATCGTCATCAGTGTCTTATGACCGGGAGAGTCTATTATAGAAACCCTGTAGAAAAGTTCCGCTTTTCCACCGCAGATTTCACACTTTTCCTTCCTGCTGAATGAGGAACATTTATCGCATTTGTACAGAAGAAAGTGTGCGTATCCGAGTCTTATGGTGATGCCCCTCTTTTTCTCTTCGCTGTGCCTGAGGGTAGACTCGCTTGTCAGGGCTCTAACCAGAGTGGTTTTCCCGTCGGCGAAGCTACCAACGACATCAATTATTATGTCCTTAACCATTAGCAGTATTGCTCGAAAATAGCTCATCTATCGGCTTGTCGCCGTATTTGGTTATCTTTATGTTTACCTGCGAAGTCGACTGACTGACCGTATTTCCTGCCAGGCTCTTTCTCAATCGTATATTGCTGCGATTTCCAAGGCTCTTGCCGAATAGAGCTTTTTTAAGGCCCATCCCGTCTATGCTGTTACTCATAGATGTACCTGTCATGTAACTTCCGCCAGTTATGACTCCGCTATAGCCATTAAGATCAAAGATTGACAGTTCTATATTCTGTCCTATTTTCATCCCGTACAAGCTATCCGCTTTTTCCGCATCTAGTTCCTTCTGGTATGATTTACCAGTTTTCACATCGTTTATTACAACCTTTATTGCCATATCTCACCTGAATTATTGTATTTATAAATAAGTTACATCTTATATATATTTACTTTTATGGAAATGTTATTTGTAGAAGCCCGTTTAAAGAGGGAGCTCAGCGATGAGTTTATAAAAAAGATAGAAGAAACGTTAAAGCCTTACAAGAAGGTAAATGTTGTCTGCGCTATCCAGTTTATAAATCAGATGAATCAGCTGACAGAAAGAGTGAAAGAAAAAGAATTCATAATCAAACAGTCCAAGTACAGGGCTATGCACCCGGGACAGATACTCGGATGCGATGTTTATGCTGCCGACTGTGAAGACTGCGACGTCACTGTCGCCTTTGCACAGGGCTACTTCCATGTGCTCGGCATCCCGATAAAGTATGGAAAACCCGTCATTGTAATAGATCCGGAGGTTGAAGCAATAGATTTCATAGATGAGAAGATGGCGGAGAAATACAAGAAAAGAACTCTTCAGGGTGTAGGTATAGCTCTGACCGCTAAAAACGTGATGTTTGTAGAATCGACAAAATCCGGACAGACATACGGTGTAAGGCTGCTAAAACAGGCGCTTAAGGAGAAAGGCAAAAATATATACTCTGTAGTTGCAGATGAAGTAAACTTCGCGAGACTGAACGAATTCAGAAGTGTAGACATTTTCATAAGTACGGCATGCCAGAGAATCGCGATAGACGATATGGATAAGGTTGATAAACCGATAATAAACGCAGAAGATTTAGAACCGTATTTTCTAAAATAGAGTTAGTATAAATACAAAATCGTTCAATAATAGATTATGAAAGCCATAGTTACCGGTGGAGCCGGTTTTATAGGTTCTCACATAGCAGAAAAATTGTCTGATTCTGGTTATTCGCTCACTATAATAGACAACATGCACAGCGGCGACATCCACAATCTGGGCCGGATAAAGGGGAAATACGAGCTAGTAAAGGGCGATTCTTACGTTATACAAAACCAGGAAAAGGCGGATGCTGTGTTCCACGAGGGTATATATTCATCGACACCGATGTACAGGAAAGACCCGTCTCTCGTCGGCAAGGCAATAACTGATTTTATCGCTGTGCTGGAGTACTGTAGAAAAAACGATGTAAAGCTAGTCTTTGCATCGACCTCCTCCATTTACAACGGCTACGAACCGCCGCACAGGGAGACTATGACGCCGAAGGTGAAGGACTTCTACACCGAGGCCAGGTATCCTATGGAAAGGCTGGCAGACCTATACAGCCAGATGTACGGGCTCAAATACTGTGCACTTAGGTATTTCAGCGTCTACGGTGATGGGGAAGAGAGCAAGAAGACGTATGCCAACATGGTTTCACAGATAATATGGAAGGGCATTTTGGACAAAGAGCTGATAATTTACGGTGATGGGTCTCAAAGAAGGGATTTAGTGAATGTTGCCGATGTGACTGAGGCGAATATTATGGCACACAACAAAGACGTCACTGGAGTCTTTAATATAGGCGGCGGAAAATCGCACACCTTCAACCAGATAATAGAACTGGTGGGCCAGAAACTTGGCAAGGATATAAAGGTGAAATACACGGAAAATCCGCTGAAGAATTACGTTGAGGTTGTAGAAGCCGACACGGAGAAAATGAAGAAAATTCTAGGATTTACGCCCGTGGTAAGTATAGATGAAGGTATAAACCGGGCGATAGCGTACTACAGGCGACTGGATTCGGTTCCTGATATCTTCTGATTTAGATAAACTCTATGGAACCGACTATGCGGTTCTTACCCACCGATCTGCTGGCATCCGCCAGTATGTATTTCCCAGGGGGCTTTACTATTTTCCTGTTTAGCTTAGCCGTTATGCCGTTTCCGCTCTCGGAAAGCGTCAGCATAAAGTTATTTCCAAAAACAGCACATGACATTGACCTTGCGAATACGGAACTCTTGTCGTAAAATTCCGAGAATGATATCTTGGCGGAAAGCGATTCATGGGTTTCCTGGATATTGGATAGGCAGTAATTTAGCGATAGATCATCCTCTGTCGCATTGTTTAGTGCGAGACCGACATGGCTGCCCTGGCCGGCACTCGCCGCATCTACATCCATAAGCTGTATACTCTTCACGGTTACGGGCTTACCCGAAGGGATCAGGAAGAGCTTGTCGCCTTTCTTTATTTCCCCTGAGACCACAAAACCGATTATCACGCTCCCTATCCCTTTTACTATGAAATGCTTGTCGATGGAGACGTACTGCCCTGCGGATGGTTCATTCACCGTATTTACCAGCCCTTCTATCGAGTTCTTGGATCTCTGGAACTTCCCAACCTTGTATTTCGCAAACAGTGTCGAGAAGGAGTTAATATCAGAATAATCGTCATAAAACACCATGCCGCCGCCTATAGCGCTGTATTCTACTGCGAGAGCGAGTTCTGCATCGAGTGCAGATACGGTATCGTTAACAACAAATACAACGCTGTCGGCTATGGACATCACCTTTAGCACGCCTATTATAGAATCTGGATAGTCGGTAGGATATACTATAAGCTCGGATTTTTTACCTAGCGATATCTGTACGTTGTTTATACTGTCCAGAGGTTTCGATGTGAGCTTCTTCAGCTTCTCCGCATCCAGCGGTTTTGAGGATAATATTGCGATTACCATTAACATTTAACGTCAAATAAAACTTAAATATTAAATTACTTCACTCAATATTGTAGGAAACCAGTTTCAGACTCCAATTACCGTATAATTATGGGGGGTACGGGGGCCTTCTAGCCCCCGTTTATTGGAGGAAAATTTTGATGAATAGGATAAAAAAAGAGAGATAGGGCTCTGTGATCAGAGCCCAATACTCCCAAATTCATGTTTTATCTCAGCACTTCTATTCCCAATTCCTGGCTTATTGCGCCCGTGGTCTTGGACAGTGTGTTGATCTCTTCAGGACCCAAAAGGTATGGAGAGCTTACTCCGGTTATTATGGTCATAACCCTTAGCTTACCGGTTAGTGACTCATCAACCTTTGCCCCCCATATTACGACTGCATCTGGGTCTAATGACTGCGTTGCAAGCTCACCGATCTGGTTAACTTCTGCAAGAGTCAGGTCAGGTCCACCCGATATGTGTATAAGTGCACCCTTTGCACCCTTGTAACTGACGTCCAGAAGAGGGTTGTTAAGCGCCCTTCTTACGACTTCATTTACCCTGGAATCCGATGCATCGGTTTCACCTATTCCGATTACTGAGACTCCACCCTTGTTCATTATCGCCTTTATGTCTGCGAAGTCAAGGTGTACAAGTGCGCTAGCGTCAGAGATAGTCTCAACTATTCCCTTTATCATAGTGGCTACTACTTCGTTAGCTACGTTGAATGCCTGGTCTATAGGCAGATTACCAGCCATGCTTACAAGGCGGTTGTTGTCGATTACTATTACTGTGTCTGAACCGTTTCTGAGCTGTTCCAAACCAGACTCTGCTGATTCGACCCTCTTTCTTTCGGTCTTGAAAGGCATAGTTACAGTGCTTATTACTATTGCGCCCATCTCCTTTGCGAGCTTGGCGATTACAGGTGCTGCTCCAGTACCGGTTCCTCCGCCAAGTCCGGCGCAAACAAATACTAAGTCTGCACCTCTTAGTGCCTCTTTGAGTTCCCTTGAAGATTCTTCTGCAGCCATCTTACCCTTTTCAGGGAATCCGCCTGCACCGAGTCCTCTTGTAAGTTCCTTACCTATGAGTATTTTTTTGTCAGCATTTCTAGCATTAAGTTGAATTTGATCAGTGTTAGCTAAAACGACCTCCGCCCCTTTAACTCCCTTCTTAAACAACCAGTTGCCCATGTTGTTTCCGCCACCGCCTACGCCAATGACCTTTATCAAAGCCTGGTTGAACAGTGGTTCGTTTACCGATCCTGCTTCCCTGCTTGCTTTTAGTGCGCTTTCAACAAGCAAATCCATTACCATTTTTCCCTCCTTTCGATGGAAACACAAAGCGAAAGCTTTATATTCTCATCACGTCTTATATTTTTAACAGAAACAAGTAAGTGACCCCAAAACTTACACTAACATTTTAAAAGTTTGAATGTTTCCCCAAACATTCAAACTTTAATTCTAATTATTTAATAATAATTCTAATCTTTTCGGATTTAAATGCATTGTTGAACTATAGTTATATAACTGTAGTTTATATTCCGAAAGCGAAAAAAACAAATTCTGTATTCCCACGCCGTTAAGTAAAGATTAAAACTTAGAAACGTTAGAAGTAAATTATGAAATCAGAGAAAACCTCGTTCGGATCGCTGAACAGAGGAGACTTACTGGAGATAGTTCTGGAGGAGAAAGAACTGCACGGAGAATTTATAGAGTATGATAAGGAAAGCGGGATTCTAGTAATAAAATTAAAATCAGGTTACGACCTGGCCCTGCCATCGTCGCATCTAAAGGATTTCAGAGTCATACAAAAGGGCAGGGAGAAATCAGAGAAGGCCACGTTGGAATCTGACAAAGGATACGGAGATATAACCCTGATAACCACCGGTGGAACTATATCATCCAAAATCGATTATGAGACTGGCGGCGTATCGCCAAGCGTACCACCCGAATACTATTTCCAACTGGCTCCAGACATAAAGAAATACGGCAACGTAGCGATAAAGAGCCTGATGAAGATCCTGTCCGAAAATATGCAGCCTTCAGACTGGATAAAAATAGCGAACGAAGCCCATACTGCGATAGAGAAGGGGTCTAAAGGCGTTATAGTTACGATGGGGACTGATACTATGCACTTTGCTGCATCCGCCATATCATTCATGCTCAACCCCCTTTCCGTACCTGTAGTGTTTACAGGCTCGCAGAGAAGCCCTGACAGGGGATCTAGCGATGCGGGCACGAACCTGCTTATGTCAACTGCGACCGCGGCGAAGTGGGATGGCGGGGAATCGGTAATATGCATGCATGCAACATCGAATGACGATTACAACTTCATCCTAAGAGGTAACAAAGCAAGAAAAATGCACACTGAAAGGAGGGATGCTTTTAGACCAATAAACTCCCTGCCTCTAGCGAAGGTATACCCGGACGGAAGGATAGAGAAAACATCAGAGTACAGGGGGAAGGCGGACAGTACAAAAATAAACACAAAACTTGATGATAACGTAAAGCTCCTAGTCTCATACCCCTCCATTGGCGGCGACATAATAGATTACTACCTGAAAAACAGGGTAAGCGGCTTCGTAATAGCGGGAACGGGATTCGGAAACCTTCCGCTTGATGATAAGACGGTCTACTCCGCGTTAAAGAAGGCGGATAAGGAGAATGTTCCGGTAGTAATAACACCTCAGACGGTTTATGGAGCCACAAATAGGTTTGTTTACAGCACCCTTAGAGAACTGTCTAAACTTAAGAATGTAATTTACGTCGGTGACATGACCACTGAGACCGCTTTCATAAAACTGATGTTTGCACTTGGCCAGAGCAAGAAGATTGACGAGATTAGGTCTATAATGACAACAAACCTTGCCGGTGAACTATCGGAAAGAAACGAATTTGAGAGCTTTCTTGTATGAGAGTAAATTGCGGTTTTGAATGGCATGTACAACTGGACACGGGGAAACTGTTCTGCAGATGCGAATCCAGGATGCACGATGATGACAATTTCAAGGAGATAAAAAGGATACTGAAACCTTCTTTTGGGGAGAGCGGAAAGGTCGACGTAAGCGCGGCTTTCGAAGGCCAAAAGTACAAAAAGATAGTCTATAGATTCTTTAAGGATACCAACTGCCTGGTGGACCTGGATGAGGAACCCCCGCATGACTTGGATAATGACGCCCTGAGGACTGCGGTATACATGGCGAACGCACTTGGATCGGATATATTCAAAAACCTGATTTTTATGAGGAAAACGATAGTTGACGGCTCGAATACGACCGGATTCCAAAGAACCGGTATAATAGGGCTTAACGGCGATTTCAAATGCGGCGATAGGACAATCCCGATATCTACGATATCACTGGAGGAGGATTCAGCAAGGAAGATTTCTGAATC
>JAJYRE010000003.1 GCA_021794235.1 Nanobdellota archaeon
AGTCTTTGGCTCTCCCCATCCTGGTTGTGCACAAGCAGCCAAGGGTACAGGTGTTCACTGGTTAAAGGGGACCGTGAGCTGAGTTTAGGCCGCCGCGAGGCAGGCCGGTAGTTAACTAGTGGGGGTGTTCGATGCTTGAATGGAAGATTCGACTAGTACGAAAGGAACAGCGAATCGACGTCACTAGTCAGCGGTTATCTGACAAGGTAGGCCGCGTAGCCACACGTTAAGGGATAAGAGCTGAAGGCATCTAAGCTTGAAACCCTCCGTAAAAAGAGGCATCGTTATAGGCTGGGGAAAAAGACCCCGTTGATAGAATCGGCGTGTAAGAGTCAAGGCGAAAGCCCAGACTTTCAGCGTACGATTACTAATCAGCCAAAACTTTTAGCAAATCATGCAGCATATTTTGTCAATTAATTTCTTTTTTTATTTTATCTTCTATACCTTATGAAGTTTTTCTGGAGAAATACACTATGCTTCTTATGCCTTTATGTAGGCTCTTCTCAAAAGCATTGATGTTACGAACAGTGCCACTATAGCTATATGCCCAGTCGTGCAGAGCAAGCATATATAGTGTATCTTGAACAGCTCAAGGTAGATCAAGTAAGCCGCAGCGAAAACACCGAGCAGGCTTATTATGTTTACGGCTGTTATCATGTTCTTTCTGGTTTTTGTCTTCTTGTTGAAGAAGGTCATAAATACAAGTGCCAATATCACCGCAAAGAATCCTATCCCGTAGTAATAGAGATCCATCCCTAGAAACGTTGAATACGTGCTTGTAACGACTTTGCCACAGTTTATCGCACTGCTGAATATGTCACAGCTGTTCTGCGGTATCAGACCTATATTGAAAGAGAATATAAGATAGACCATCGCACCCAGCCCCAGGAGGCCGAAGAAAATTAACACGTACAGGTATATCTTAAATTTGCTTTCCTTTAAATTCATACTAAATATCTAACTTGATTTCTTAACCGCATCCGTCAGAACTTTTATAGCGTCATCTATCTCCGATATGTTCTTCGCACCTGTGCAGACTATCTTACCGGTTCCGAAAAGAAGGAAGGTTATTTTTGAGTTCACAAGCTTGTAAACCAGGCCCGGAAACTGCTCGGGATTATACTCCGTCTCGTCTATGCTATAAGCGATTTTGTTAAGGTCAAGTTTCCTATTCAGGTTGCCGCTGGCTACGATGTTCTGTATCTCTATCTTCCAGCCGCTCTTCACGTTTACACCGACTTTCTTCAGCTCTTTTAATAGCTTGCCCATTGCAACCGTTATGTCATCTCTTGATCTTCCACCGGTGCACACCAGCTTACCGCTGCCGAACACAAGGAAAGTCACGTGCATATCCGGAAGCCTTAGAACCAGGCCCGGAAACTGCTCTGGATCATACTGCGTGTTTGGCAGTTTCTTCAGTTTGTTCAGCGGAATCTGCACCTTTAGCGATATGCTAGCTACTATGTTTTCTACCTTGTAGAGTTTTGCCATTTAATCATACACCTCTATAACAATATTATTATCGACTATATTTAAGTTTTGTATCTTGCGTAGTTTATTGCTTTTTCCCTCTACACTGTTTGTCTTGTCCAGGATCTCCTTCAGTATAGAGTCCTTGATCGAACTCTCCGGATCGTTATTTACCATCATACTTATCTTTATTCTGTCTGTTCTGCTGAGTCCCAGCTCCTTTCTTATGCTCTGTACTGCTCTTATTATCTCCCTCTTCAGCCAAAGCAGTTTAACTTCGTCCGTAACAGTCTTGTCCATCAGCAACTTGTATGATTTGCCGTCAAACTGTACGACATCATCCGACTTTGGTTTTAAGTCCACGTCGAACTGGTTGATTACATACTCCTTGCCGTCAGCATTCAGTTTTACCCCTGTTTTCAGATTTCTAAGTATAGTTTCATTTGTAAGTTCGAGGAACTTTGAAGTTATCAGGGTCAATTCCTCCTGCTTGAACTTTTGTCTCAGGTTCTGGAAGTTCAGCGACAGCGCGATGCTTTCCACGTCAATTCCGTACTGAACATGTAGTACATTCGTTAATTTCATAAAAACATCTTCCACTATATCGTTAGTTGACATGGTAGGGAGTTTTATCGCTGTCACCGGCCTCTTTACTGGAAGACCGACCTTTTCCCTTGCGGATAGCAGATCCTGTACCAGTTTCATTGTGTTTTCCATTCTATTCTCAATCTCATCATCTATCAGGTCATCATGGAAAGCAGGAAATTCGGCGGTCAGTACGCTCCCCTTCTTTTCAAGGATTTTGAAGGAATACTCTGCTATGAATGGTGCAAATATTGACAGCACTGTCGTCATCTCCTTGAATACGTGCATGAAGGTATGGAATGCAGTAATATCCGCATCGTCGAATATCCTCCCCTTTGCCAGTTTGACATAAGTTCTGCTGAAATCATCGAGTATGAAGGTAAGCAGGGCGTTCAGTGCTACATCTGTTCTGTAAGCATCAAGGCTCTCCTGGACTTTCTTTTTTGTCCTATTCCATCTTGAAAGTACCCACCTGTCTTCCTGTGTAAGTCTGTATTCCTGTTTTTCTGCAGGAGTAGGAAGAACGTCTTTTGCGGATAGCAGCAGGTTTCCAAGGTTGTATATTGTGTTTACAACCCTCACATCTTCTTTGAGCCCTTCAAGGGTGAACACCGCATCGTCCTCAAGGTTTCTCTTAAGAAGTGTTAGCCTGAGAGCGTCTCTGCTATATCCCTCCTTAAGAAGTTCTGATATCGGTTTATAGTTGCCTTCGCTTTTCGAGAGCTTAGCCCCGCCCTCTCCGACGACAAACTTATGCATCAGGACATTCTTGTAGGCCAATCTGGAAGTTGCTATGTATCCCATGACGAGAAGCGAATAGAACCAACCTCTGATCTGGTCGTTTCCTTCCGTTACGAAATCTGCAGGGAACCACATATCGAACTCTTTATCATTATTTGGATATCCTAAGTTAGCGAAAGAGGCGGATCCTGAATCTATCCAGACATCCAGAACATCCGGCACTCTTCTGGATTCTCCTCCGCAGCTATCGCATTTTATTGTTATATTCTCAAGACCTGATTTGTGCAAATCCTCTATCTTCTTCACGTTGCTTAACTTCATCAGTTCTGACTTGCTGCTGACTACAGTCTCTTTCTTACAGTCTTTGCACACCCATACAGGTATAGGAGTGTTCCAGTACCTCTGTCTTGATATCACCCAGTCCTGTGCGTTAGCCAGCCAAGACTCGAATATTTCCCTTGATATGTTCGGTACCCAGTTTATAGCTCTAGATTCCTTTATAAGATCATCTTTTATCTTTGTTATATCCAAGAACCATTGGTCGCTTGCCCTCGGAATAAGCGGGGTTTTGCACCTCCAGCAGTGCGGATAGTTGTGTCGTATCTTTTGAACGGAAACAAGGGCTCCTGATTTTTCCAGATAATCTATTATTTTATCGTTTACACCCAGTACATCCTCCCCCTCCAGCCAGCCGGCAGTACTATTGTACCTGCCATTCTCTCCAACGGGCGAAAGTATAGGAAGTTTGTTTTTCATACCTATTTTGTAGTCCGATTCACCGTGTCCGGGTGCTACGTGCACTATCCCAGTACCGTCCTGCATGTTCACGAATACTTCGCCTTCCTCGGATACGTATTCCGAACCGTCGATTATGTTACCTAGTCTATCTGCATTATCCTTTACCTGTGGTATATCGGAAAAGATAGGCGAGTATTTCAGCCCTACAAGGCTCTGGCCGTCTATCTCCTTGATGACGGAGTATTCTATCTTTAGGTCTTCCAGGACTTTTTCCCTCTCCTTTGCAAGTATGACGGTCTTATCACCTATTTTTACCTCCAAGTATCTTGCTTTTCCGTTTACTGCTATAGCTACGTTGGATGGCAGTGTCCATGGGGTCGTTGTCCAAACTATAAGGTGTCTTCCATCGTTCATTTTAAACAGGACATAAACAGACTTGTCCTCTTTTTCATAGTATTTGTCCCTGACCTCGTAATTCGCCATAGGCGTACTGCATCTTACGCAGAACCAGGTCGCCTTGTAGCCTTTGTACACCAGACCTTTTTCGTACGCCTTCCTAAAAGCATACCATACCGACTCTATGTAAGGATCCTCGTACGTCTTGTATGGTTTGTTTCCGAACCAGACGACTCCATAATCCAGAATAAGGTTGGTGTTGGAGGCTATAAGTCCATCCACCAGACTCTTGCACTCTTTTGTAAATTTTTCCTCACCAAAATCCTTTATCTCCTTCTTGTTCTTTATCCCCAGCTTCTTCTCCACTATGACTTCTATCGGTAGACCATGCGTGTCCCAACCGGGTACAGCTCTTACATTGAACCCCTTGAGCGTCTTGTATTTTATTATAGTGTCCTTTATGAATATCCCCAGCATGGTCCCTTCATGAACTTCGTTGGTTGCAAAGGGGGGGCCGTCGAGGAAGTAGAACTTTTCGCCTTTTTGGTTCTTTTTTGCTATTCTATCTAGTATGCGCTTTTTCTTCCATCCATCATTTATCTTCTTTTCTACGTCAGATGCGTTATAGAATTCCGCCATATTATCTCTCTATGTATTATGGTATATAAAATGATAACTGAATACTAATTATGCCCGAACAGAAAGTCGCCTTTTTCCACGACAATTTTGTATTTTTTTGCTAGGATATCCTTTACTTCCTGGTTCTTAGGTTTACCGACGCCTATCGTGTCTCCTACAATCACTGCACTTCTTCCGTAATTCTTGATAAAGCCAGATATTATACCCAACTCGTTTATTTTTGTATCTATAACGTCTACATTACCTTGTTTTTTCATCTGCAGCTGTCCGAGTATAGCAGCTATGCGGTCTACTTCAGCTTTCTTGAACATCTCTTTGTACGACTTTGCCTCGGAGAAGAATCTTTCAGCTGTCTTATACAACTCATTCTGCTGCACTCCCCACATTCCAGTGAGCTCTCTTATCAGCTTGTCCTGTTCCTGGGTATAACTTATGGCAGGTTTGAACGCCATGAAGGTAAGTCTGACCACTCCGTCCTGTATTCTTTCTGTCTTGACTATCTTTATCAGGCCTACATCACCGCTTCTGTCACAGTGGAGTCCTCCGCACGCCTCTACATCGTAGTCTCCTATGTTCACCACTCTAAGCTGCGCATTCGGTATAGCTCCTCCTTGGTATATGCTCATGCCGTATCTAGTTTCCGCTTCGGTTCTATCCATTATGTTTACGTTTATCTCCAGATTGGAGGATACGACCTCATTGGCAAGGTTCTCTATCTGTCTTACCTGGTCTTCGGTCAGTTTGTCGTAGTAGGTTATGTCTAAGTGTGCCTTATCCACGTCTTTTTCCGCACCATTCTGGTATACGAAGCCACCAAGAACCCTTCTGGCAGCCTGGTTTATTATGTGTGTAGCAGTGTGATGTTTTCTAAGGAGCTCTCTTCTTTCAGAATCTATCTTCATAGTTACTTCTTTTTTCTCCTTTGGCCTGTATTTTTCTGATACTTCGTGTACTATGACATCATCATAGATCCTTACATCATTTACATTATGTCCGTCTATCTTTCCTCTGTCTGGTTTCTGTCCGCCCATCTCCGGGTAGAATATCGTCTTATCTAGAATTATCCTGCCGTCGTTCAGCGTTTTTATGACCTTTGCCTTTCCTTCTGTAAGTTTTTCGTCGTAGAATAACTTCTTGGTCTTTGGTATTCCCTTTATGTCTGGTTCGTTCGCATTGTGTTCTCTTCTGGTCTTAGTCTGGTTTATATCGCTGTAGAACTTCTCAGGCAGCACGATCTCTTTGCCTTCCGCCTCCGCTCTTATTTTTATATCGTCTATCGTTATCCCTCTGGATTCATAGAGTTCTTTCATCTCCTTAGGGTCTATCTTTCCTTTGTCCAGTAGAGAAGATATAAACTTCGAGTTTCTGGATTTGAACTCGGAATACCGTTCAACTTCCTTGTCGATAACTTTTGATATGTCAAACTCGTTAAGCTCATCGAACCACAGACCAAATTCCTTCTTGTGTACATCTACGACCTTGTTGAGGTCCAGCTTCCAGTTCTTATTGTCTATGAATCCAAGAGCCCTTCTTATTATGTTTCTGAGGTTGTACCCGCCACCGACATTGCTAGGCAGCGCGCCGTCGTGTATTGCGACTAGAAGGGTCCTAGTATGGTCGGCTATCGAGTATATGGCCTGCATATCGGATATTATCTTTTTCAGTTTTTGGGGTTCTATTCCTGTTTCCTTGGACAGTGTATCTATTGCACCGCTCAGGGAGGTCTTTTCAAAATCCACCTTTCCCATGAATTTGTATATCCTTTTCAGCAATGAATCATCGTAGCTAACGCCGACAGTATCTTTTATGAATTTTATCGTCTTTGGAAAAGTAGAATCGTATACAGTCGGGGTGCTTTGGCTTATCCAGGCCCAGCGTTCAAGACCAGCCCCCATATCTATTGTCTTCGTTGGCATGTCAACAAGCTGGTCTCCCTCTATAATATATCTCATATAAACTTGGTTTCCCAGTTCCAGACCACCGGCGAAGAATTCCAGGCAGTTGCCTGCATATCCGGCGCCTGCCCACGCATCCTCTACGAACGTCAATTCGTTTTTCTCAACTCCTAAACCTTTTATCAACCATTCATAGATGTACTTTATCGCCTCCCTGTCAAAGTAAACCTTCTTCTTGGCGGTGTTGAATGCGGCTTCCTCTGCCATTATGAAGCTTGTCATGTGCCTCCCGGACAGCCCGACGTTGTTTATGTCGTTGAATCTCATACATATCTGCGGGACAACTAACGGGTTTGCAGGCGGGTTGGCTATCCCTTTTATCACGTACGGTGCAAAATCATCTATGGCAGCCTCTACAAAATATATGTCACTTCTCCATCTGGCCACTACAGGGTATCTCTTTATTTCTTTGTGTCCGGATTTTTTGAACATTTTTGCAAATGCGTCCCATATCTCCTTGTATCCCAACTTTTTGTTCGTAATCCTTCTATCGAGAAACGTATAGTCGCCTATGCAGTCAACATCTCCGCACAGGTCCTTATCGACCGAACTCCAGAAATTCTTGCCGCAAACCCTGCATTTGTGTCTGCTAAGGCCGAGCTCTAATAGTGATTTGAATGGCAGTAGCTTCTCTGGGTCTTTATCCATCTTCTTCTTTATTATGCTCTCTATCTGGGCTTTATCCATAGTACATATACTTAATTACGTGTCGCTTATTTATTTATTATAATACACCATAATTAAGGTACAATGGCCGCGATAGTTTAGCTAGGCAGAACAATAGGCTGTGGCCCTGTCGACAGGGGTTCAAATCCCCTTCGCGGCCCTGTTTTTACCACTTTTTACTAAAGTATTAAAATGCTGGTGTAATATTATCTAAGTATGAATTTGAGTGACATAATCATAATATTGGTCTCTATAGCCGTAGGAGTGTCCGGCCAGCTTGCATACCTTTTGGTAGTCGATCATGAACTCGTCAGGGGCAGCAAGCAGAAGATAAAGGACCTGCAGGCCAAGTTGAAGGGAGTAGCGCCCGGCACAATAGAATATAAAACACACATGGCAGAGATAATGGCCGAAAACTCCAGGATGTTTAAGCAGACAATGAGACCAACATTTATAACATTCGTTCCGTTCCTTATAGTCTTTATAGTGATGTCGTCGTTCTTCAGCTACACTCCGATAACAGCAGGAACACAGTTTTCATCAACATTATCAGGCAGTGTTAACGCTACGCTTTTCGCGCAGAACTCATGCATGCAGTTCAACGGCAGCAACAACATGAGCGTATTCTCAAACCAGTCATCAATACAAGTAAATTCGGTTGCCGGATCTTCTAAAACCTGCATAGTGCAGGTCGCATTCGCCAACGGAACAAATACAAAAATAAACGTTACGCCTCTTGTAGGGCTGAACAAACCCGCAACATTCTCCTCTAGCGGATTCGCAATAAAAGTTGTTCCCGACACCCTAGTGGTCACTACACTTCCATTCTCGATACCGATAATCGGTAATAAATTGACCTGGTTCTGGACATACATACTTCTGTCGTTTGTATGCTCAATCACGCTGAACAGACTGCTAGTCCATTACAAGCTAGTAGCCTAAATCCGTAAGTCTTGTCTGGTTCTTGTAGCTCTTTATCAAAGTGCTTCGGTATTCTAAGCCCTGCGGAAATAGCAGCTGTCTTTTAGTAAATGCAAGCGTATCATTGAGAGCATTGAACTTTGCAGGTTCGGATTTTAGGGCTTTTCTAGATCCTTCTCTTGTGACCCATACTCCTAATGGTGCGTAGTACTCGGGAGTGATCTCCCTTATTACAAGCACTGCATACTGTTTCTTGAGCTGCTCCAGTTTTTCCAGCACGGCCAGTCTTATCGCATAGTACGCGCCGGCTGTGTTCTCTACATAGTTTTTTCTTCCTTCGTAGAACTCATGATCTCCGTGTCCCATCATCACGTTTGTCCCGTCCCTGTTCCAGGTTTCTATCAGTTCATAGGACCAGCAGCCTTTCATGAAGACTATTGTGAACACATTTCCCAAGAATGAACCTTTTATCACGAAGTAATCGTCCCCCCTCTCGTACATCTTTATTCTGTCTATGTATTCCTGCCCTATAGACTGATCCACAGCGGTAATCGACCATTTTGTAGGTACTAGCTTCCTTTTTACCCCCATAGTCCCCAAGCTCAGCATCTTGCTTATCTTATTTTCGTCTATGCTATTGCCGTAGAGAAATCTTATACCTTCAGTGGCTTTTAGATCTTTGTCGTAGTATACCTTCTCAACAGGCTTGTCTATCTTGAAGTTATCGTTTATATCAAGCCTGTCCAGAGTCGCGTTGACTGCGTTGGGTTTGAATTCGCTGAAATTGGGTGCAGGGGAGTTTACCGATGCGACCTTCATGTTTACGTCTATCTCATCCTTTGACAGTATTGAGAAGCTTATTTTCTCGGCTATCGGATTGTGTATATCATCGACCCTTACCGCTTTGTTCGCATTTACTATCGTGCTTCTGAGCGAGAATATCTTTGAAACGTCATAGTTCTGCGCCACCCAGTACTTCGGTGAATCATGTATCATAGAATTGTTTTCCGGTGAGATAAGTACTCCTACTCTTATCTTCGGATAATTGTATTCTCCAACGAATGCGGAGGGGGGAGTGAAGGCAGTGATTTCGCCGCTCCTGATTCTGCTGACCATCCGGTATATCTCAGGGATGTTTTTTCTAAGTTCACCGTATACCGATTTTACGTTTATTATCTTCATACTTTGCTTATACTATCCAGTGACTTCCTTTTTATCTCTCTCCTATATTTTGCTATCGTCTCGTCTTTTGTATATTTTACAGGGGCATTTATTATAGTCTTACCAGAACACTTCTTGCACGTTTCTCCAAGCGTGTATGCTTTACAGTTTGTGCAGTATCTTATCCTTATCATTGCCTTATTTCTCTTGTTTTTATTTCTAGGCCGAGTTCCTTCGCTTTCTTCTCCATGCTGTCTATTATCTTCTTGTTTTCAGTAATTGTCTTTTTTGTCTCACCGGTATTCACCATGAGAAGGTAATGCGGTGATTTTATGTATTTTATTGTGTAATACTTTTTGTTTGAATATCCCTCTTCAAGAAACTTCTTGATCCTTTCGACTCCATCGGGTTCGTAGGTTTCTATCTCGAGTTCCGTCTTGATGACTATCTTTCTTTTTGTTTTCTCTACGAAGTCAAGTATTGAATCCATGACTTCTTTCTTTACCTTTATCTTATCAAAGACCTTGTCCCCGTCCTTTATGATCGCATTGTAAAATCCGAATATTGATTTATAGCTGGCTTTGATCTCCTCTATAGTCTTCTTGCCATCCTTGTCAGAAGTCTTCTCAAGTATCTTTGTTATTCTGTTCTCTATTGACCATTCCTTTAGTGCCTGCTTCTTCTCATTGTCGGTTATCCTTTTTACGGAAAGCTCGGGTGATATTCCGCCCAGTCTTATGACCTTACAGACAAGTTTATCTCCCTCTTTTACTATGTCCTTGACTTCTCTGACCCACCTCTTGCTTATCTCTGAGATATGTATGAACCCGTCAGATCCTACTTCATCTATAGTTACTATTACCCCGTGCTGGAGTACCTTCTTCACCGTACAGATGTATATGTCACCCTCTTTTATTTGAACCATTAGATATAATTGGTACTACATCATTTAAATATTCCGCAATTATTATAGGGATTATAGACATGGAAAAGACTACGATAATAGGAAATAAAGTAATAGTGTACGATCAACCACTGGCATCAAGAATAGCAAACAAGTGGTCAGTCGGGACTTTCCTGAATGGGAGACTTGAACTTTCACTTGAAGAGTCGGCTTACCTCAGAGACAACAAAGAGCTCGATGTATACGATCCCAAGGGCAAGAAACTGTCCAGCAGGGCATTTTTGAACATGTGCGAGAAAAGACAAAAGAAATTTATTCTCCGCTACAAAGTATTCAGCGACCTAAAGGAGGCTGGTTATATCCCTAAAACCGCTTTCAAGTACGGCGGGGATTTTAGAGTGTACAATAAGGGCGACTTGCCCGGTAAGGCGCACAG
>JAJYRE010000011.1 GCA_021794235.1 Nanobdellota archaeon
GGCAGATCAAATTCCGTAAAAGAGCTTGAGATGATATTCTCGAGTCGCTCAGCTTCCGATTTGAGCGGGGTGGCTCTTAATTTAGGCAAAGGGGAGTTCCTGTTGCTGTCACAGGACGTTTCCCCCTACGCCATGTTTAAAGCCGATAGAATTAACATCGCCAAAGTTTACGGCGAAGATATCATAGAGGTAAATAAGTTTATTCACGCCGACTTACTGGATTACAAGAAGATTACCGAGACCGACGACGGCATCGACTTGCTCAATGCAGTAGCTAAAGCCCAGGGCTCAGAGCTGTCGGACATCTACAAAAGCCTTACAGACAGGTATACATACGCAATTTTGGATTCCCAATATTCTGCGTTGGTCAAAAACGGTTCAATCGGTGAGCTTAGAGTAAGAGTAGACAACAATAGAGCCGCTAGATTTCCATACTTGAAAAAAGGCGCCTCTCCCTCCTCAAAAACAGATTTTGAGAGGAGTGTCCTAAAAAACTTGGTCAAGTCCACCCTTTCTAACTTCGGATTGCAGTACGAAGAAGACGATGCGGGCATATTAGTCCACGGGCTCGATAAGATTTATGTAGCCGTGTCACCTAACTCAACAGACTTGAAACGGCTTTTGGAGACCCGCTTCTCCAGAGTTATAGCCGTATTTGGCGACTACACAAATAAAGAAAATGTAATCGCGGGGCTTATAGGGGCTGCTGGTAAAATGGCGGTTGTTAATTTAAATATCTTGAAAGTGTTTTCGTTTCTGGAATTCAAGAACGAATGGGCAGCCAGACTGAAGAGCCTTCACAAGTAGCCTATTTAAATATTAAAATCTTTATTAATAATTACTGTCATATATCAATATGGTAAAGCTTCATAAACATCTTTTTTCAACAGCTGTGAAGCTCTCCGTGTTCTCGGCTTTCCTAGATCTGGGGCTTACCCTTTCGATACTCTTTAAAGGCAGCTTTCTGCCAGCTGTGCTTTCCAATTTTTTCGAAGAAGCGATAACCGGGCTGACTGTGGCAATCATAGCGCTTTTTGTTCTAAGCTTCTTTCTCAAGAGTCACGAGAGGATAGTCAATATATATGTGAACAAGCAACAGTCGAGGGTGATGGATGTGCCCAAAGTCGCAGTCACTCTGTCCGGAAAAGGCCTCGAAAAACCAGTGGTAAAAGCAGTCATAAAAGGCCAAAAGTTTTCGGTAGCAAACCCTGATGATATGTACATACAGAGATTTGTAAATTCTAAAAAACAGTCATTTATGAAAGTGAACGGTCTCTGGTATAAGTACGTAAACAATTCAAAAGGTCCAGAAATGGAAAGAGTCAGAATACCCGAATACGAGTAAGCTGCGATGTATTTAATTAAGCCTTTCTAGATATACGTATGGCCAGACCGACCTGGGATGAATATTTTGTCGACATAACAAAGAAGGTATCAGAGAGATCCACCTGCGACAGGGGGCACGCCGCGTGCGTAATAGTCAAAGAGAACAGACTTCTCACTACAGGATACGCTGGTTCTCCGAAAGGCATGCCACATTGTGATGACGTAGGGCACCTACTTAGAAAACAGTATGATGAGGCGTCCGGCCAGGTAACTACACACTGTTTGAGGACTATACACGCCGAACAGAACGCCATAACACAGGCGGCTAAATTCGGGATATCTCTGACCGATTCAACTGCATATATAACAATGACGCCGTGTTTCGCGTGTGCAAAGATGCTGGTTCAAATAGGTGTAAAGAGGGTCGTTGCCATAAAGAATTACCACGATAGCAAAGACACGCTAGATTTGTTTAAACAATCGGGTGTCGTACTAGATACTCTAGAAGAAACCACAGAACACTACAATAACCAGTAACCTACCCGAGGACATTCAATAACTGGTCCAGAAGCGCCACTGGAATAGTCATTTTTAGCCTGTTAAAGCTGCAGCTTACGCTGTTTAGCGCCCTATTGAATGACTGGTTTACAGAGGCTACCTCATTCGGCTGCCCGGCAAACCCAAATACAAAGCAGACATTGCCATTAGACTCGGAGATGGCAAGCTCCGCGAAGGATTCTCTGACGTTTAGTACAGTTTGATTCGTGAAGGAGACAAAGACGCCTGGATAACCCCCCACAGTCCTGTTAAGGACTGTCGCATTTGGTACCTTTTCCTTTATACTATATACGAGCGAGAAATTGGTCTTTAGGACGGTTATTGCTCCGGACGCTACAAAACTTAGAAACGGAGGCGCTGAGAAGTTGCTAGGATTCGCCAGATATTGTGATAACAGGCCGGGTCCATTCGAAATGAATCTAACAACTTCTGATGATGGCACGATAAGCCCCACCTCACTCTTATTCCCAAATCTCGAGCTTATCGTTGCATTCTGGGTGTTCTTGGAGAAAAGACCGGAGAAAACAGTCAGATTGACAGGAACCCAATTGGCAGGATACTTGAAGCTAACCCCCGCTGAGGAGAAGGTACTGTTCTGAGAAGGGCTGTTGGCACTGGAAGAAATTGCGCTGAACAGCAGACCCATCTCATTAGGGTATGCTATAAACAACACCAGAAGGATGAGTGCGGCAACCATGAAAACCATTCCGAACCCCAGTAGAAGCCTGCGGCCAAACCCGGATTTAGGCCTTCGTATCGGCGGATTAAGCTGGATCTGTCCTGGTGATTGGCCCGAATCTTGATTCATAATGGTTATTCACCTATAAACTATATAAAACTCATGTGGCGCATCTATCCTTATCCGATATCGGACTAAAGCTTAAATTACTAGGCCTACAGTAATCTATGCATTTGGCGGAGGTTTTATGGAGAGACTTGAAAATATTGTAAATAACAGGGATATCAGCGGAACAGAAAAGATGTACAGAGCAAATTTCAAAGCCTTGTACAGCGTGCCAGCTAATGATTTTGAGTACGACACTAGAAACCTGGAGTCCTCTTACTATTTTAAGGCGTCAGATCAAAAGGCAGCCGTTAGAATCGCTGAGAATCTTCTCGAAAGATTTAATGATAATCCTTACACCTGGAACTTTTCGGAGATAACGGTACCTTCAAATACGAAAGAGCTTACACTGTTAGAACTCATAGAAGTTGCTAGCGAGAACCTGCTGAAAGCTCCGGTATCAAACACCGACATCAAAATCAGGCAGAATAAGAGCGTTCAGAAGTACCTGCAGGATTTCTGATTGAACCAAAGAATGCGGCCACCGGGATTTGAACCCGGGTCAAAAGCTTGGAAGGCTTTTGTCCTACCACTAGACTATAGCCGCATTTACTATGTTAATCCATCAGGATTCTTAAAAGTGATACATCCACTATAAAACGTGCCTAGCCGCCGTTCTTTGCAGATAGGTTACCGGACACTTATCAGGGCCGTTTATGTTATTCTTGCTGGTATGGAAACACTCCTCTTTCATCATCATCCGGTATGTTCTTAGTTCGAATCCTGTGAGGGCTGTTGTCCGCAAATTCACCCTCTTTTCGTCCTTCCTGAGTTCATAGACATCCCCGAGACGCTTGGTAAAGTAAGACCTATCCATTATATCCAGCGGCCCTTTGTATGAGACGGATATCACGTACAAGTCCGTGTTAAGAAGATTCCAGACCTCCTCCAACTTTTTCCCACGCCCCTTCCTTTTTATCGATTTTAAGTACTTACCCATCTCATCGTCAAAAACGGCGACTCCTACATAATCGAGGCCAAGAAGCGAATCCGGCCTGCCGAAGTAACTTATATCCCAGCACTCCATTCCCTTGGTTTTCACCCTTTCAAATAGGTCCTCTAATTTCATCTAACTTATTGATACATCACTATTAATTGTTTTCCACCCCTACGCTCAGGTTTATTAAGAATTGCCGTAAATAGTTATTGTAATCGGAGGTATCTATGATAAATGAAACAGCACCGGATTTTATTGCCAAGGCATATTACAACGGAAATTTTAAGGATTTAAGGCTTGCAGACTACAGGGGGAAATGGGTCGTCCTATTCTTCTATCCGGCAGACTTCACCTTTGTCTGTCCTACAGAACTGGAGGGTTTCGCAGATGACTATCAGAAGTTCAAAGACAAGAACGCAGAGATACTGTCTGTCAGCGTAGACAGCGAGTATGTTCACAAGGCGTGGGCCGAAAGCGATCAGAGAATCTCAAAAGTGAAGTACCCGCTCATAGCGGACAGAAAGAAGGAGATAAGCAGAGCTTACGGGGTCCTCAATGAGGCGAGTGGGAATTCTCACAGGGGGTTGTTTATAATAGATCCTGACGGGATTATAAAGTACTTTGTAGTCACCGACGATAGTGTAGGAAGGAGCACGGATGAGACCTTCAGGGTCCTGACAGCCCTGCAGACAGGGGGCTTGTGTCCGGTGAATTGGCATGAAGGCAAGGAAACCCTAAAAGTTTAGTCGGAATAGACGCCATCCTATGGCGTATTAAGGTTTTTGCGGCATGTCGCCTATACCCCTGAAATGAGAAGCAACAGTCACAGACCAGGAATGCAAATCAGTAAAGGTTTATATATATTGATTTTGCAATAAATTGCATGGTAAAAGCTATAGTACTAGTTGATATCAACCCAAACATCACAGAGAAAACCTTTAAAAAGATAAAAGGCATGAAGGAAGTGATAGAAGCGTTTCAGGTGTACGGCGAGTACGACGCAGTTTTCGTAATTAAAACCGAGCACACAACAGGAATACAGAAATTCGTAAAGGAGATACGAAAACTGTCCGGCATAACCAGGACAGTCACAGTTATTGAAATGATATGATACCAATGAGATGTTACAGTTGCGGTAAACCGCTATCCCACCTCTGGGAGAAGTACAAAGAGGAGACAAAGGAGAAACCCGCAAAGGAAGTTCTCGACGGGCTCGGGCTGGACAGATACTGCTGCAGAGCGATATTCTTAGGAACCATAGACGAAGACAACATAATAAACTTCTCCAACCTGGATTAAGCAGCCTGCCGGTTAGCTAGTCGTTAAAACTTTAAATCTATAGTGGCTGTAATCGTTATATCCTTTGAGGGGTGGTGATCTAGCTTGGTATGATGCCAGACTTGGGCTCTGGCTGTCCTGGGTTCAAATCCCAGCCGCCCCATCTTTGTCTGCTATCTTTTCTTCTAGTTCCTTTTTTGCCATTATCCCGAGATGTAAATCGTTCAAATACCCATCGATCAGGGGTAGTAGCCTTGAATTTTAACAGTCTGCCACAAAGTGTACATAAATACTACTATAGAATAGAAAAGTATTTATATATGAAGTTTCCTTTAATCAAATATCATGGTAGATAAAACAGGCCGAATGTCATTAAAAGAGATATTGTTCGGTTCTGATGGTAAGGTTGCCGTTAAAGGACTTACAGAATTAGCAGCTGTACCAGCATTGCTCTATTCCACAGCCCTCTTATCTGAAGATGCGGGTAAATCAGCCCAGAAAGCTAGCGTACTAAAAGCAGAATACCTGCAAAAGTATAACACCTTTAAGTATGACTGGGATCACCATATCCATACACCCCTAACAAGTGAATTCTCGAAATACTTGACAGCGAGAGGAATAACTAGTAATGCGTCTCACGCCACCTATTACGAATGGATATCGCACAATCCTAACATAACTCTAAATTTTTCTAGGAGTGGCATTTTTAATGAATGGGCCCCTATGCACCAGTCATCGTGGACGCCACAATTAAGCGCCATGTCCACACAGATTAGTTCGTATGTTTCCACAGAAATAGCGTACGCTATCTTCGCGGCGACCACGGCTATAATGGGTGGAGCACTGTTGTACAAAGGCGTTAAAAACCTATATGGGCACTACAAAGCGAAGCACTCCGATAAGAAACTCGATCAAACATAAGCAGGCTATAACCGTTCAAATCTTTGTACTATTTTTTTGCTATTCTACACACTAAAATCTATTCTGCTTCGCCCATAAGTTTTGTTACTTGATGGAATCAGACCTTAACACACTAGTTTGTAAAAATTCCGATGAAAAATACCATTTCTCGTCAATAGCACTACCCCACATGTTTATCTAAGCTATCCTTCCTGCAACGGCTTTTCCCACTTCAGAACACTTTGCGGTTCCACCCAGGTCGTACGTAAGTGTTTTTCCTTCCTCTAATACCGAAGCAACGGCTTTGGAAACGGATTCAGCAGCGTCCTTAAAGCCCAGCCAGTCGAGCATCATGCCCACAGAAAGTATGGTCCCTATCGGGTTAACCTTGTCCATACCGGTGTATTTTGGCACCGAACCGTGTATAGGCTCGAACATCGCGTAATCATCACCCACATTCGCAGACGGGCCGGTTCCTATACCTCCGACTATCATAGCAGCTTCGTCAGAGATTATGTCACCGAAAAGATTTTCTGTAACTATGACATCGTAGAATTCCGGCTGCTTTATCAACCACTGAGTTATCGCATCAGCGTGCGCATCGTCGGCTTTAACATCAGGGTATTCCTTCGCAACATTATAGAAGACTTCTTTGAAAAGCCCGTCTGAAACCTTAAGGACATTTCCTTTGTGCACGAGTGTGACGTGCTTCTTTCTTTTTCTTGCAAGTTCAAACGCGTATCTGCTTATCCTATCGCATGCTTTGCGCGTTATAACCCGCACCCCTATAGCCGCGTCTTCACCTATAGCAAAGTCATAACCTGCGTACATCCCTTCCGTGTTCTCTCTTACTATGACAAGGTCAACGTTATCTTTTATGCTGGGTACATTCGGCAGGGTCTTGCACGGCCTTACGTCGGCATAGAGGTTCAGAGTCTGTCTTATCTTTACGTTTGCGCTCCTGAGTGATGTAGCACCTTCCGGTGTGGTGGTAGGGCCTTTCAAAAGACATGTCGTATCCTTTAGGGTTTCTAGCGTACTGTCAGGAAGATTCGTACCGTATTTTTCAACACAACCAAGGCCCGCTTCCGTGTTTACGTATTCTATATCCAGCTTGTGCTTCTGCTTTACCGCGTCCAGAACAGTAATTGCCGCGTCTACAACGTCCGGACCAACCCCGTCACCTTTTATAATAGCTAATCTTACTTTCTTGCCTTTATTATCCATAGAGATGAATCGCTCCGGGGGCTTATATTTTTTTCTTTTAATCAGTTAATAAGGCGGACACGCCATATAATAATGATAGATGGACTACAGCAAGAGGAATCTGAAAAGCGAGCTGCTTAGGGCGCGACACTACATAAAATACGCTGTTGTCAGAAGCGCCGGCGGATATTACAATACGATTCATAATCTCTCTTCAGACCTACTGAACACTGAGAACCGTCTGGACTCCCTGAGGGCATACGACGAGAACGATTTTAAAAATGTAGAGTTACTGCTTTCAGAGATAAGACAGTACCCATCGAGAATGGGCGCCGCGGTAACAAGCTTCGAAGACCTGTCTACCCATATAAAAAATCTTTACGGGCTCTCCCAAGATGCGGAAATAGATCCGTTTGAAAATGAGGAATCGGACAACATCCTCGGAAATCCGCACCCGTCAGCTGAAATTTCACGATATCTGCAGTCGCAGTTGGAGGAATTAATCAGCAAAACCGTAAATACTATTTATGGCTCGGTATCCGGAGCGGCATCGGCCCGTATTTTTGACAAAACCCTTTCATCAGCCTTTGATAAATTCTATATACGCTTGAGGAATTCCAACAATCTCGGCGATATTGAGGATTCCGAGCTTGGCTTTCTTCTGGATCTCAAATGAGAAAAAACCTAGTTTTATAAGCTATTAGAAATAAATTATCAGATTAAAATCCGTTTTATGGATAACCTCCCACTCATATCCGTAGTATTACCTACCTACAATGAAGAGCATTATGTAGGGAGTCTGCTTTCCTCTATAAAGCAGCAGACCTACAAGAATTATGAGATTGTCGCTGTGGATTCATTCTCCAGCGATAAAACCAAGAAGATATTAAAGGCATACGGCTCGAAGGTCGTAAGCGTCCCAAAAACGAACATATCCGCGGCAAGAAACGCAGGTATAAGAAACGCGAAAGGCGACATTATAGCGTTTATAGACGCCGACTACATCCTGACTAAGAATATATTCGAAGAGGTAGTAAAAAGGTTTTCAGAGGACGGTAAGAGCAAACTCGTGTGCCTGGAGCCGAGAAATAAAGTTAGCCTAAAAGACCTGAAAAGGAAAGACAGGATAAAGTTCAGGACTTTAAACTTCATTATCGGGGTATACAAAAGGGCCAGTTTTTTTACACCCATACCCGCGGCATACGGGTGCGATTTCTGCAGGAAGGATGCGGTAACAAAGGCCGGTTTCTTCAACGAGAATATAGACGTCGGCGAGGATAAGGAATTTTTCTCAAGACTGAGGAGGCACGGTTCGTTTGGGATGATAAACCCCACTGTCAGGATGTCATACAGGAGGCATTCCAAAGACGGTACTATCAAAACGGGCTTAATCTACTTTTTTGGCAGCTTCTCCGCTTTATCCGCGAAGAAGTTCAGGTTCAAGTTTAAAGCTATACGTAGAAACAGGAAGTAATCAGTTACCGTACTTTTCTGCAATATCCTTCAAAACAAACGCACTGTCTTTTATTATACGCCTACCTGTCTTGGGGTCGAATCCCAGTATCCCGTAATTCCTTTCATACCCGAAATTCCATTCAAAGTTGTCTATGAAAGACCAGTGCAGGTATCCTATCACAGGTATCTTTTTCCGTCTGGCATTGAGAACCGACTGGAAATTCTCCCTGATGAACTTCCCGCGGAACTTTTCATCTACAGTGTCTATCCCGTTCTCTGTTATCATTATAGGCTTTTTGAAGATGCGGTATTCGCGTTCTATTATCCTTTCCAGGTTCTGCGGGCTTACATACCAGTTCTTTTTTCTGCTGGGAATGATCCGGGACGTGAGGAATTTCAGCGTGTCTATGGTCTTGTAGTAATTTATCCCCATAAAATCGAATCTAGTCCTGTAGAAAGGCTTCTGGTTGAATATGTAATCCAGCAACGATGTGGCGGGATAAAAAACCGCGTCGCTTTTGAAATAGAATACGTTGTTTGTGAAGGAGACCGAGTAGTCGTAAGCCTTGAGCACGTCGTATACCTCGTTATGCAGTGCGAGTACATTGTTGAGAATGTGGTTGAACGCCCACAGCGATTTCCTAAACGGGGGATATCTGCCGGAAACAAAAGCCTTTGACGCGTATATTACCGGCTCGTTTATTGTCAGCACGTAATTGGCATCCAGTACGCCGTACTTCAGCAGAGCGTCTACGTAGTCTATAAACTGGGAAAAGTTTTCCCTTTTCTCGAATCCCCCCCTCTTGTAGAACCACATCGGAAGCGTGTAGTGCCACAGTGTCGGTATCGGTTCTATCCCGTTCTTTCTGAGTTCCCTGAAGACCTTCTTGTAGTGTTCTATAGCGGATAGGTCCACTTTGTTTGGGGACGGCATCACCCTCGCGAATTCTATTGAGAAACGGTAGGCGTTTAATTTCAAACGCTTCATTATTTTTATGTCTTCGATGTATCTGTTGTAACTGTCAGCGCCTACTCCGGATCGATGCGGGATTTTTCCCGATTTTTCAAAATGCCACCAATCACTGTTCTTATTGTTACCTTCTACCTGATGCGCAGATGTAGCCGTTCCTATTAGCATATCACTTTAGGAGTTTCCTGTAAACCTCATCCATCTTTTTTGCAACGTATCTCGGTTCGGTTTTCTTCGTGTCCAAGTAAGCTTTGTTCACATCCGCTTTCTCCCATCCCCTTTTTTCCAGTATTTCGGTCAGATGCCTCTCGTTTTTGAACTGTATCGTGTTTGATTTTACGGCGTCAGGGAGCTGTCCCTTGGCGTATGTGATAACAGGAACCTTGCAGCGCTTCGCTTCCATGATAGGCATACCGAATCCCTCCCAGTATGAAGGGAAAACAAAAACGTCGAATGAATTGAACACCCTTGGCAGCTCCTTGTTCGGGACGTGGCCGAAGTATTTTATCCTGCTGTCGTTTCCTATATTGAAAGGCAGCTTTCCACCGTACAACCTCAGTTCTAGTTTCGGATTTTTTGTATTCTGAAACGCCTTTATGAGAGTCTCTGCGTTCTTGTTATAAAGATAGCTGCTTATGTGCCCTATGACTATCTTGTTTTTATCCTTATTCTTCTTCATCCTCTTGAATTCGGGGGCTATTATCGGATAGACCACCGAACACTTGCTAGGACTTACCTTCAAGTACCTTATAACTTCTTCCCTTGTCTTCTCACTCACGCAAACTATGTGGTCGGAGTTACGCATCGCCCTTTTTATCCCTGTCTGTGATACAAAAGTAATTATGCTGTTTAGGAAAGCGTTTGTCAATCCTATCATAGGGTTCTTGTTTTTTGTGTATCTGAAAAATCCTACCTTCTTGACCCTGCGTATAGAATCGAGATCGTGTATAGTTGCGACCACCCGGGTATTCTTCGGTTTAATAAGCAGTGAAGAATCTATTGCCATCGTAGCCGGCTCCAGATAATGAAGTATGTCCGGCCTTTGGCTCTTTTTTCTCTTATTGTTTGTGGTTGGATACTCATCATAGTCTCTAAGGAGTTTTTTGTTCACCGACGTAAACAATTTTTCTGCTACAATCGTTCTGGTGGATACTACAAGGTCTTTGTCGAATTGCTTCAGCGCCTTTAGAAGCCTCACCCCGTACTCTATCAGCCCCATACCGCTGCTCTCCTTAAATGTTACCGTAATAAGTTTTACGTGCAGTTTCTTTTTGCTCATAGCGCTTTTATTTTCCTGTTTACGGCTCTTAGCACCCCCATTGATACATATCCTGCAAATATGACTAAAACAGTATTAAGCAGCCTGAATATTAAAATCGTAGATATAGTTACAACTCCCGGAAGCCCGAAGGCAAGAAGGAGAGCAGCCATCGACACATCCATAACCCCCACGCCGGCGGGGGCCATGGAGAAGTTTCCCAGCACCACCGAAACCGTGAATATGAATATCGCAGCCACTAAAGACAAATTCTGGCTGAATGCCATGGCTACAAGCATAAGCAGCGTGGATTCCAATATCAGCGACGGTATGAACAGGGCAGTTCCCAGGAGTATCTCCCTCTGGGACATCAGATTCCTCTCCCTTCTCATACCTTTCAGGTATCTCTGTGCGTGTTTTATAAAATCCCAGTTCTTGAAAAACTTCACGTTCTTCAGAAAATCGTCCAGCTTTCTATACGGCCAGTCGAGACCCAGGAATGACAGCACAACGTATGTTCCTACAAATAGTGCGAGTATGTAAACAACGAACTGGGATATTATTATGGCGGTTATAAGCGCTAACAGCATCGCCCCCAGCGAAGCCGTAGAGCTTAGGGAGGTTATTATACCAAGCGAGAAGAACCGTGCATTTTTCCTGAATTTATCCAGCTCCCTGAGCGGCAGAAGCTGGCCGACTCCGACTGGCATAAATCCGAGCCCGAAGAACCCGTACATCATCAGTATGCTCTTTAGTATAGGGACCTTGACTTTTACTTTCTTGATTATTCTCAGCCAAGGAAGGAACTTTGATATGGTAAACAGCACCCATGCCCCAAGCGCGAATAGGAAGTACTTTATCTGTATGTGTGTGAATGCCTTTACAGTCCCGGCTATGTTGTATGTAACGATAAAAACGGCCAGAGCCACTATCGCTACGACTATGACTGTAGCATCAAAAATCCTTACTTTCATAACTTTATTTCTTCTTTTGCTGATATAATCTCAGAATCCGCCATAAATATTGTAAGCATTATGCTGTCCTGCTTAAGGACTCTGGCGAGTTCTCCAAGCTCTGCTCTGAATTCCGGATCCTTCGGGAGGCTGAGGTTATCCTCGTATCTTTCTATTGTAAATCCGGCACCTTTATTGCCTTTCCAGACCCCTTCCGTCTCGTATACGGTATAGCCGGTTTTGAAGTACTTGTCAGCCCACCCATATATCTTTTTCTTCCATTCACCTTTGTTTTCGGTTTCAGGCAGCTCCAAGTGTACTTTTATCACAATGATGTTCATAATATTCATACGGGCACCCGCTTAATATAAATGACTTCCCAAACGCCCGAAACAGCGGCTTTCCGCTAAATAACCATCAAAGGAATCTGCATTTCATCGCTAGAGAGCCCACCGTGGTTTGAGCTCGGTTCCTCTGATATTTTTTCCCTTATATCAAGCTTGTACCTGAACGTGTAACCCTTGTCATCCATAGGGACCCCAATATAATCCGGCATAATGTCCTTTATCTTCGGATTTATCTTTCCGATATATTCCTCCATATTCGTCTGATTGAGAGTCTTCATGTTGTATCTCTCAAGATATCTGCTTATGTCCTGTCTGGCTCTGAATAGCAGGGACCTGCTGTCGCCGTATGGCGGCAATTCGAGCCTCTTCAGCAGCTCTATGTCGGTGCTAAGATCCACTATGTCCGAAAGCATTTTGTGTCCATGGTCCGCCGTTATGATCGTGCTTATATCCCCACCACCCGTAGCTTCTGTCACCCCGTTGAGTATGTATTCAGCGGCGTCTAAAACAACTCCGTGTTCCGGTCCGTATATGTGTTCAAGGGTGTCGATGTAAGGCACGTAGAAATAGACGAAGTCGAATTTTTTATCCTTCATGGCATCCCTATAAAGCTTCAGGCCGTCCCAAATTTCCTCGTAGCCGGCTATCTCAGTCGCACCGGAAAATATGAAAGAACTGAACGCTGAGTCCTTTGTGTAAACGGGGTTTATCACTATGCTCCTCAGTTTTCTGGCCGACATCCTGTCGAATATCGTTTTCACCCTGAACATCTGTTTCAGTTCGCCCATCTTGTATAGCAGATTGCTCGTATGAAGCGCAGAAGCGTACGTGTATTCCAACGGCTTTATTATAGCGCCGGCCCTCTTTACGAATGCTCTGTACCCTATGACACCGTGGTTGCCGGGCTCCATTCCCGTAGTAAGCGAGGTGAGTGCGGTTGCCGTTGTGGAGGGGAAGACTGTGTTTACTTTGGTGGCTTTGGATATCCTGTATCCATCCAGGTTGGAATAGACATTCCAGCCCAAACCGTCTATTAGGACCAACGAAAGCCGGTCGCGCTGTTTTATCGATACATCAAACTCATAGTCGGTTTTTATGTCAAAGTAATCCAGGACTGCGTTGGCTATCGCGGGCGCGTTTCTGCTGTAGTCTGGTTTCTCCATCTCTCCCACATAATAATATCAAAGCTTGTGAGATATAAACCCTAAAAGACCGGCGTAAAACGCCTTTCCCTTCAGATTACGGATTTTCCTAGCTTTTCGGACAACCCAAGCACGACTTCAACCGCGTACAGTTCTCTTGGCGTTTTATTGCTGTTCTTAGAGGTTGCCACCATATCAGCAAGAGTGTAAGGTACCTGCAACTTGTCACCCTCATCGGATACTAACAGACTGAAGGCTCCTGCCTGATTATCGCCCTTGTATTCCATGAAGGTTCCGCTCGCATATGCTATACCGAGAACCACGTCGCCCGGCTTAGGTCTGGGAAATCTGAATTCATCCGCTATCTTGTCCGTCATACTGACAGGGACCTTGCCACTTACACCGTAACCGATGTTCCTTATCAGATTCATCCTTCTCTCGTCCGAAGAGTTGTACTTTACGTCCTTGTATCGGTCGAGGAATCTCCCGTTCTGGTAAACCTTGCTTACCTTACCGTCCTCTATGCCTATAAGGTACTGTGGGTTTACAATACCCAGGAACTCCCTGTTTTTATGAAGGTCTCTTACATCCTCGTTAGAGTTGATGTAACCCACACCAGGGATCATAGGGGCCGTGCCATTCTCTGTTTTCGCCGATATTGGGACAATCGCGTAAGATCCGTGGACGAAGTAATAATCCCTTTTTCCTTCGGTCTCTTTGCCCACTATCGTCACGGCAGATCCGGGTTCCAGGTCAAGCACATTTTCCAACCCGCCCTTACTGGTCCACATCTGGCCGCTCTGCACCTTATCGTTGAACTGTATCGCGGTATTGGTCGAACCCCTCGTTATCAATTCTTCGATCTTGTGGCTTCTTTTTCCGAACATATCAGTTGTTTACCTCATCTGAAAGTATCTGCTTGTAGCCTTTCATCTCGGATATCGATATCAAGTCTACGGCTCTCTTGAAAGTCACCGGTTTTGTCGTCGCAACGGTAATCATAGGGCCGAGTGCGAGTCCTTTAACGATTTCCCCGGGTGCCGCAAGAACTTTCCAAAGCGCTCCTTTGTTTTTGTCTATTCTACCGGATCTCACATTTAAGTTGTCGTATTCTCCGTTGCCCGTGAATCTGTATGGCGAGTACGAATGTATCGCTATGTCATCCGCGTATATCTTCGAGTTAAACCAGTAACGCTTTATGTTGCCAAGGTGCATCCTTCTTTCCTTTGCCTCTCCGAACAGGTTAAGTGCCAGTTCGTGCATGTCGTTGTGGTAAGCCTTCTTATTATCTACAAGCCTATAACCGTATTTTGCTTTCATCAAGACAAGCGGCTGGTCATTGTGATAAACAATCTTTCCGTTTCTGTCTCTGTAGTGTACTATGTCATAATCCAATAATCTAAACGGACCCATGCCGGTCGGCATCTCGAGCCCTTCTTCTGCCATCTCCTCAAGCCTCTTTATCTGGGAAAGCCTATTCTGTTCACCGGCAAGCTTCATCGCCGGCATTTCGGCAGCGCTCTGCATCCTTGCTATGATGCGGTTGCTAAGCAAATCCCCGAGTCCGCCATTATCCTCCTGCGAACTAAGTGAGGTTATAAAGTTGTTCAACTGGAGCTTGTTTTCACCCTCCCATCCATCATAGTTGAAACTGTACCCTCCGGTGTTCTCATCTTTCGTGTAATGCTGCTCTATTGGGAAAACTCCGTAGCTTTTCATATCATCTCACCTCTTTTGGTAATACGGGGACAGCATCGCAACCAATCCGGGTGCCGCTTCCATCCCACCTATTACGTTTTTTGTGTGGTCATTGTCGACCCCATCCATACTTTTATCGTAATGTTCCTTCATCTTTTCCAAAATCGCTTCCTGCAACTGCGTTTTATAATTGTTATCCAGGGTATTTACAACGGAAACGTAAGCCTTTGCCCCTGCGTCCAGTATGTCGTTCAGAGCTTTTTTTTGCTCATCGCCCATTGTGGAATCCAGGGGGGTGACCTCTCTGATTCTATTGTAATACGTATCGACTTTTGAAAGGTCGCTGTCCTCCTTCTGGACCCCGATATCCCTTATCAATTTTGCCAAACCAGAGGAGGCTGTGTAAGAACCACTGCTCGCTAATTTTCCCGACGCATCGGCCATATTCGGATTTATCATGATGCTAGCTGCGGCCGATTTATAGTTTTTATCGCTGGCGTGCGGCTTTAGCGAAGTCCACTCGAATGCAAGAGCGGCGTCCGCGTACACCGTTAAAGTTTCGAGGGTCTCTTTGCTGCACTTGCCATTATCGATCTGGTCCTTTATAACGGTGTTTGTCAAGCCAAGGTCCAACCTGGTTTTCAAATCAGAATTTTTGCCTATTAAGCTCATCAGTGGCTCGTAAACCCCCTTAGCTGCAGTGCTGTAATCCTTTATGGAGTCCGGACTGATTTTGTATTTGTGCACTTTGTCAGCCAGCATGTATATATTCTTATACAGTGCGTACGACTCAGCGTCCGAAGCAACTAATTTATCCAGGGTAACTTTATCCTGCGTCGTTTCCTTAACATCTTCAGTAGGCTGTTCACCAGTTCCACTTTTCATGTATATCTTATGATATTAAGGTATATAAATATTTTACTATTCTTATGTAATACTATTTTTATCACCTATAATCTCCTTTACATGCTTTAAATCCTGAATGAACGCACTTCTTTTGCTGGGAAACCGCATCGGGAAAGAAGGATGAAAAGTGACAAAAACATCGAAGTCTGCGCCATCAAGACTCGTCCTCAGCACTTTTCCCCTTATATCGTTAAGCTGTTTGTATGCCATGTTCAGGGAATTCGCAGCGGATGTACCGAGAGCAAGAACCAGCTTCGGTTTTATCACCTTAAGCTGTCTGATAAGATAGGGTCTGCACGCCTCTATCTCCACCATAGTCGGCTTTCTGTTTTCAGGAGGCCTGCATTTCACGGAATTCGTTATAAAAACGTCCTCTCTTCTTATTCCTACCCTCTCAAGATACCCGGTTAGGAACTTGCCGGACATTCCTATGAAAGGTCTTCCAGCCCTGTCTTCGAATTTACCGGGAGCTTCCCCTATTATCATCAGTTCTGCTTTTTTGTTCCCTTCTCCGGGCACTGCGAAAGTCCTCTTCAGATGCAGGTCGCACAACCGGCATGCCATAATTTCTCCGGCTGCCTTGTCCAAGTCATCCATTTACTATTTCCTCGAGTCTTTTCGTCACATCGGGCGTGTTTCTGCCGTTTATAGACTCTTCCTGGATCTTTCCCTTAAAACCAACTTTTTCCAGCTCCCCGCCAAGTCCGATAACATCATAACTGCTTTCCTGTCCCTTGGCTATGAAGACCTGCGACTCGGATATGACGAAGAGGGTCCTAGAAGGATTTCTCTTGAGAAAGTCTTCCATTACACCGTAGAAATCTGCCATCCTTACACTGCCTACATCAACAATCTTTTTACCGGAGTCAAGAATCAGGCTGAAAAGTTCTCTCTGGCACTTCCTCGAATCGTCCAGGGAATCCCTCAGGGATTCGTAATGCTTGGATATCTGCCGCGGTTTAAAATTATACTTCATGCCGAGTGAAACCAGGGAATCCTCCAGGTCCATCAGCTCCTTTAGCGCTTCATTCCCGACCTCGAATGTTATTTTTGTCTCCCCTTTCAGGTAAGAGACGTCGGTTATGATAAACACGGTAGCTTCCCCGGTGTTAGCCGCGTGGGCCTGCTTGCACGCGGAAAAATCAAAATCGCCTATCCTGACGACCCTTATCTCGTTTCCACTCTTTTCTATATCAGGCAGCCTGTCCTCGTTGAACCTGAGTTTTGGGAAAGCACCTCTTGCCGCATCAAGGCCGGGAAAAACAGATTCGCTGACATCAAGACCCTCCGTTATTCTCCCGTTCGTCCCCCTCTCCGCTTCCAGCAGCTTGTCTATCGGGATAATCTCCTTGATGAATACTTCGCCTACGTTGTCCTCTCTCGCCGTGTCCGCTTTTCTTACGTGTATATCCAGCCCCAGCTCCTGAAGCGATCTCGCGAAGACGTGTTCGGTAGTATGAAGGATAGCCCACTTTTTTTTATCCATATAATCATCCGGTTTATAATATTACTTTGTCACGGTTCATATACATTGAACCTCCATCCCAAAAAAGCTTAATAAATCCAGTGTATTTATAGGGGTATGATAAAACCGAAAGACGGAAAAATCACGCTGTACGGGTGGGTCGAGAATATCCGTAACCTAGGGAAACTGATATTTCTGAACGTCAGGGACATACACGGCAACTATCAAGTCACACTTTCCAAGGAGAGGAACGAAGAGCTTTTCGGTAAGGCCTCAGAACTAAAGGCGGAGTCGGCACTATGCGTTGTGGGCGAGAAAAAGGAGAACCAGAAGGCCATAAACGGTTTTGAGATAATACCGGATTCTATAGAAATAATAACAGTATCAGAACAGCCGATACCCCTGAATCTCAGCGAGAAGGTGGAATCCTCACTGGACAAGGAGCTGGATTTCAGATTCCTGAGTCTGAGAAAACCTAAAGTGGCCGCGGTCTTCAGAGTGCAGAGCACCGTCAGCAACGCAATAGTAAAGTTTTTCTCCGAGAACGGCTTTTACCAGATGCACTCCTCAAAGATAATATCACAGGCGACAGAGGGTGGAGCAAACGTCTTCAGTGTCGTTTACTTTGATAAAACGGCATACCTGGCGCAGTCTCCGCAGTTCTACAAGCAGATGATGATGGCAGCCGGTTTTGAAAAAGTATTCGAGATAGGGCCCGTCTTCAGGGCCGAACCGCACCACACGAGCAGGCACCTGACAGAATACACAAGCGTCGACTTGGAAATGAGTTTCATAGATTCCTACGAGGAAGTAATGTCGGTAATGGAAGACCTGATGATATCAATCCACAAAGAACTGGCCGAGAAGAACCAGCGCGATGCAGAGCTGTTCGGAAAGAAGATAGAGCTGCCGGCTAAACCGTTCCCGAGGATAACCATCAGGGAAGCCGGAGAGATACTGAAAAACTACGGCAAATCCCTGAAGGAAGACGGGGATATAGACCCGGAGGGCGAGAGAATCCTAGGGGAGTACGTAAAGGAAAAATACAACCACGAGTTCTTCTTCCTGACGGAGTTCCCCTGGTCGATAGCACAGTTCTATCACATGAGAAAGGCGGACGATCCCGGCGTGACATGCAGGGCGGACCTGATATTCAAAGGACTGGAGATAACAACACTGGCCCAGAGAGAGCACAGATACGAAGTACTTACAAAGCAGCTCGTAGAAAAGGGTCTGGATCCCGAGAAGTTCAAGTTCTACACCGATTTCTTCAGGTACGGCGTGCCGCAGCACGGCGGTTCCGGCACAGGCTTGGAGAGGATAGTCAAGCAGGTTTTAGGTTTGGAGAACGTGGCAGAAGCAACCCTTCTCCCAAGGACGCCAGACAGGCTGGTACCTTAAAAAACCGAAGGATGTTTTTGTACGTTTTAAGCGTACATGTCAGAATTTTCGTTGCTGTTAATCTTCATGGTAACGGCAGTCCCAGGTTTCCCGTTCATGAGTATCGATTCGAAGCTCTTTAGAGAGTTATCCCCCGCCCTCTCTCGGGTTACGGATAATCTCATATCTACGGGTTCTCCTTTCCATGTAAGTGTCGCAACTTCCCCGTGTTTCTTGTCCAGTACAAACATCGGGCCGTACATAGTCCTTGCGTATTGATCCACCGGTTTGTTGTTAAGGCTCATGACATACTTGTAAAGCCCCGGCGATGCCTTGTTTAGAAGTTCGGGTGTAGTGAGATAAAAGAATTCCTCCAGCCCCATCTCGTTTGAATCACCGGTCAGTACAGTCACCGATGCGGCTTCCATCTTGCCCAGTTTATCAAGCCTATCACTGGCTATCCTGTTGTATCGTCCGCTCAGCTTTCGTCCGCTGCCGAGCGCCTCGTTGAGCGCGTTACTATATATAGGATATTTACCGCTGAAATGATTGAGCTTTTTGAGCTCGTATATTCTGGTTAAGCCCTCCCCTCCGGGATTTCCATCCTCCGAGTTTCTGAAACCGAATACCAGTAGTTTGTCCTCTTCCTTATCGAGTACAAGGAGCCTCGCGTTCATTTCCGACACAAGGGCGTTGAGTACGTTCGTGTTTTTGCTGTTGAGAAGGTTCAGATAATCCTCATCCTTTGATTTCAGCTTTTCAGATGTGGTCAGGTAAGTATTTTCGAAAGCGCCGTAATTTTCATTCAGCTGTATGGCGGTGTCCTTTATATCGGCTATTATCCTGTTTACTTCCGACAACGTGTGCGACTCCACCCATGCTGCGGCCTCGCCGCTGTTCAGCAATTTTTCCAGCCTTCCGTATTTGTCTGCCATTTTAATATTATGAGCCAAGCGCCTATTAATAAGTTAGTCCATCACGAGTACATGTCTCTGTAATCCGTCTTATCATCCTTTTCGTGTATCATCGCGTACAGTATTGGCTGCCCGCTTCTGAAGCCAGTCTTCCTGCTAAGGGAATAGGTCTTCCTGTTGTCATCGCCGATGGTCTCTTCGAGCGTTATTGCGGCATCGTCCTTCGGATCCAATATGTAAATCGGCCTACCTATGGCTCTTGAAAGTATGGCTGCGTACGCCGGGTTTTTGCTTCTCCTCTCTATCTTCCCCATCAGTCCTTTTTCCCCGCTCTCAAGGTCCTCCAGACTCGTCAGGTAGCAGCTGCGCTTGTCGTCATCGACTTCCATGGCGGAGCTCTTTATCCTGTAAGCGTCCATATAGGCGCTGCTGTAAGTGTGGTTGATGGTGCCGTACCTTCTTCCTTTTTTCTCCGGCATGTTTTCGAACAACTTGGCTTTCTGCATGGTGATGGGAGACCACTCGTCCGATTTCAGTATGCGTATGAATTTGTACCTGTTGGTCAGGCCGTCATCTATGTGCGCAGATTTGTACAGGCACTTGTTCTCGGTGTCGGCTATCTCGAATTCAGCCCCCATTATCTCCCTGAACGCCCTTATCGAATCACTGTTTAGCGAGAACAGAAACTTTGTCAGGTCCTCAAACCTCTCCAGTTTTTTGGAATTGGCCAGGTACACCGGAGGAAAAATGTGATCAATGTCGTCTATGAGCACTGAATTATCCTTTACAAGCGCCGCGGCCTTGTGCAGATAGCTGAGAAATTTGGCCCTCTCCGGAGAGTTTTTATCCAGTATGTTTTCAAGCTCGGACGATCCTTCAAAATATCTTCTTCCCATCAGATATCTGAGAAGGCAACACCTATTTATTGCTTTTCAATGGTCACTGCTGCTTTTTGAGGCCGTCTATCAGGTCCCTAAGCTCCTTTATGCTGTCGCTTATCGTAGGAACAAGCCTGTCTATGACTTTTTCAAAAGCCTTCAGTTCGACGTTAACGTCCGATATAGTCTTGTTATACTCCTCGGTCTTGCCGAGCATTATGTTCTGGACGCTGTCTATCCTCTGGTTAAGCTTGTCAATCTTCTCGGATATGTCCGTTACAGAATTGGAATTGCTTCTTATCGCGGTCTTCATCGTGTTTATATCCCCCGCCGAAGAACGCCATTTCTCCTCTATTATCTGCTCGAGAACCTGCTGTATAGTCTCAAGAGTCTCATCGTTCATGGGCTTCTGCTGTGCCTGTTCCGCGCTTTTCTGCGCCGGCTGCGGGTATATTGAAGCTCCGCTGGAAATAGTACTAGTCTGCGGCATTCCGGATGGCTTTATGGTAGGGATATCCGCAATCCTTGCCATCTGCTGCGGCGCCTGCTGATTAGCCTCCTGTGGCTGCTGGGGCTCCTTCTCAATTCCCTTCAGGAGGGCCTCCTTTATCGCTGTGCTGTCGTAACCCTGCTGTCTAAGCGTATCTATTATGTCCTGCTCGCTCATTCCGTTTGCAATCATGCTACTGACATCCGGTACTTCCATATTTTCTTTTTTCCTGAACGTATCCAAAAGACTCATATTTCAACCCCACTTTTTACTGTTAACGTAATTCTCTACAATTTTAATAACGTCATCTTTGCTTAAAAACCTTGACGGGTCTATGAACGAAAGGTATTTCTCCACGACCTTCATGTCCTGTATTCTTGCGAAGTTCTCCGATTCCTTCTCTATCCTGCCTATCGCGTCCTCCAGCTCCAGGACCTTTGTCTTAAGACCCGAAAGGCTGGCGCTGAAACCCTGCATAAGACCCTTCATCTCGTTGTATTTGTCTATGTTGTTCTGGTCTATCATCCTGACGGTATCCTTTAACTGGGATATCCTCTGTTCAAATATCTTAAGCGATTCCCTCAACTCCACTATATTATGGGTAATATCGCCGGTCTGCTGCTCCATTACTATTATACCTCACTTGTCCTTTTATTACTTTCTTAAAAGGGCGTATAATCCCAAAAAAGTATATATAACGGTTGTTCGTTATATAACAGATGGGAAAGAACGTACGCCGTGGAAGGACCAGTAACGTAAGATGCACTTCCTGCGGTCAACTTACAAGAAGAGACAGAGCGGTTTACCTATTCAGAAACGGCATAAAGGCTTATTACTGCCCCGACTGCGCCAAGAAAGTGCACGGCGCAAAACTATTCAAGGGCGCTCCTAAGTTCATAAAGAGAAGGGAACCAATAAGGGTCAAAAGGAAATTCACAAGATTCGCTACAGACGAGGGTTCATCGCTTCCCGAAATGCCTCCAACAGAACAGGAGGAGACCACCGGTGAAGAGCCTATAAGCGAAGAGCCACAGAACGAAGACAACGATCAAAATCAATCCTGATTATGAAAATAAGGATACGGTCCTCTTACTTGCTTGCGGGCATAGTAATATTAGTGGCACTTATCGCAATCTATGTCGCGCTCCACTTCATCAGCTTTGCGCCGAAGCAGCTGTCGATACCGCTTTCCGTAAAGTACTCCCTGGAATACTTCAACGGGGCTGTAGCCAACAAGACTCTTCTGGTTCCGGCGCAGTACTATAAGGCTGCAGAATCGATGGCTATAAACAACAATGTGATGGCTAGGAATCAGACCCTTTACAATTCAATCCTCTCCGGCAATACATCGCTTCCCGCCAATGAGTATATACTCCTTGACTTCAGTACCCTATCCAATCTGTCCGCGCAATACAATGTGTATGAATTCCCGTCTTCCTATACGGTGGCTAACATATCTTCGACGCTCAGAGACTGTCTGACGTACAGCAACAAGACATCACTGCTGGGAGTGTGCGGTGTATATCTGGGGAATCTCAGCAATATCAAGCTTGGCCTCGCCACGGTCGCGGTGTTTCCGGGGGCTAAAAACATCTCCTACATAAATTCGACCGTTATGTACAACAGCACCGGCGGAACCTACTCGTACATCCCTTCGTACATAAACTCCAGCAGCTCCAATTTCAGGAAGGGGATAGCCTTCATATACGAGAACAGTCTGGGCTACGGTAACACAACAAACTTCTATATTCCGGGCGGGATAATGTCAATGTTCTACGGGAAGGAGATGTTCCTGCCACCAAAAATGCTGAACAATGTATTTGCAACATTCGGCGGCGCAAGGATAATATCAGGTTCTACGGTTCATCAATCTTGAACTTGTAGTTTGTCCTCTTCCTGCTGACTCCGAACGGCTTGAAAATCTTTCCGTTGCCCGAGAAGAACTTTGAGAAAAATTCCACGTAGATAAGCCTTGCCCCCTGTATTCCGCCTTCGAATATCGCTATCACTATGTTGAAGAGCTGGCCGAAAATCAGGATGATCCCGCCCACCAGGCCGAGGAGGAATGATATTTTTGTGTTGGCTATGAATATCTTGTCTATAACTTCCGCGAGTATGACGGAAGCCAGAAGGATGCCTACAAGCCTCATGTAAGAAAGTATGTGGCTCACAACGGATGGTATCTCCATCAGGGCCTCGCTTCCTTCGCTCTTCAGTATAAGCGCCACTCCCACCGGAAGCAGAATCATGCCCGCGATCGAATTTATGTCTCTTATACTGGCTTTCTCGAGTATGTTCAGCCCGAATATTACAATGCCTATCGCTGCGATGAACCAGCCCGCTCTTCCTATCGCCCCTTTCCTGTCGTTTATAGACAGCTTGTTTATTATCCCCAGGACGTAACCGAACTCCACCATCACAACGCCTATCCATCCCGCCACCAGCAGAAGCGTAGACAGCTGCGTCTGGACATTGAACGGCGTAGGATAAGGCATCTTGAATCCGAAGAAATTATTGAACAGGAAACCGAAGGCTATTCCCACAATGGCGCCGATCATCACCGCCTTTGAAAGGATAAGCAGGCCCCTGTTGCTTAGAATCGTGTGGATGAACCTAGCCAGACTTCTCGGAATCCTGCTTTTCTTGGGGGGGTTTGTGATCCTCCTCGATATCCAGTAGAACATGAAGAACATGAAAAGCCCGTAACCGACGTCGCCCACCATGAAACCGAAGAAGATAGGGAATATGGCACCGAAGAATATAGTGGGGTCTATCTCGTTGCTCTTCGGCAACGAATAGAATCTGACGAAAGACTCGAACAGCTTGAACTTTGCGGGATTCTGCAGTTTCGTAGGGGCTATCTCATTGGTCTTCAGGACTTCGACTACGAATTCGTCGTGCGTCGCTTTTGAGAACAGCTTCTTTATCCTATCGACATTCCTGTCCTCCACCCAGCCTTCAACGACTATGACGGAATCAGTGGAGCCGAATCTTGCGGCAACCTCGAGCTTCTCCGTTTCTATCTCCAGCTGCTCCTTTATCGCGCTGACTGCGTTGTAGTACTTGTTCGATATCGCCCCGAGCTCCTTGTTTATCTTTGCATCGCTCTCGGTTATCCTCTTCAGTTCATTCTGCGCCCTCTGGTACAAGTCGGATGCCCTGCCCCGCATGGGAGGTATGAATTCTATGCTTATTCCGCTGTTCTTGCACACCGTTGCGAACTCCTCCCTCTGCTCCTTCTTTACGCTGGCTACGACGGTTTCTCCGATATTGAATACGGTGTACTTCTTCGAGGCCTTCAGGCTTTCGAATACGTTGTTCTTGGTCTTCCTGTCAGAGTCGGTCTTTGAAAGTATGAATGAAGAGACCCTATCGCTCGATAGAATCGATACGTCTTCGCCGAACTGTGTAAGCTTCTTTAAAACCCCTATCCTGTCCACCACTTCCTTTTTGGCAGTGTTGTTTGCATTGAGCCCCCCGACGAGTTCGGAGACGCTGTCCCATATCTTCAGCTTTCTTGCGCTGGCTATGAGTGCTAGCGTGCTCTTGAAGGATACTTTTCTTCCGGGCGTCCTCGGCACCAGGTGCGATTCCAGAGTCCTGAAATGCTGGAGGAGTTCGTTGAGTTCCTTGTAGTGCTCCCCGCTTTCCAGGCTGCCTATGACCTCCCTGTCCATCTGACTGAGGGGTTCCACGTGCATCGCAGCCGTATCGTTCAGGATATCCATCAGGACGTCGTAGTTCTTTTTTGTTACAAACATCCTGACTTTTATTATCTTAGCGGGCCTGAACATCCTTCAAATCCTCTCTCGGAATACTTCATCCAATACTCTTAGCATCTTGTCCTTCTCGATGTCCCCGAGCCTGTTTATCTTAGCTGTGTTCTCCGTGAAAATCTTCTTCCTCTCCTTGTCCGCCTTCCCCTTCGCCTGAAGAATCGCCTCTTCGTATCTGTGTTCGGATTCTTTTTGGGCGTTGAGAATGTCCTCTTCGGCTTTCCTCTTCGCCTCTTCGACGAGCTTTGCAGCCTTCGCCTCGGCTTCATCTACGTTCTTCTTCGCCTCGGTCTCGAGTTCCTTTATCCTCTTCAGCGTTTCGATTTCACTTTCCATATCATCTCACTATGACTACAACGGCTATCAGCGCTATGCTCGCCACCACATTGATCATAAGTACGGCTTTCTTTATCACATCAAACCGTCTGTAGTTATCCATTTTGGCTTATCCTCGCCTTTATGTACTTCAGCGATACCGTTCTGTCCCTCTCAAAGTCATCCAGCTTCTGCTTTATGTATCTGACCTTGTTGTTGAGCGACGGTATTATATTGTAGTCTATCGCGTTTATCCTCATGTTCAGCTTCTGTATCTCCTTCAGAAGTTTTCTCAGCGTCGTCTCCTTCTGCGATATGTCTATTATTATCCTGAACAGCTCAAGGTACGCAAGCTTGACGTCTCCTATAGCTATCGGAAGGCTCAGTACGCTTCCCACGACCTTGGTCCGGGTCTCCTCCTCCCAGTCGACCTGTGATATTATTATACCCATGACATTGCTGGCGCTGAGTCCAAGGTTTATCCTGCTCTGCTCCTCGGCTATCATCTCAAGCTTGAGCCTGCCTTCTATCATCTCGGCTATCTTCGTGCTCTCTATCGCCCGTTCGAGCGTGGTCTTCACCTCAGCCTTCGACAGCTTTATCTGTCTCACTATATCGAAGAAAGTGAAGACGAGCTTCTTCCTTTTCATCTTAAGCAGTTCAAGGCCCTTCTTCGCCAGCTTTATCCTGGCTTTTGTCCTGATGAGCTCAAGCCTCGTCGTCTTTATGTTGGCAGTCTTATTTCCACTTGCCATATTTCTCAATTTCAGCCCCTTTAAGTCTCTTCATCTCGCTCTTGTCGAGCATGCTCAGGAGCTCCCATCCCAGGTCAAGAGTCTCCGTTATAGTCCTGTCCTGATCGTATCCCTGATTGACGAATTTCTTCTCGAACACGTCAAAGAATTTTACGAACTTCTTGTCGCTCTCGGAGAGTGCGCCTTCACCCACGACTTCCGCAAGGCTCTTCAGGTCCTTTCCCCTCGCGTACGCGGCAAAAAGCTGGTTCGCAACGTTCCTGTGGTCTTCCCTCGTCTTGCCGTCTCCGATACCCTGGTTCATAAGCCTCGACAGCGAAGTAAGAACGTCGATGTTCGGAGAGACTCCCTTCTTTTCCAAGTCTCTGCTCATAACTATCTGTCCTTCCGTAATGTAACCCGTAAGGTCCGGTATCGGGTGGGTTATATCGTCGCCGGGCATCGTAAGCAGAGGAATCATCGTTACAGAACCCTCCTTCTCCTTTATCTTTCCGGCCCTCTCGAATATGCTGGCCAGGTCCGTGTACATGTAACCAGGGTATCCTCTTCTTCCGGGGACTTCCTCTCTCGCAGCGGATATCTCCTTCAGGCCTTCGCAGTAGTTGGTCATGTCCGTTAGTATGACAAGAACCTGCATGCCCTTGTCGTGCGCCAGATACTCGGCAGCTGTGAGCGCTATCCTTGGCAGTATTATCCTCTCCATCGACGGACTCGATGAAAGGTTAAGGAATGCAACTGTCCTGACCAGGGCGCCCGAGTTCTCGAATTCGCTCTTGAAGAAATTAGCAGCCTCACTCGTTATACCTATGCCTCCGAAGACTATGGCGAACTTCTCGTTTTCCCCAAGAATCTTCGCCTGTCTGACTATCTGGACAGCAAGCTGGTTGTGCTTCATTCCCGATGCGGAGAATATTGGGAGCTTCTGTCCTCTGACCAGGGTGTTCATCGCGTCTATCGATGATATGCCTGTCTGTATGAATTCCGACGGCTCTTCCCTCGCGTACGGGTTGATAGGCGCACCATTTATGTCCCTTCTCTCGCCGTTGAATACGGCAGGTCCGCCGTCCATGGGCTCGCCAAGTCCGTTGAATACCCTTCCGAGTATGTCCTCGCTCACCGTGAACTTCGCAGTCTCTCCCGTGAGCCTGACTTTTGTAGTACCTATGTTCATTCCTGTCGTTTCACCGAACGACTGGATTACCGTAAACTTTTCACCCGCGTCCAGGACCTGTCCGGAGACCACTCTCCCGTCCTCCAATTCGACCTCTACAAGTTCGTTGTATGCGGGATTCTTTACGTTCTCCAGGAACAACAGTATGTTTGTAATCTTCTTTATGTCCTTATAGTATACGTCATTCATATCACTCTGCCTCCTTTTTGGCGTTTATTTCCCCGAGAGCCCCATCGAATTCCTTTACGTAATCGTCCAGCCTGTCATCTGTGACCAGCTTCATTTTGGCGATCATCTCCTTCGCCTTTATCCCCTGGAACCTGGATACGGGAATCTGGTTTTCAACGGCCTTCCTTTCGGCCTCCATAAGCCGTTTTATCGAATTTAGTATATTGTACTGTTTTGTAATCGACGTGAACGCGTCTATATCATCGAAAGCGTTCTGCTGAAGGAAGTCCTCACGTATCACCTTAGCTATGTCGAGAGTAAGCTTATCGCTTTCCGCCAGGGCATCGTATCCTACAAGCTGTACGACCTCGTTCACTTCCGCTTCACGGGCGAGAACTCCCATAAGCTCCATCTTCAGCGGACTCCAGCCCTTGTTGACGTTGGTCTCGTACCAGTCCTTCAGGTCTTCTTCGTAAAGGGAATAGCTGTTGAGCCAGTTTATCGAAGGGAAGTGTCTTGCGTTTGCCAGCGATGCGTCCAATGCCCAGAATACACGCGTCACCCTAAGCGTGGACTGCGCAACAGGTTCGGATATGTCTCCTCCCGGCGGCGAAACCGCTCCGATAAGAGTCAGAGATCCTGTCTTTCCGCTGAGGGTCTTCACCCTTCCGGCCCTCTCGTAGAACTCCGCTATCTTCGAGCTAAGATACGCGGGGTATCCCTCTTCACCCGGCATTTCCTCCAGGCGTCCTGACAGCTCCCTCAGGGCCTCCGCCCACCTGGACGTACTGTCCGCCATAAGCGCGACATTGTAACCCATGTCCCTGTAGTACTCGGCTATAGCCGCTCCCGTGTAGATGCTGGCTTCCCTGGCTGCTACCGGCATGTTCGATGTATTCGCTATAAGTATCGTCCTGTTCATCAAAGGTTTACCGCTCTTCGGGTCCTTAAGCTTCGGAAGAGAGCTGAGCATTTCTGTCATCTCGTTTCCCCTCTCACCGCATCCTACGTAAACTATTATATCCGCGTCAGACCACTTCGCAAGCGCGTTCTGCGTGACCGTCTTTCCGCTTCCGAAAGGTCCAGGTATCGCCGCCGTTCCACCCTTTGCAACGGGGAAGAACGTGTCGAGGACCCTCTGCCCCGTTATAAGCGGTATATTCGGAGGAAACTTCTCCACAACCGGCCTCGATTTTCTGACCGGCCACTCCTGCATCATTTTAATCTCGCTCTTTCCCTTTTCGGTCTTTATAACTGCTATGGTATCGTTTATGGTAAACTCCCCCTCCTCTATGGATTCTATCGTACCGCTTATCCCGACGGGGACCAGGACCTTGTGTTTCACCAGTGATGTCTCATCGACGTCTCCTATTATAGAGCCCTGTCCGACCTCATCGCCAGCCTTGGCTTTCGGATTGAATTTCCATCTCTTCCCGGTATCAAGAGGGTCAACGTTCACACCCTTCTGTATGAAATCACCGCTCTCTTCCATTATCTTCTCCAGGGGCCTCTGTACACCGTCGAAGATAGAACCGAGCAGACCCGGCGCAAGCTTTACGGAAAGGGGTGCGTATGTGTTAACGGCTTTCTCCCCAACCCTCAAGTCCGTGGTGTCTTCGTAGACCTGTATTACCACCTTGTCTTCATGAAGTCTGACTATCTCGCCTATAAGTCCGGCGTCTCCCACCCTCACAATGTCATTCATCTTCGGTTTATCCACGTCTATGGCTTCTACAACAGCACCAGAAATCCTAGTAATCATCCCTTGTTCCATATATCAACTCCCAATACCCTTTTTGAAAATTCCTCCAAAGACTCCTCAGTCCTTTCACCTTTCATGCTAGGCATAAATAAAACTATTGGCCTGAGCGAGTTCTCAGCATCGTATATCGTCTTGTTGTCAAGGCTGTCCCTGACATCCTCGGAGACTATTATCAGATCGTGCGCCTTCTGGTAGAGAAGGTCCTTCAGCTTGTCCGCGGCTTTTTCTCCCGTCTCCATAAAGACGTTTCGCACGCCCAGAAGCTTGAATCCCAGGACGGCTTCCCTCTCCCCTATAACAGCAACGTCGTTCGATTTCATAGTTCTATTTGTTTTGTCATCCTTATAAGTTCTGCTTTTTCCTGCGGCAGATTGTGGTATTCCTTGAACCAAATCCCTAGGAGTTCGTTCCTTTCGACCTCCGACCGTATTATGAAATAGAAAACGTACTCCAGCGACATCGCGCTCCTCTTGAATACCGGCAGGTAAGTACCGTACAGGTCCGTAAGCATCGCCGTACCCAAAAAACTCATCAGCTTGCTGTCCTCGAACATTTTCAGTGCACCGTCTATCTTGAACGGTATCTTGCTCTTCCACTCGGAGACGGGTGATGAAACGATGGAATTGATGACATCATGCCCGACGTAACCGCCCTTCGCAATCTGGACTTCCCCTTCTATCTGGTTTTGCTTAAACCTGGCCGCGGCCATTATGTTGCGTATGTCTATCAGCTTCCTGAAGAACTCATAAAGGGGCCCCTCATCGCCGTTGTAGAACCTGAACTTGTCCATCAGGTTTTCATAGTAGGCTATCTCCACGTTCAGCAGCGCCTTGTCCACATCGGCCATAGTCGATATCGAGTTTATGGCTTCCATAAGCTTTGTGCCGTACCAGTACTTGGCGGCCAGTTCTATCACTTCCTCCGTGCTGCTCTTCTCTATCATGTTAGCATATTCCTCTTTGGATATGAAACCGCTGTATGTCCCCACGGGCATGTTCCTGTCGACCACCAGGAAGGCCTCCGTGCCGCTGACGCTGAAGTTCCTCATCTTCGAATAGAGTATGAGCCTTATGTTCTCTATGTCCCATTTTCCCATATAGGCCTCGAGTATCGGACGGGCTCCGGTGGGGACAAGCTTCACCGCGTTCCTGACATTTTTCATCATATGCGAGTTTACTATGACTTCTATGGCCTCAGGCAGGCCGTACATGTTATAGAATGCGTCTATCTCCTCCCTGTATGGAGTGTTGCTGAGCGTAGGTATAAATTCCGATTTTCCCCTTCTCTCAATCTCGTCCAACATTTTTTTGTCGAGAAGGTCGATAGTGAGCGCCTTCAGTCTGCCGTAAGCACCGGTGTATACCGAATCCATGGTTACTCCGCTATGTAGCCGGAGATCCTGGATATTATCTCCTCTCTCTTCCGCCTCATGACATCCTCCAGTGAGAGGTCAATGCCTGTCATCCCGTCCGGTGAGACGGCTTTTGCTCCACCGATAAATTTTGCCTTCGAAGCGATTATCCTGAGATTAGGGAACTTCTCCTTCGCCATCTTAAGGTCCCTCGGATTCACCGATATCTCAGAGTCCTCCCCGAGGCTTTTCGTTATCCTGTTTATTATCTCGAAAAGGAAGCTGTTGTACGCCTCGGTCTTAACGAAGTCCTGGAGGGCATCGTGTATCTTCCTGACGTTTGATTCCAGTTTGTTCGAGTAGGCGAGATTGTACCTTCTCTCCGCTTCGACCCTCGCAGAATTTATCTCGGAATCAATTAGCTCGGAAACTTCGTCCCTGATCTTCTGGTCGGACGCAGCGTTTATCTCCTCAGCCTTCCTGGCGGACTCAGTGAGTATCTCGTAGTACTTTCTCTTCGCCTCTGTAGAAATCTTTACTATCTTTGATTTTTCTTCTCGTTTAATGTGTTCCTCTATCTCCTCTAACCCCATAATCCAGAAAATTTAAAGTATCTGAAGCAAAAGTATAAGCCCCAATACGAATCCTATAATCCACAGCGTTTCCGGAATAACGAAGAAGAAAAGAACCTGTCCGAACTTTTCGGGTTTCTCTGCGATTATTCCCATACCCGCGGCACCTATACCCTGCTGTGCAAGGCCTGTACCTATAAGACCGCCGGCTATTGCGATTGCGGCGGCTACGGCGTATAAAGCGGTAGAAAGTGCGGTGCCGGTAGCAGTCACTGCTGTCGTTGTTAAGTTTTCAAGCACCATATTCTTTTTTAAAATTTTTTAAGTATATAAACATATGTGTGCCTTTCGGCGGCATCCTTATTTTCTGTCCTCTGGACGGTTGGGGAAAAGGCGCATCGGAATATCGCTCCCCCTCCGCCGAATAAGCTTTTAAGCGGGGTAATATCTATAGTAATATCGTAGGATGGGTTGCTATGGATATGAACAGCAATGATTTTGAGTTCCTAAATCTCCTGAAAAAAGGTGAGAGCATCAAAGTAATAGGCCAAAAGCTCGGCATACCCAAATCAACTGCATACTACCAGTTCAACAAACTGAAGAAATCCGGATATATACAGGGCCTGAAGGTAAATATAGACTACGAAAAGAACGGCGACGGCAAGACCGCCCTGATAATGGTCGAGATGAACGAGCCGACGGATGGGAACTTATCATCCACGATAAAGAAGATATCCGAGAACAGGATCGTCAGCAGCGCGTTCGTGCTGAAGGGGGAATGGAATCTTATGTTTACAGTAAATGGAACCGATGAGAATATCGACAGGCTGGTAAAATCCGATATCTCGGACGATAAAGTCATCAAGAGAACACAGACTTTATTTATAACAAAACACATAGAATTCTAATGGGTCTTGCGGACAAATACGTAGAGCAGCTGAAAAGCCAGGGCATAAACGTAGCCATAGACTCCACAAAGCAGAAAAAACCGCACACGAAGCCCTTTATAGCCGCAATAGGGGCAGCCGTCGCCGCAGTCCTCTACCCATTGATATTCGTGAACTACAACAGCTGCAGCATATCAGCCGGGAACCTGGCATCGGCAAACACGTCTATACTAAAGGGATCGTTCTCCCAGCAGTGTGCAATAAACGCCACCATGTACTCCGTCGCGGCCGCGTTCATCATAGCAATCCTGGTGCTGGTCCTCCTCAAAGTGCTCATGCACAGCGACTATCTCAGGATAAAATAGATATCCGCATCAAAGGACCCATTAGTATTAAATCCTGAACGGACACCAGAAATCCCGGTTTATTGTAATTTTAGAAGGCCTACTATTATGAGTATCGTTCCGACGATGTCAAGCACCGGTATTATCAGGAAGATTGCACCTATGGATATCATGCTTGAATTGTACTTCTTTCCAACTCTCCATAATCCGAGTATAACGCCTGCGATGAATCCTATCAGTGCGAGTATCGCGCCTACAATCATCATCGCGGTACCTGCTATCAAACCGCCCGTTGACACCGATGGCGCCAGTAACGACGCGGCTATGTTCGAAAAACCGGCACTGAGTACGGCAGATCCGAACATTACGAATAGTCCGGCAATCATAAGCACCAGTCCTATCAGACTGAGCAGCGTGAATTCGAAAGGCATCTTGAAATTCTTGTCGTTGCCCGAAAGCAGTTTGAACGACAGCATAAGGAATATCAATGCGACTATGCTCAAAATCGAGCCGATTATCGAAATGAACGGTACAAACGACAGAACAATCCCAACGAGAAGAAGAACGGCGAATATCTTTAGATTAGACACGGCTTTCTGCTCGCTGCTATCCATACAACTCCTATAATTTCCGTGTTTATAAACCTTGCTTTTTAACCCAAAAAAGAAATGGGCCCAGGGAGGTTCGAACTCCCGGCCTTCTCCGTGTGAGGGAGACGTCATAACCACTAGACCATGAGCCCACGCCGATCAGATATAATATCCCGGCCTAGATATTTATAATAAACTCCGTTTAGAACGCGGATCCGCCGCCGCTCGTCAGCTGGCTTACGAAAAGCGTTCCTACACCCAGCCTTACGGCGAAGAATATGACGAGCCCTATCCCTACAAATACCGGCAGGCTCTTCAGTCCGTTCTTCGCCTTACCGGTCGTGAGTATCCCGTTAAGGAACGCACTGGAAGCCGTCGTTATAATCACGTTTATTACCGACACCGTAAGAACGAGGGTTATGGACACGTGCGGCAGCGAGAAGGATGAGAACAGGCCTATCGCAGTAGACGGCACCGAAGTGCTGGGTCCGGATACCCCTCCTATGCTGTCCAGTATCCCTATAAGGAACGACGACACCCCGTAAAGCAGCGGTGCCGCGACAGTCGATGCGATGAATATAAAAAGCGAATAGCTTCTGACCTGCGCCCTCATGTCGTTTCTTATGCTCTCGTTCTGGAGGAGGTTCGTAGCCAGGTTCTCAAGTATCGTGTGCAACTCCGCACCCGACCTAAGGCCTTCCGCGATTATCCTTATGCTGTCCTTGAAGAACATGGAGTTTGTGCGGTTAGACATCTCTATCAGGGCCTGTGCGAAGTCCTTGTTGCCCTGCGTCTCTATGGCCGCGTGGTTAAGCAGTACATTGAGTTTTCCGAATTCCGGTTTCATGGACGCCAGGAAGGAGTTTTCCGGGATCATACCCGCCCTGAGATTCGCCGCCATAAGCAGAAGCATGTCCGGCAGGGACTTCTCTATCTGGTTTGAGACGGAATCTGACAGCATTCCAAGCAGAGACCTTGCTATGAAGTAGGCTCCGAGGAAAAGACCCGGCACTGCGGCTATGGCGTAAAGCACATTGTGAAGAAAGACGAATACCAGGATTCCTCCGAGTATTCCTATGACCCCGAACACCACCAGCATCTTCCCTATCGTCCTATCAAGATTTTCGGTCGGTATCTGCGAATAAACTATGCCCTCCTCTACAGGATACCTGAGGGTCTCCGGGAAAAGCAGAGCCAGTTTCTCCAGTGACAGTGGACTATTCTCACTTCGTCTCATACGCCTATCGCCGGCCTCCTGCCGCCGACCATCCCCATGAAGAATATCTGGAATATCGCAAGGAACGGCGGTATCATGTATATCAGGTCCTGTATGTTCATATGTGCGAGCGAACCGAGTATGACGAAAACTGACATTCCGAGGCTTGGCATTACCACGGAGACAAGCATGTACGCCATCGACATCGGCGTCAGCTCTCCCGCGTATGCACGCATGTCCGACTGCTGCTTCTTTATCAGCATGTCATTGATGAGCGCAAGGGTCTCATGGATGTCGCTACCCGATTTTATCGTGTTCACTATTATGTCTATCGCCCTCTTCAGAGACTGCGACGGCACCCTTCTCGACAGGTTCCCCAGCGCGGTCTCCTGCGAGATTCCTGTCTGTATCTCCTCTACGGTTATCTTGAACTCGTCCGAGACAACGTCGAAGTCGCCGTTTGCTATATCAAGGAGCGCGTTGAATATCGGCTCGCCCGAACCTACCTTAATCATAATCTCCCTTATCGCGAATATCGTCTTCTCGTCTATCTTCTTTTTCCTCTTCTGCGCCTGAAGCTTGGGATAGTTGGCAAAGTAGATCATGTAGACCAGCGGAACTACTATAATCATAAGGGACAGTATCAGTCCAAGGTTCATGGTAAGCAGCTGCTTCTTCCATGCGATGAGCGCCATCAGTCCGGAGACTCCCACCAGAAGCCCGGTAAGAAGCCCCACTACGAGTATGCCCGCTGCAAGATAGTCCCTGTAGTTTATGTTAATCCCCGCCTCTATGAGATCGTTCTCTATTGTGGGCGCCAGGCCCTTAAGCTTGTCTGCGTATCTTTTGAGCGGCTTCGATACGGATAGGGCCTTGTCCTCGCTTATCATTATCGTAGGTACTTTCTTTGCCATAGGCCTACAGGTTCTCTAGCAGCTCAGGATTGCCGTTCCTCTCGATTATTTCCATCAGTTTGTCCTTGTCCGTATAATATATACTGGCGGTAAGGCCTATCTTGTTGACGTTGTTTATTTCGTTCTTAACCATCCAGTCAAGGACCTTTTTCTTCTCCACAAGGTCCTGCTCTATCTCTTCGGTCGTAAGACCGGAATACAGCTGGAGTTTGTTTGCTACCTTCTGCGAAACGTTCATCGTCCTCTCTATCTTGTCCGTCCTCGCCTTCCATTCGAATATGTTGTTCGTCACAGGCTCAGATTTACCCGCGGTCATCCTCTCTACGATCTCGGCTACTTCGAGTATCCTTCTCAGACCCGTCCTTCTCTGCCTGAAAGACGCTATTATCAGGTCCAGTGTCGCGACCTCTATATCGGGAAGATTTATCGGCTCGGAAAGAAGCCTCTTCACTACCTGCTGTGCGGTCTCTGCGTGCATAGTAGCGTAAACCGAGTGACCCGTCATAAGCGCCTCGAAAAGCGTCTGCGCGTCCTCCTTCTTTCTGATCTCACCAACTACCAGACGGTCGGGCCTCATTCTAAGGGAGTTTATCAGAAGGTCAAGCATGGTTATCTCACCCTTCCCCTCCGAGTTCGGCTGTCTCGTAAGCATCGGCACCCAGTGCATGAAGTTAGGGAGGACAAGCTCGTTAGTATCCTCTATCGTTATCACCCTCTGGTTCGGCGGGATGAAAGGGAGGAATACGTTAAGGATACTCGTCTTACCGGCCGCCGTACCTCCCGTTACTATGAACGAGAGTTCGTACTGTATGGCCTGCCATACGAACGCGACAAGCTCGGGTGAAACCGTACCTATCTTCAGAAACTGCGTTATCGTCCACGGCTCTGCCTTGAACTTTCTGATGTCTAGCGTGTTTCCGTGGGTGGATATCGGGTAGAGAGTCGCGTTCACACGGTCCCCGTTCATAAGCTGTGCGTCAAGCAGTGGATTGAGATTGGTTATCTGCCTGCCCACTTTTCTTGCTATCTGCTGCGAGAACGCCTCTATCTTCGCCTCGCTCTCAATCTTTATGTTGGATTCCAGCCACCCGTACTTTATGTGGTAGACCATGACGTGGGACTTGGAGTCGTTGACCACTATCTCTTCAAGATTCGGGTCGTTGTCCAGTATCTCTATGACGCCAAGGCCGAACATTTCGTGCAGCAGGGTCGCGGAAAGGTCTATGTAGACGGAATCCTGAAGGCCTGGCATCAATCTTTTCAGTTTATTGGAAACCAAATCCAGGAATTCGACCTTAAGCTTCTGGGAAGTCTCCTGGGAAAGCTGCTGTATCTTCGTGGGATCCTCTTTTATCAGCTGCGTACGTATCTCGTTCAGTATCGCTTTTGTAGCCGGGTCCAGCATAGGTACGTCTATATTGTAAAGAAGGGTGAACTTGTCCTTAGCTTTTAGTATCTTAACGTGGGCTACTATACCGTCGGTTATTACGTTATAATTGTCGACCAGCTCATCATCGGGCGCCATATGATTACTTTACAGATTTAACGTTATATACTTTAATCCAAGTATTCGTTGCGAAGGCCGATTGCTCTATAAATACAGGGTGCATACAAAACATTGTATATGGCTGACAGGAGAATGCTGGTTTCGCTTTTTAAGGCGCTGTGGATATACTTCCTTATAATGTGGGGCTACATCGCCGTGACTATATGGGTGTATCCTTCGACACAGTACTTGAGCCTGTCCGAATACGTCCCCATACCCCAGAACCTTCTCGCAGTGGTTTCGTTCGCCGCTTCATTCGCATTCTATTTCCTCTTTACGTACTTCTCAAGGACCGAAAAGCGCGGATCCAGATAACCTCCTCGCACAGTGTTTAGAGTAAACTATAAAATGCGTGCAATCGCAATCTAATAATGACCGAAAATCTTGAGCAGATTTTAGGCGAGGATCCAGGACAAGAGCCGAAAAAGCAGGGTTTTTGGTCAAAGGCCAAGAACTACTACAGAGAGAAGATAGGTTTGTTAAGACCGTACATAGCATCCCTCGGCGCGCTTTCTATAGGCGTCGCAAACTGGAGCAAAGATTTCGGCTACGATACCAGAGTCGGTCTCCCGTTCTTTTACACGAATCTCTCCATAGGAGGACACCAGTGGTACGATCTGGCGCTTCTGCAGGAGAGCGCTACTATGATCTCCCTTGCGGCGACCGCGAAGGACAGAGCGAAAGCCACGGCCTATGCGCTTGCCTATGAGGCTGGCAGCGCGATAAACACAGTAGCCTACTACATGGCGTTCTCGAACCCAGTCGCGAACGAATACTACGGCAGACTGTGGAACGCCGTATTCTACGTCTATCAGCTGCCGGTGTTCTTCCTAATGCTTAGAAAGTACTTCGGAAAGAACAAGGAAAAACCAGAGGCGGCAAAGGACTGACAGGTTTTTGACGTTTATCCTTAAATTCGCGGCGTGTTTAATCTAATTAGATAACCATGGAAGACCCAGTGTGCGGCATGAAGGTCGACGAGAACTCAGAGTTCAGCAGCGACTACGACGGAAGAGTCTACTATTTTTGCTCCGCCGACTGCAAAAAGAAGTTCGACCTCAACCCCGTCAAATACACGAGATGACAAAGAATCAGGAAACCGGATTTAAGTGTCCTGTCTGCGGGCTCCACTATAAGGACAAAAAGCACGCAGAGATGTGCGAAGCATGGTGCTCCGTGCATGAGAGCTGCAATATCTGGATAGCTTCAAACTCGATAGAAGCGCAGTCCAACAGAAAGAGGGGGAGATAATGCCTACAGATCCGGTTTGCGGGATGTACGTCCCTGATACTTCCGAGATAACGGCGACACAGGACGCGAGAGTCTATTACTTCTGCTCCACCACGTGCAGGGTAAAATTCCAAAAGCCGGAGGAGGAAAAGAAGAGGGAGAAAGTCGCACTCACGATCGCATGGGGATTTACGATACCGATACTGCTTATCAATTACCTGCTAACTTACGGCTACAAGGATTACCTAATGCTTGCTCTGGCGATACCCGTGCAGTTTTATTCCGGGCTTCTTTTCTATAGGGGAGCTTATCAGTCGCTGAAGATGCGCTCGGGAAACATGGACCTGCTGATAAGCATAGGTACGCTGACTGCGTTCTTCTTTTCACTCTACATAACGCTGTTTCCAGCATCGATACCGGGCTCATCCGCCTACTTCGACGCCTCCGCATCGATAATAGCGATAATCCTGACGGGCAATTACATACAAAGCCTGACAGAGGTGAGAGCGAACGCGGCTGCAAACAAACTGATAGAGAGAATACCGCAGCGGGTTCACAGAGTAGACGACAAAGGGAACGTAGAAGACGTAAAGACCGATACGTTGAAGGAAGGCGATGTCATCCTGATAAAACCAGGGGAGGTTCTTCCGGTTGACGGGACAGTATCCGACGGGACTACCGAGATTGATGAATCTATGCTGACAGGGGAGGCGGAGCCGGTCATGAAGCTGAACGGATCAAGGGTAACGTCAGGTACGATAAATCTCAACGGTGCGATAAGAGTCAGAGTTGACAGGACGGGAAAGGATACGACCATAAGCAAGATGTATATACTGATAAAACAGGCCGCATCCGGCAGGCTAAAGATACAAAAGCTCGCGGACAGATTCTCGGCGTATTTCGTGCCCGTAGTGATAGCGGCCGCTGTGGTGTCAGCGGTTGTATGGTTCCTCTATCTCAGTTCCATAGGCAGCGGAATGGTATATGAGATAACTATACTGTCACTGGTGTCCGTCGTCATAATCGCGTGTCCGTGTGCGATAGGCCTGGCGACACCGATAACCCTTCTGATATCGTCCAACGTCTCGTCCAGCAGATCCATACTGCAGATCGG